>NZ_CP053071.1:985500-1314000 GCF_025266855.1 Longinema margulisiae
AGATATAGCTCTAGAGATCAACACCTCCCTCTGGAGAAAAGGCCTTCCCTTCAGTATGCCAGATATCCAGATTCTCACACGATACGCCCAAAAAGGTGGCAAGAAGGTTATCCTCGGATCGGACGCTCACCGGCCAGAAGAGGTGGGAGAAGGAATAGAAAAGGCTCTCACACTTGCCCGGGAACTTTCCCTCACCCCCGGCTATTACAAAAAGCATATCTTTTTCCCTCTGGAGGTCTTATGAAAAAGGCTTTCTCTCTTTTTTTCCTGATAATCCCCTGTCTTCTTTATAGCGCCATCTACGTCGGTTCAGACAAAGGCTTTTTTGTCTATACAAACAAAGACTTTTTGCCTATCTGGACCAATGGAAGCGTATGGGAAATACTTTCTGCCCCTTCAGGTATCCTTCTTCGAACCTCCCATGGGCTTTTCTTTTTTGACCCCGCCTCAGGGGAAATAAGCCCAAAAAACACAGGCCTTCAGACGTGGCTCATTCAGGATCTCTCCGAAGAGGGTGTTCACTACTTTCCCGATACAGAACCTCTCATGGACGTGGCTATCGCCCCGGATAACCCCTCCGTATGGGCCGCCTGTTCAAAAAGTACCGTCTATCTCTCTACCAACGCTGGCCAGAGCTGGATCTCTCTTGGCTCTCCCACTTACCGTGGATGGCTGAGTGTAGCCATCAGCGCTACCCCGCGCCTTACTCTCTGGGCAGGACATGCCCTGAATGGCATCTTCCGCTATGAAGGAAACTGGAAAAGAGAGAGCCGTGGTCTTTTTGCTGATACCCTTTACAACGAAGAGATATCATCTCTTCTTGTGGTTTCCTCTGGAAAATGGAAGGGCATCTGGGCGGTGAACAACTTTTTCCCCCATCTCTATTCTTATACAAACAAACGATGGGAAAAGGTACAAAAATTGGCTTTAGATGACGGTTTTGTTTCTGGGCTTACTCTTTCTGAAGAAGGGCTTCTTCTCACAAGCGACCAGGGTATTATGGTTTTCGATGGCATAAAGCTAAAACCATGGGAAAAACACCACCAGGTTGCCAGTCTTTGCCAGCTTTTCAGAGACAAAAAACAGGGAACGGTGTCCTGTCTCTGGATAGATGGCGTTGTTCTCTCTGACCTGTGGGCTTTTCAGCCTCCTCTTCTCTCCCCACGACAGGAGAAAGCAAAAAACAAGGTGGCCTTTTATCTTCCCCCTTTCATTGTGTCCAAACCATCTCGTTTCAAACCCATTCTCTCCCTCATGGAAGAAAAAAAAGCCAACGCTCTTGTGATAGACCTCAAAGACGACTGGGGAAACCTCAGGTTTTCTCCCAAAACCCCCCTCCTCAAACAGTTGGGTCATTCACGTCCTCTCCCCCTCTCCTCTTTTATTGAAGAAGCCAAAAAAAGGGGATGGTATCTTATTGCCAGAATTGTGCTATTCCAGGATAGAGTGCTCTATAGTAGCAGTAACTTTATGCTTGCTTCTTGGGACAAAAACTCTTCCAAGCCATGGCAGGGCATAAAGACGACGGGAGAAACCAAAAAAGAGATCCAGGAATACTGGGTCGATGCTTACCACCCCCTCGTCTGGCAATACAATCTTGCCATTGCTCAAGAAGCCGTTGCCTTAGGATTTGATGAGATACAGTTTGACTATGTACGTTTCCCCACCGATGGAGAGAATCTCTCCCACCTCTTTTACCGGGCAAAAGCCCAGGGTATGACCCCAGAGTCACTTCTCTATTCCTTTTTCAGATATATGCGGAGGCATCTTGATGTTCCTCTCAGCATGGATATCTATGGAGCTAACGGCTGGTATAGAACAAGCCTCAGAACCTACCAGGAGATAGACCTTCTCTCCTCTTTCGTGGACACGTTCTGTCCCATGTACTATCCTTCTCACTTTGACCAGGGTTTTATGGCTTATGAACCGGCCGAAGAAAGGCCCTATCGGATTTACTTTTACGGAAGTAAACGCAACCACTGGATCGCCAAAAAACAGTCCCTCATACGCCCTTACGTTCAGGCTTTCAAGATAGGGGTAAGTTATGATAGAAAATACTACAACGAAAGTTATGTGCAACGTGAGATTTCAGGAACATGGGATGGCGGCGGTTCAGGATATACCTTCTGGAATATGGGAGGAGACTACCGAATCCTCTCCAACCTGAATTTCTACCCTTTGCCTCTTACTTCTCAATAAACCGAAGACCAGAGGCCCCTACTGTGGCTAAACGGTTACTGATAAAGGTAAGCCCCGTCACATCCTGAACCTTTGTCACCAGATGAAGTCTTCCCTCCTCGGTATCAAGGCGATAGACCTCCCCCTCTTCGGTGAGAAGATACCACATCTTTTTCTCCCGGAGAGAGGTTTTAATCCCACTCGAAAGTACAAAGGTGACAACCTTCTCCCCTTCCCGAAGAGAAAACAACTGGATATGGCTCCCCTTTGAAGAGGCAAGAACCAGTGCCAATCTCTCCCCTACGATGTCCATCTTTTGAAGAGGTGCCTCCAGAGAAGTACTCCAGACAAAATGCCCATCCCTCACATCGACGGCAATAAGGACGTTTCCATTTCCTCCATAAAGATAGGCAACTCCCTCTTTTCCAATGATTGGGGCTCCTACAAATTCCCTCACCAATCGGTGCGTCCAGAGTATCTCTCTTTTAGCCATACTGTAACCTGCAATACTCCCCGCCTCATTCGCATAGACAAGAACATCCCTCTCCTCATCATAGTACGGCCTGCTTCTTGAGAGGAAGGATGCCTCAGCAGGAAGAGTCCAGAATGTCCCCTCCCACAAACACACCGTTAAGCCATGGGTTTGCATGAGAACAACCCCTCGACCTGTGACCAGGGGTTCTCCCACCACTTTCCCGTCCACAGGGCGAAGCTTGAAAAGAATCTTTCCATCATAACGAAAACGAAGAATAATCCCCGTATGAGAGACCACCACCACAGAATCCGGTAAAAGTACCGGCATAAACCAGCTTTTCGCCCATGAAGAAAGATCAATGGATGCCTCTTTTTTCTCAGCAAGAGACACAATCTCCAGTCGCTGAGAAGCCGTTAACCTCACTCGATAATTTTTGTATTCCTGGTAAAAAAGAAAACTCCACTTCTCTCCATCCGTTGAAAAAGCACTCGTTTGATCCTTTTGAGGGATTTTCACCTGTTGGGAAACCGCTTTTTCACTTTCCTTAACGACCTCTTTTGTCACTCCCTCAGTTTTTTTCTTTTCTTTCCAGATATGTTCTCCCCCACCACTCAAAATAGCCACACTTTTATTGGGACTCTCCTCCTGCAAAACCGTTTTCAGGGTGTACCCTTCCGCTCGTGGATAGCACCATACCTTTCCCTCTTCAACCTTGACCACGGTAGCCTCAGCATCTACCCGAACCCGAAATACCGTTCCCACCACACGAATATAGAGATGGGGGGTTTCCACAACATAGCGCACATCCCCGGGAAGTTTCTCAGGCTCAAATTTTGCCTCACCCGAAGAAAGCACAAAATGGATCACTCTCAAAGAATCCCTCTTGTACTGAGAAACATGGAGACTCGATCCCTTGGCTATCTCCACTCTGCCCATCTGGGTAGCCACAAAGTCCTTCTTCGCCGAAAGGAAGAAAAATCCCCGACCAACGAAGACACCAAGGATAAGCACGCTTGCCAGCGCTAACCCCCAGCGAAGAGTCATACCCCATCTCCTCGCGGCCAGCCTGCGTGCTTCCCTCGCTGAAGCCATGCGCTTTTCGCACTGGCGCACAAACTGGGCGAAAGGCGGTTTTTCCACCTTCATCGCCTCACGGAAGGAGAGAAGAAGCCCTTTTATCAAGGCTTCTTTCTCTCGTTGCCCCTTAAATCTTCTTTCCTGCCCCTTACCTTTCATCGCTGTTGTCCCTCCCAAGTCGTTCTCTCGCCCACTCCAAGGCTTTGTCATACCGATTTCTTACTTGACGGGAGGAAATATTAAGTATTTGCGCAATTTCATCAAAACTCATGTCTTCTAAGAGATGCCACATCAGCACCACTCGAAGCTTCTCTGGCATTTCATACAATATACCATAAAAAGTGTCCCAAAATTGAAATTTTTCTGAAAAATTTTTTTCCTCATCCTCTGGCAATTCGTCAAACGAAAAATGTTCCTCAAACGAAAGTGGTTTTTGTTGTTGTTTGAGATAGGTCATGGAAAGGTTGTACACCAACTTGAAAAACCAGAACCGAAACGGCCGAGAAGGGTCATAACTCCGACAACGATAATAAAGCCGAATAAAGGCTTCCTGGGCCACATCGATGGCTTCTTGCTTCTTCACACCTGCCGTTTGTGCCCACTGGATAACCCTATCAAAATACCGATCATACAAAACCTCAAGGTAGGGAAGCGCCTCCGGTGCAAAGGTATCTCCGTCCTTTGCCACTTTTTGCAGAGAGGCTACAATCTCCTCATCGGAAAGGGCTTTGATATCCATTCTCTTTCCTTTTGTACAGATTGTTTTGATACCACGATACTTTTCTCTCCATTTACTATAGCACAAAAAGAGAAAAAAAACAACTCTCACAGGAAATTCTCCTCTCCTCTGGCGTCACTTTCCCCTCTCAAACAGAACTCTTCTCTTCACCTTGAGCAGGAATAGGAAAGGAGCCCATAGGAAAAAAGAAACAAAGAACCGGGCTGTCTCAATCAGCCCGGTTCTTTTTCTTATTTTGCCTGAAGGGGAAGGTGATGGAGGGCTTCCTGAATGGCCTTGTCTGGATGTTCGTAATCCTCCATAGAACCCTCAAAGTAGAGTTGATAGGAACTCATGTCAAAGAAACCATGCCCACTAAAGTTGAAGAGAATGGTTCTCGGGGTGGCTTCTTCTCTCGCCCGTATAGCCTCATCAATAGCAGCCTTGATCGCGTGGGTGGTTTCCGGAGCTGGGACCATTCCCTCAGTTCTCGCAAAAAGAACTCCGGCTTCAAAAACCTCCTTCTGGTAGTAGGCCCTGGCCTCAATAAGCCCCTCGTTGAGAACCGCACTGACTAACGGGGCCATCCCATGGTAGCGAAGCCCTCCCGCGTGGATCGTAGGTGGCATGAAGGTATGACCAAGGGTATGCATCTTCATGATAGGGGTCATCCCTGCTGTATCCCCGTAATCATACGTATAAAGCCCTTTGGTAAGGGTCGGACATGCCTTGGGTTCCACGGCGATCACCTTGATCTTTTTACCCTCTCTGATCACATCATGCAAAAAGGGAAAGGCAATTCCTCCAAAATTACTTCCACCCCCTACACAACCAATCACCACATCGGGGTAGGCGTTCACACTGGCGAGTTGAGCCTTGGCCTCCAGGCCAATGATTGTTTGATGAAGGAGGACATGATTGAGAACACTCCCAAGGGCATAATTAGTATCATTTCTGTTCGCAGCTTCTTCCACCGCCTCACTAATCGCAATACCAAGACTCCCCGGATTGGACGGATCTTCGGCAAGGATCTTACGCCCAAATTCGGTGAGATTACTCGGGCTGGCAATACATTCAGCCCCCCATGTGGCCATGAGCTGCCGACGCGCAGGTTTCATATTGTAGCTACTCTTCACCATATACACACGCACCTGCACACCGAAGAGAGCCCCTGCCAAGGAAAGAGCACTCCCCCATTGACCGGCCCCTGTTTCTGTGGTGAGACGGGTAACACCCTCCTTTTTGTTATAGTAGGCCTGGGCTATAGCGGTATTGGGCTTGTGAGAACCAGCCGGTGAGGCTCCTTCATACTTGTAGTATATCTTTGCCGGGGTTTTCAGATATTGCTCAAGGTGAATAGCCCGAAAAACAGGGGTAGGACGCCAACGAGCATAGACATCTAACACCTCTTCGGGAATATCAATCCACCTCTCCGTGGACATTTCCTGCTCAATGAGGGCCCTGGGGAAAATAGCCGTTAACGCATCAGGAGAAATAGGCTTGCCATCTGGCCCAACAGGAGGATCAAGGGGTTTGGGTAGATCCGCCTGGATATTGTACCACTTTCGCGGCATGTCTTTTTGCATGAGGTCAATCTTCTGAATCTCCATACAAAACTCCTTTGGTGTTTCTTTTTACAGAAACATATTATAAAGCGACGAAAAAAAAAGTAAAGGTATTTCAAAAAATTTTTGTTCGTCTTCCTCACGAAAAGAAAAATCGCCCTCAAAATGAAAAGATCCACCAATCATCACAGGAAACACAGAGGGGTGTACTTATCCCCCCATCAAACTGTTTTTCATAGGCCTTGCTCAGGTTTTCCCAGCAGGTCATGATACCATCTCTGAAAACATTCCCCGCCAAATAATCACCATCCTTGTCCTGACGGCAAAGGGGCACATTTCCATCGACAAAGATAACCATATTCCTTTGAAGGGCAATGCAGGGGGTTCTTTTGATAGGCGAAAGGTCAACCACTCGTTTTCCAACTTGCTTGCCACCAAAACTATCCGGTTTTTTAATAATGATACGGGGAGAAAAATCTTTCCACACCTCGTAGAAACGCATAAGTTCTTTGTCGTTTTCGTGAGTTCTGGTGATCTGAAGATAGAGACGTTCTTTTGAGGGAAGGTTATGAAGAAACTCAAGACCACTCAAGCCCTCAAAGGGGAAAAGAGAAGATGCTGGCTTCTTCCACTTCTCAAAGAGCTGAGGTGAAGTCGTACTGATATCTACAATAACCTCCACATTGGGCAAAGCAAGGACTTCTTCAAGGCGTTTTTGGGGAAGAAATATCCCCCGACTCTCAAAAAGAAAACGCCTCTCAGGTCGTTTCTGCACCTCCCTCACAAGGGTATCCCAGTAGGTATAGGCGAACACCTCTCCATAAAGTCCAAAACTGATAACCGCATCAGGGGCAAAATCGTCAAGCTCTCTCAGCAGAGAAGAGAGATCCTTGTCTAACATCTCCCCATTTCGGGGAAGAGCGTCCGCAAAAGGCCCATCAGCTTCATGGATGGTGGTAAGTTCAATCTCAATATAGGTGGGAACCTGTCGAAGAACTGCCGGGTGAGAGGCTATCCAGGATTGTATTTCCTGCAAACTCTCAAAAGACGCTGTATCCTGCCTCATGGCTTCTAAAACAGAGGCCTGGTAGTGATTTTCCGGCACAAAACTCAGGCGATACTCCAGAAGCCGGATATCGGTAAAAACGATATTGCAATCATAAGAGGAAAGGTCCTGACCAAGCCACTCTTTGAGGCTTCGACGAAAAAGAGGCATCCCTTGCGGCAGAGCTTTTTTGATGAAGGGAACAATTCCATTATCTAAAATCTCTCCCATCAGACCATAGGGAAGTTCAGCATAGGTATAATCGAAAAGGTAACGGCTATGCTTGGCAAGAGCTTCTTCTAAGAGAGAACGCTGGAGAAGGGGAGCATACGCTGGCACGATAACTAACTGGGTATGAAGAGGAAAACCCTCCGCCCAGGTGAGAAACTCTTCTCCCGTGGCAAAAGAAAGGCTTTCTATAGGAAGTGCCATATCGGGCTTCTGGCCCACAAAAAACATCTCATCAGCAAAACCTTCTAATCTTTTGAGGGTATATTCAAACCACTGTCGCGCTTTTTCGGCTTTGTGATACACAGGCCCATCGAGAAAAAGGAGAATGGTTTTCTGTTCTTTCATGCAAAACTCCTTTTCGTATATCATAAGGAGAAGAAGGGAAAAAAACAAGTGGAATAATACGGAGATAAGGAGGGTTTCAAACCATACCACGGGTATTTTTCTCTTCTATTTGATTTTTTTTCTTCCTGGCTTTATAATGAAGAAAATGTACCTTCTGAATTGGAAGGGCCAGGAGAGGTGCCTATGAGGTTTACCGTCAACCGTGATGAGTTTCATGCTCTTCTCAGTTTGGCCAATGAGGTGGTAACCCCAAGAAATCCACTTGCTGTCTTGGTGAACGTGTATATTTCTGTGAGTGAAGATGGGCTTGTTATCATGCAGGGATATAACGGGGAACATGGCATCAAGCTGGAGATGACAGGCGAAGTGGAAGAAAGCGGCACTATCCTTCTCCATGCAAGAAAGCTTTTTGACGTGGTTTCTCATATCTCTTCTTCTCGTATTCTCGTGAGTACTGAAGAGAACAACCCCTACGAGGTGATTATCGCCTCACCAGAAAACAAGCGTATTTACTATAAACTCCATGGGAGTCATGCCGAGAATTTCCCCACCTTTCAAGAATACACATGGGAAAATTATATTTCTCTCAGCCAGGAAACTCTTCGCGAACTTATCGAGATGACCGAATACGCCACGGCACAAGAACCAGCCAAGGTTTTCTTTTTAGGTGTGTACATGGAGGAAAGTCTCGAGGGATGGTTATCTTTTGTGACTACAGACGGACGCCGACTTGCCCTTATGTCTCGTGAGTATGAAGAGAAAAAGGGAGAGATAACCTGGAATGTGATTGTCCCCGCTTCTTTTTTGAAGATTATCAAAAAAGCGCTTTCCACAGGAGAGGTGAGACTCTCGGTGAGAGGACAAAATGTATTCTTCAAGATCGGGAATGTGTATTTCTTCTCCGGTCTTTTAGAGGGGAAGTTCCCCAACTACCGCGATGTTTTGCCATCCACCATTCAATACCGAATTGAGATACCGGTAAAAGAGTTTCGGGAACAACTCGAAAATGTGTCCGTGATGAGCGAAGGAGACGTTCAGAAGATTGTCTTTGATGTCAAGAAGGGAGTTTTGAATCTTTCCAGTACTCATACGGTGTATGGTGAAGCAAAAGCAACTCTTGAGGTAGAATACCATGATGAGCCAATTCAATTTGCTATGAACTACCGACATTTGATGGATTTTCTCCGGACTATCAAAAGCGAACGGGTTATTTTAGAAATAAAGTCTGCTGAAAGTGCCATGCAGTTTAAGCTGAAGGGTGAAGAGCACTTTATTTATCTTGTTATGCCGGTTCGTAACATCTAAATGGCACTTTATTTGCGGTTTTTCTCATTTTTTTGTATAATACTCTTTGAAATACTGGAAATCCCTTCAAAAGAAAGGAAAATTCAAAGGAGGATAGAGCAATGGCTGTAAAGGTTGGTATCAATGGTTTTGGTCGTATTGGAAGAATGGTGTTTCAGGCTCTCTGTGATCAGGGACTTTTGGGCAAGGAGATTGATGTCGTAGCAGTGGTAGATGTTTCCACTGATGCTGACTACTTTGCCTACCAGATCAAGTATGACTCTATTCATGGGAAATTCAAACACAAAGTGGAGACGGCAAAATCCGATCCTTCTCGTGAGGAAGCCGATCTTCTCATTGTCAATGGCCACAAAATCAAGTGTGTGGCTGCCGCCAAGAGTCCTGCTGATCTCCCCTGGAAGGATCTCGGGGTGGAATATGTGATTGAGTCCACCGGTCTTTTCACCGACTCTGAAAAGGCCAAAGGGCACCTCGATGCTGGAGCCAAGAAGGTGATTATTTCCGCTCCTGCCAAGGGAGAGGTGAAGACAATTGTGATGGGGGTGAACGAACATGAGTACGATCCCAAGACCCACCATATTGTTTCCAATGCTTCCTGTACGACAAACTGTCTGGCACCTCTTGTCCATGTTCTTCTCAAAGAAGGTATCGGGGTGGAAACTGGTCTCATGACCACCATTCACTCCTACACCGCTACTCAGAAGACTGTGGATGGTCCTTCGAAAAAAGACTGGCGCGGTGGTCGTGCAGCCGCTATCAATATTATTCCTTCCACAACGGGAGCGGCAAAGGCTGTGGGTGAAGTGCTTCCCGCGGTAAAAGGTAAGCTCACCGGTATGTCTTTCCGTGTGCCTACCGCTGATGTCTCAGTAGTTGACCTCACCTTCCGTTCTACTCGTGATACTTCCATCGAAGAGATCGATAGTCTCTTGAAGAAGGCTTCTGAAACATATCTGAAGGGTATTCTTGGCTATACCGATGAGGAACTTGTCTCCACTGACTTTATCCACGATCCTCGCTCTTCTATCTATGATTCTCTTGCCACCCTGCAGAATAACCTCAAGGGTGAAAAGCGCTTCTTCAAGATTGTTTCCTGGTACGACAATGAGTGGGGATACTCCAACCGCGTGGTTGACTTGCTCCGCTATATGATTTCCAAGGACAAGTAATCTTTCGTAGGAAGAAAAAAGCGGGCCACAAGGCCCGCTTTTTTTAGAATAAGCAAAGTCATGAAAGACAATAAAAAAGCCTCCCTTACCACAGGGAGGCTTTTTTGGGCAGGGTTGGATTCGAACCAACGAAGGCAAGTGCCAGCAGATTTACAGTCTGCCCCCTTTGGCCACTCGGGTACCTGCCCGCCATAAGAGATGTATAGTATAGCATATTTTGGCAGAAAAGTCAAGTCAGAAAAACTCTCTTCTGCTGTTTTCCAAGAAGCGAAGGGAGAGTTCTCCTTTTGAGAAAACCTTCCCTTCGGGCCGGGGGGATTTGAACCCCCGACTTCTTGGACCCGAACCAAGCGCGCTAGCCAAACTGCGCTACGGCCCGAAAACTTCACCTTTATTATAGCATATTTTTGAGACTTTGGAAAGTTTTTGAAAAAATTCTGGTGATTTCTACTTTGTAAAGTATATAAAAAATTCATCAAGTGCTTTTCCCTTTCTCTCTTCACTTCTTTGACCAAAGGCTCTCCATCACTTTGTGCCTCAACAAGGAAAAGACTATCACCTTATTTCAGCAAATACCAACTCTTTAGCTGAAAAAAAGAAACAGCGAAAACTCCTTTGTACTATACGCTTATTCACAACACCTGGCTGAGTTGAAAGATAGGAAGGAAAAGGGCAACGATAATAAACCCCACAATAATCCCAATAAAGATAATCAACACAGGGGTGAGTAGCGTGGTGATCTTTTCAACGGCATTATCGACATCCCGTTCATAGAAATCAGCAAGATACTCACTGAGCTGGTCTATTTTGCTGGTTTCTTCTCCCATACTCATCATCTGAAGAAAGGTAGGGGGAAGAAAACGATTTTGTCTGAGAGAATCGGTGAGTTTTTTCCCCTGAGCAATATCTTGAATAGCCCGGGAAATCATTTCTTCATAAAGGGTATTTTCTACCACTCCACGGCAAAGATCGAGAGCTTCAGAGAGAACCACATCACTTCCTAAAAGAACAGAAAGGGTTCGAGAAAATTTGGTAAGAATATCCTTATTGATCAGTTCTCCAAGGACAGGAAGAGAGAGAAGGAGGGCATCCCTTCCCCTTCGAAACCATGACCTGTTTCTCACCAAGAAAAAGCCTCCTCCAACGGCAACAATGAGAAGACCTAAAAGCCATGACCACTCTCTGAGAGAACGGGTAAATCCGATGAGAAGGCGGGTAAACAGCGGCAGTTCCGCCCCAAACTGAGCATAGTTCTGTTCAAATTGGGGGATCAGGACAAAAGCAAAAAAGAAAAGCACCGCCAGAGCAAACAGCAAAATAAAGACCGGATAGAGAAGAGCAGAACTGATCTTCTGAGAGATAGAGAGGCGTTTGGAAAGATAATGAAGAAGGGCTTCTACGGTTTTTGGCAGTTCCCCGGATTCCTCCCCTGCTTTCACCATACTTATAGCAAAGGGAGAAAAAGCCTCCGGATGAAGTTCCATAGCCTCAGAAAGAGATTCTCCCCCCTGAATACGACGAATGAGGTCTAACGTTACCATTTTGAGGGGGTGTCTTTGAGGAAATTCCTGGGAAATAATTTCCAGAGCCTTCGTCAGGGGTATATGGGCACTGAGGGCATTGGACAAAAGACGAGTAAAAAGAATCTGATCCTTGAGAGAAATAGACTGTTTTTTGGTACTCAATTCTCTCAAATGAAAAACCACGAGATCACGCTGATACAATTTGAGGGCGGCCTCTTGCTTGTCTTTTGCCTCAATAACGCCACTTTGATGGCTTCCCTCTGGAGAATAGGCCTCATACTGGAAAATCATTACTCACTCCACATCGTGACTTTTTCCACCTCTTCGATAGAGGTTATCCCTTTTTCCACAAGGGTTCTTCCATGATCCAAAAGCGTCAGCATACCCATAGAACGGGCCACCTCTTTGAGTTCAAAGGAAGAAAGCCCGCCAAGAATAGCCTTTTTGATTTTCTCATTGAGGATAATATATTCAAAGATAGGAATACGCCCACTATACCCCGTCTGGTGGCATTCACTACATCCGGATGGTTTCCAGTGAGTAGAGAGATTACCTACCCATGGATGACTCTGTTTTTCTAAAGAGGTAAGCGTCGCTTTTTGAGCACAATGGGGGCAGAGACGTCTCACAAGCCTCTGGGCCAGAACAAGATTGATGGTAGAGGTGAGAAGATAGGGGGGAATTTCCATATCCACAAAGCGGGTCAGGGTGCTGGCGGCATCATTCGTATGAATGGTAGAAAGAACAAGATGCCCCGTCAGAGCCGCACGAATGGCAATATCAGCGGTTTCTTTGTCCCGGATCTCTCCCACCATGATGACATCGGGGTCATGCCTGAGAAAGGCGCGAAGCCCGGCTGCAAAGGTGAGCCCAATTTCACTATGAGCCTGAACCTGAGAGATCCCTTCCATCTGATATTCCACAGGGTCTTCTATAGTGAGAATTTTTCTGTTGAATCGGGCAATGTGTTTCAGCACACCATACAGTGTGGTGGTTTTTCCACTCCCTGTAGGCCCCGTCACCAAGATCATACCATAGGGGCGTTCTGCTGCCTGCTTAACCATATCCACTAAAAACTCAGGCATACCAATCTCATCTAAGGAAAGCACCTCTTTGCCCTTATCCAAGATACGAAGAACCGCATTTTCTCCATTAACGGTGGGAATAATGGAAACACGAATATCGACCTGTCGATCTTCAAAGGGAATGGTAATACGTCCATCCTGAGGAAGACGCTTTTCTGAGATATCCAGATCGGCAAGAATTTTCAAGCGAGAAATAAGCGCAGGATAAATCTCCTCAGAGGGACGATCAATATCATAGAGAACCCCATCAATACGAAAACGAACACGCACCCCCTGAATGAGGTGTTCGAGATGAACATCTGAGGCTTTTCTTCTGATAGCCTCTTCAAGGTAGTGCTGAAGCAACTGAACCGCAGGAGAAGAGGTTTCTGTTTCTTCCGATTCAGCAACAAATTCTTCAGAAGAAGAAGGTGAGGCTGAAGGAGCAAGCCTCCCTTCATAATGGGAAAGATAGGCCTGAATGGCTTCGTCGGTAGCATAGGCTATTTCCACCTTCTGTCCTGTGCGAAAGGAGATCTGGTTGAGAAGACCAGGAGCCATAGGTTCTGAAGTATAGACCCTGAGACTGCCCTTAGGGGTGAGAACAGGGGCAATGGCATGTTTTCTACAAAAGCCAATATCAAGGAGATGAAAGGCCTCTTCTCTGTATGGTTCTTCAATACTGCGGACAAAGGGAAAACCAAGCTGTTTTTCAAGAATGTGATAGAGCTGATCAGAGCGTATAGCCCCCATTTCAATAAGGATGTGCCCTAACTTCTTGTGGTTTTTCTTTTGAAGTTCAATGGCTTTTTTGACAATGGCGGGTTCAAGAATACCCTCCTGGATAAGCATATCTCCAAGGTTTTTTGCCATAAACGCTCCTCTGTAGCTGCATTGAATATACCGAGAAAACAATTTTTTTTCAAGAAAGAGCAAGGGGCGTTCTCGCAACTCAATAGAAATGTCGTCATATTTATCTCAATAGAAATGTCGTCTTTTGGGGAGGTGTGGAGGGGACTTTATGCCCTGTGGAGCTTATTTCATAATACTCCAGTTCCACACTCTCCTTGTAAATATGGACAGAACCATCTAACCATGTTTTGATGGTTACCCTATCCCCAGGTTTCAAGGCTATACTTTTTTGTCTTGGAAGCTGAAAATACCTCGTCTTATGTTTCACCACATAGTCTCTTGATATCTTCCTCTTCACAGAAAAACATACCATATCTTTGAGGTTTTGCCCTTCCAGAAGGGGAACATGATGGTCTTCCTCTGAGAGAGGTTCTTTGTTGTATTTGGCATTGTGCCTGTCCCAGTACTCCTCTACCAAATACCTATTCGCTTCTTCTATCGTCTTTATTCCCTTATGCTTGAGAAGTTTAATAAGCCTGTCTTGATGAACTCCATTGGAGCGTTCAATTCGCCCTTTCGCTTGCGGTGAGTTGGCAAAAATGAGTTCAATTCCCAATTCCTTACACACTCTTCCAAATTCCGTAAGCGCTTCCTCCCCTTCAAACTCTTCTTCTATGGTCTTTTGTCGCTTGGTGTAATAAACACTCCTCCGGTCAGTATATATCGACTCTGGAATGCCATAGCGTGATATCCATCCGTAAAGACATTGAAGCGACAATTCCGTGGTTTCTCCTGTCGCAAAAAGACCAAAGGTTTTGCCCGTCGCATCGTCTACCATGCTCGTAAGACAATTTTTGTTTCCATCCCCAAACCAATCATGAATACTTCCATCCATCTGAATCATTTCCCCAAAAGAAGCCTTTCTCGGCCTTCGTAAACGGTGCTTCGGGGTCTTTTTCCGTCTTTCCCACAATCCCTCTTCACGAAGCCATCTATAGAGCGTCTGAGGACATATTGTGGCCCCCGTTTCCCTTGCGATCTCTTCCGCAGCTAATACCGCACCCCACCCTTGATAGTTTTTCCTGTAAAGTTCAAGAGCTAATTCCTTGATTTCGTCCTTGTTGTTATTCCCACGGCGTCCTACAAGCCCATGATTTAACCCTTCATCACCTTTTTCAAGGTATTTTTTGTAAATCCTCTGAACCTGTCTCACGCTTAAGCCAAGTTTCTCCGCACCCTTTCTCTGGGTGATTTTCTTCGTTCTGATCATTTCCATCACCTTCGCTCTTTCCATCGCCTTTTTCGTCATACGTATCACCTCTTTCATGGTAACCCCTTTCTTCGTGGTTACCCTTATTTTAAAAAGGCGACATTTCTATTGCGATAGAACACGTCATTTTAAATGAGTTTTAACAGAAAGAGCAAGGGGCGTCCGAAGACGCCCCTTGGGTTTATTGAGCCTCTGTGGTCTGGGCATTGGTTGAGGTTTCGTTTTTGTAAATCAGTTTTTCAGCGATCGCACGGAGATCAGAAAAAGTCATTTTATAAGGCGAGAAACTATCTACAGCTACCAAAAAAGAACCAAACCCAAAAGTAATCTCGTTAAGATTAGGTTTATCCAGATACCATCCCTTGATATCTCCCCCAAAATTCACAGCAAAGTTCTCTATACCATAAAATACTCTGAGAACCGCAGAAGCTTCCTCCTTTTCTTTTCTGAAGCTTCGGTTGATCTGTTCAGCCTTTTTCCGGTACAAGAGATCAAAAAAACTTATCTTCACAAAATCACCACTTCTATTTCCATAGAAAATCTCATAATCCCAGTGTCCCACCATACTTCGCGCCCACCAAGCATTATTTCTTTCTTTTGCATAATCCCATCCTACTATAAAAAAGTCAAACATCTGGAGACTGAAACCCGTATTTTCTGGAAGAACCGCAAGCCCTCTCATCATCTCTGGATACACAAGGAGTTCCTTGTTTTTGTACTGGTCGGTGAAAAGGACTAAGAAATTGGAAAGGCTCAGGTCATAGGTTTTGAGGGTAATAATATGATGGGTGGAGGTGTTCTCTCCTACAAAGATATAGATGGCATTACTCTCCTTGGTAAAACTTTGATAGAGTGCCCCCTGGACAATATCCTTCTGGGTTTTGTAGGAAACGTTGGTGATTCTTTCTCCCAATTGAGATTCATACTTTTCCAGTAATGCAGCATAGAGGTTCGTCTCTTTTGGTTCAAAAACCAGCACCCCAATCCTTTCTTTGAAAAGTTTGTCCTCACAAATGAAATAGGAGTACGAGAAAGATCGGGAGAGAAGTTCCCAGAACATCTCCGATGAAGGGAAATATCGGCTTTTGACAAGAAATCCCGCATAAGGATAGAGGGAATCATATTTTGCTGATTCTCCCATCATGAGTTCCACAATGGAATAGCGTTTATCCACAGGAAATTGATAAAGCGTCATGAGCATGTTAGTGGGAACAGAGGAGGATGGTTTTTTGGCCACTTCAAAGCGCTTGAGGGAATTTTCGTTGGTGGCCTTTTCGTTCTGATAGTCCATGTAGTTACTCACATAGTTGCTGTAATGGTCTACTTCCACCGGGAGTTTGGGATAGGTGGCGGTAAGATTGGACTTTACCGCATTGGCATCATCAACATTGGTATAACTTCCAATGTGGACATCAAACCAGACGTTGTTGTTAGCGGTCAACCGGGGAACATAGTAAGCGGGAAGTTTGAGCTGACGAAGTCTTTCCACCGAAATCCGGGCATCCTCTTCATTACGGAAGGTGGCAATGGAAAGGCTCCATGGCTTCTCGTCATTCGCAGGCTCAATTTTTTCTTCCACAGCACGATTGATCATGTTGGGGATGATTTTGAGCACCTGAGGGACCGCCAAAACAAGGGTAACACCAAGGGCAACTGTTCCTACAGCCCCCATGATGATGTTTTTGAGAAGGGATTTCATAAAACCTCCTTATAAAAAATTAACTTTCTTATATATTACCATGAAAAAGAGTGTTTTTTGAAATTTCAGTTTTATACTTTTAGTATAGTTTTTTTTATTTTTTACAAAGCATGGAAACTTTTTTCCCAAGAGGATACATAACCAAAGAAAAAGAAGTTTTTCCTATCCCAAAAGAGAGAGAAGGTGAAGAGAAAAATATCTCCTTTCAGGTGACAAAAATCCTTGAGCAGGCATATTTTCTTTGTACCTATTTTGATGATAGAAAAAGACAAAAAAAGTTTTCCTGAAGTTTCTTTGCAAAAGGAGAGAAGAGAATGAGGACTATTTCTCTTCGGGAGTATATCTCACGACTCTGGCCACCTCAACAACCACGGTGTCGGTATAGCCGAGAGCAATGAGGCGTGTGGCTATACTTTTTGCCTTTTCTTCTGATTGAAAACCCCGGATCTCAACAAAATACTTGTCTTCTCTGTAATAAACACCGAGAGCTTCCCGAATACCTGCCTTGACAATATCGGTGACAATGAGATTGGCTACACTGAGGTCCTTGTAATCCCCTACCCTCACCACATACTCCTGAATCTCCCGCCGGACAACCTGAGCCTGTTTGTCTATCTGTCTTTCGATGTTGGTGATGGCGGCGTCCTCCTTGGCAACGGAGAGAGGAAGTTCCCGAACAGGATCGGGAATAGTTACCTTTGAGGGCGTGGTGTAATAGACACTTACCCAGGGAACCTCTTTTGGAGAGAGGCCTGCTTTCTGGTACTGAGCAAGATACTGGCTGGCAAGTGTCGCTTCCGCAGAAAGGGGAAACATCTGTCGAAGCAGAGCAAACAGAGAAAAGGCATAGGATTGAGACTCCCTGTCTGTCCCCTGAGCATAATACATGGCGGTATAATAGAGAGCCCGTAATCCGTTATCGTAGGCATACGGACGAAGAGACACAAGTCGCTGAAGGTAGGGATAGCAGGTCACAAAATCCCCTTTGGTCATCAACGCCTTGACCAACACAAGAAGAGCCCGATAGGTGAGGTCTTTGTCTTTTGTCTGGATGAGGAGCTTTTGAATGGTTTTTATCGATTCTTCTTGGAATCCGTTGGCAAGGTAGAGAAGGCCTAACTTATAGAGAGCCTCATCAGTGGTAATCTGGGTATAGGTTTCAATGGCCGCTGCGTGGTTTTCCATGACGTAATACATATCCCCCAGTTTTTCAACGGCGTTTGTCCAGTAAGGAAACGAGGGATAATTTCTCACCAGATAGGAAAGGGCATCCAGAATCCGTGGATAATCTGTTTCTACATAGGTATACATAAAAAGGGCATAGGGCATATAACGGGACTCCGGGTATCCCTGAATGATCTGAAGATA
Organism: Longinema margulisiae; assembly: GCF_025266855.1. Lineage (GTDB taxonomy): Bacteria > Spirochaetota > Brevinematia > Brevinematales > Thermospiraceae > Thermospira. Next base: position 1,003,385 of record NZ_CP053071.1, read on the forward strand.
ATAGTTTTTGGCTGTGGGATAGTCTTTGCGTATATAGGCTTCGTTCCCCTGATTATAGAGGGTATAGGCTATATGGTCACTTTGTACGGTTTGTGCCCAGAGAGAAGAAGAAACAAAAAAAAGCACAAAGAGAATACTTCTTTTCATCATCGCTCCTGCGAAACGTAAGTTTAGACACTTTTGGTATGTTTATCGGCACAAAAGAAAAAAAGATGAGAAGCCTGAAGATTTGTCTTTTTTGAAAGATGAAAGGTTTTTTCCTATAATGATAGGGTTCTTGTGGAAGAGGAGAGAATATGAAAAACAACGCACTTTATAGAGCTGGCCTTGCGATGGCGATTGGAGTGGGGATAGTCTCCCTTTTTCTCCAGGCTCTCTGGCAAAGACAACTTGCTCTTTTGACGGGAAATACACTCTATGGGGTTTCTTTAGTGGTGGGGGCATGGATGGCCGGCTATGGAGTGGGAAGTTTTCTTGTCCTGTGGCTTTTGCCAAAACTTCGCAGACCCCTTTTGTTTTTCGCGTGGACGCAGATTGGGGTATGTGCACTTGGGCTTTTGTTTGTACCGTGGTTTGAGGTGATGCGGCTTTTTCCAAAGCCGTGGATCTATCTTGCCGCTTTTCTCTCTGTGTTTGTGCCATCACTTTCCTGGGGTATGGCTATTCCCTTTTTGGGTGGGGTATTTGGCACATCAGCGGTTTCTCGTCTCTATGGATGGAATACGTTCGCAAGTGCCGTTGGGGTCATAATCATGGACTTTGTTCTTTTGCCCCTTCTGGGTGCAAGGGCTTCCCTGCTTGTCTCAGTGGCCATAGGAATGGGGATTTTCTCAGCAGGGCTTGTTTTCTTCTCCCGTTATGAGGAAGGTTCACAGAAAAAGAAGAGTGTGTCCTTTCACTATCGGTCGGGGGGAATCATCTTAGGACTTTTTGGTCTGTCGGGTTTTACCTCCCTTGGCTATCAGCTCATCTATAACCGGCAACTTCTCTATTTTACAGGAAATACGCTTTTTTGCTATGGAATTATCACTGCAGTTTTCATTGGGGGGCTTGCGGCTGGCTCCTTTCTGTATGCTCACTGGAGAGAAAAAATGGCCGGGCATCTTTTCTTCTGGATGGGAATACTGGAAGCAGGCATCTCTCTCTGGCATGCCGCTTTTCCCCTGTTTTCTGTGGGAATAAATAGCCTTCTTCTCCCTTTGAAAGGAGAAGGCGTGGGAATGCTTTTTCTTCTGAGAATTGTGGCTTCTGTGTTTCTGATTGGTGTCCCGGTGGTGTTTTTTGGTATGCTTTATCCTATGTTTATTGAGGCCTTTCACAACAAGAATGAGGGGGAGGATGGGGGTGACACCGCTCTTGCCGCCGGCGTGAATACCATAGGAAGTGTGGTGGGAATTCTTCTTGTGGCATTCTTTTTCGTGGACAACATGGGTATTTCAGGGACTCTTCGACTCCTTGCCTGGTTGAGCGGACTCGTGGCAAGTATGCTTCTCGTGATATCACGGGAAAGAAAACTCATCTGGGCACTTGTTCTTGTGGCCATAGGGCTTGTGTTTCTGCCATTTGAGGACAAAATCGGGAGAATGGCGGCACAAGAGTTTGTGGGAAGTGAACTTCTTTATTACAAGGAAGGGGCTCATGGAACGGTAAGTGTCGCCCGCCATCCAGAGGGTATTCTTCATCTGAAAATCAATGGGGTTGGGGAAGTCCCGACGGACTATCATTCTCTTCGCGTTTTTCGTTTCTTGGGCTATGTGCCTTTTGTCTTTAGTCCTTCTGCTACCAATGTTCTTGTTATTGCCTTAGGGGGAGGTATCACCTTTGGGAGTGTGATGGAGGTGCCCGGAGTGATAGCCACCAATGTAGAAATATGCCCGGATGTGATAGGGGCTACGGTGTTTTTTACCAATTACAATCATGATGTGGTGAGAAGATACCGTTCCCATATTGTGTTTGATGATGGGGTCACCTATCTTCTCCGCGGTCGGGGAAGGTATGATATGATTATCGCTGATGCGACGCATCCTGCTTCAGGGGACTCGTGGGTATTGTATACAAGAGAATTTTATGCCATGGGAAAGGAAAGGCTTGTTCCCGGTGGAATAATGGCTCAGTGGGTACCCATCCATAACCTCTCTGTGAAGGATTTTCAGGTAATTGTGAAAACCTTCGCCTCCGTTTTTTCTTCGGTGCGGCTCTATTTTTGCCATGAGTATCTTGTGATGATTGGATCTGATTCCCCCCTTGCGGTTCAACCTGCCGGATGGAAAAGGCTTCTTGAAAGCACGGTCGTATCGGAGGACCTTGCGACGGTTCATCTTTCGCCGCAGACGGTAGAGGATATGTTGGTATGGGAAAGTGGAAAAGAAGTCCTCTGGGAGAGTTCTCTTCCCCTTTCAACGATGGATTTTTCCCCCCTTCAATTCGCCGAACTTCGCAGCCGGGGAAAGGATACACGCGTGGAGATTCTTTCTTTTCTTCTCAAAAAGGGAAAATTCGGACAAAAGACTCAAAAACTTCTCGAACTCCACAGGGATTTTTTGGGAAAGGACTATATTTCTGCCCTTCATCTTGCCTATAGTTTACCGCCTTCTTTACGGGATGAGGCATGGGAATACCAGGAAAAACGAATAGAACAGAGGTTTCTTTTCTCCCTCAAGACCCCAGAGGGTATGCAAATGGTGGTGGAACAAAAGCATCCTGAAACCATGCACATTCTCCAGAGGCTTGAAAAGAAGGACCCTCTTTTCGTTGGGGTAGCCAAAGCCCTTGTACTTGCTTCTGATGAGTACTATAAGGAAGCAGAAGAAATCCTCACAGGGCTTTTGAAAGCCTATCCTCAACCGTGGTTAAAAGAGATACTTTCTCAGATACAGGGGGAGAGGAGAAAGCTGAGCAAATAGGATTGTTCCTTCTTTCAGCCAAAAGAAGGGGACTAAAATAGGGAAATAGCCACAGGTTCTTTCATCACTCCCCTTCCAAGAGCTATAACCCCCATCCCCGAAATTTGACAGAAGACAAAATCTCTCTTATCCTAAATGGGTCTAAAAAAGGAGGACCGTATGGAGGTTTTGCAGTCGGCTAACTTTGAAAAAGCCTTGAAGGACAACGAATGGGTATTGGTAGATTTCTGGGCTGAATGGTGCAGACCATGTCTCATGCTTGCTCCGATTTTTGAACAAACCTCCAAAGAAATACCGGATGTCCTTTTTGCCAAAGTGAATGTGGATGAGGATGGTGACTTAGCGATGAAATACGGTATTAGTAGTATCCCCGCTCTCATTCTTTTTCACAAGGGGCAACCTGTGGCCACTCACGTAGGCACAATATCCAAGGATAGACTCAAGGACTGGATACAAAGTCATCGATAAAAGTTACCATAAAGCGGAGGTAAAGATGTCAGAACTTCAAACCTTTGAAAAAAAGCCTCTCGGAGGCATCAACATCCGGGAACTGGCTAAGATCCTCAAAGAAGAGGGTCAGAAAGCAGCTGATGAACTTTTGGCCAAGCAACTTAAGACAGTAAAACCCATGGGCATTCAGCTTCCTTCAGATCATGTGGTGCTTCTTCTCGGAGGGTCCAATGGTATCTTGAGGGCCGTGGCCATTCAGCTTCTTTTTGGAGAAAAGATTCCTGTCTATGCTGTTCATTATGACAGGGAAACCATGCAGATAGGGCATTACCATGTCCAGGCTTTCAAAAGAGAAGCTGCCAAGATTGGAGTGGATACCCAGTGGTGGAATGCCGATGCTACTGACCCCCAGGTTATCCAGGAGGTTGTCAATACCCTCAAACAGAAATACAAGGTTGTTCACCTCATCAACGGCATTGCCGCCGGCGCCACCAAACGCTATGAACAGTATGGACCAACCAAGGTGAAAGACATTGATGTGGCGTTTCATCCTGTTCTTCAGTACCCTGATTTTAGCAAACTGGAGAATATTCGTCAACTGGGGCTTGTGGATGTAGCCGTGGCTACAGAAAAAGATATCGAACGCACAAACCTTTTTATGGGGACATCCACCACTTTGTGGGTTGATCCATTGGCAGAGGCCGGGCTTTTGAAAAGCGGCGTGAGTGTTGTGGCTTTTGCAGACTATGATTTTGAAAAAGACGATCCCGTGTATGGAATGGGACCACTTGCCGGGGCAAAGATTCTCCAGCGTGAAAGCATGGATAGAGCTGCCCAGAAGTATGGAGTCAAAGCCGTTCGTATCTGTTATCCCGCTATGGATACCACTGCCCTGGGAGCTATTCCCGGTGGCCTTTTGATGTTTGCTATGACTACCGTGATCCTCAATGAGAAGAAAGCCTTCAAGAATCTCAAGCAACTTGCCTTTGAGACCATGGAGATGTTCAAGCCAGACTTTTCAAGCCGTGAGCTTCGTCTGGACAAAGAGTTCCAGGCAATTCTGCCAGAGTTTCACAAGCGAGCAGATGCACTTACTCCGGCCGATGTCCCTGGTGTATTTGAACCACTGACCCATCTTGATTTGCCATAATCTCGTCGGGGCCTTCGAGCCCCGGCCATGATTTTTATAAGGAGAATTTCCGATGATGGATACCCCACAACCCAATCAGAATACTTCTAAACGAAACAAACGCTGGCGGAGATTCCGGGGCAAAAAGAATCGTCCTCAGCCAACAAACCAGAACCAATCACGTTTTCAACAGCCTCAGAAACCCGTACAACCACATACTTCTCCGAAAACCTCTCAGCCAGTTTCTCAGAATGCCGTAAAATCTCCTCAGCCGGGGTCTTCTTTAGACTATGTAAAACGTTCTCAGGCTAAGGAAATCCTTCCACCGGACTATAAACTCCCCGAAGATCTCGATGTCCCTGTTTACAGCTTTGCAGAGATTACTGCCTCTGAAACAGAAGAAACAGCACCTGAGACAGCAAGTACCGAAAATCAATCGATTTGTCCACTTTGCAATTATCCCATCAAGAAATTTTATACCACCGTGAGACATCCTACTCATGATGCCTTGGTACACTTTGACTGTGCCCTTCGGGAGCTTTTCCAGCAACATAAGAGCCGTCTCGCCCGTGATCAGAGGATTTATTATATTGGGGCGGGGAGGTTTGCCATTGTCAAAGAGATCCGGGATAAACGTGGCAATGTCAAAAGCTACCAGATCGTCGAAAAAATTGAATACGAGAAGCATGACTGAATATGATGAAAGCCTCTCTTTCCGGACAGGGATGGCTTATTGCAAGAAACAGAAGTCTTGCCTATGCTTCCAACCACATCACAGGAACGATTCTTGATCCTCTCCAGGGCAGAAAGGATTTTATTGCTTTTGGGGCAGGCAGTGAAAAAAGCCAGCGTTCACAAACACTTCTTTTAGGCAATGAGGTACGGTATGTTCTTGAAGATAGTGACCGAAACACCTATGTTCTCAAGGAAGCCTTTTTGGTTTCTGAGAATAGAGAGATCAAGGACAATCCAGAAAAACTGAATGAATTTTTTCTTCTCTGTGATGTGTGGTACCATCTCCTGAGCGAAGAAAAACCCTTCCCGGAGATTTCTTCCCTCTTTCATTTTCTCAAGATTCACAAGCATACACGACATCTTGTGTTTGTGCACCTTATCCATCTTTTCCAGGAGGAAAACCTTTTTCCCGAGGATCTGGAAAATATCTCTCAGGAGGAGAAAAAAGAGTTTTTGGAAACTATTGGGCTTCCCCACTGGCACATGGGACCGGGAACCCAGAGGTTTCTTCTGGATGCTTTGCAACAGCCTCTTGATTTCTTTGTAGACAAGATCCCGTCTCCTTCTGTGATAAAGGAAATCCTCACTTTCTTAAAGGCAACCTATGAAAGCTATACAGGAAGGGAACTGTTTTCGTTAGAAGACGAAAAGTGAATAAAAAACTTTTTCGAGACCCTTGCAGGGATATTTTCTTTCCCTATCTGGGTCAGGGGCTGCACCCCTGAAACCCCGTTTTTTCTGTTTACAAGGGTTTATTTGTCTTTTTTATCCAAAAAATCGGCTTGTTTATTATACTAAATATTTTATAGTGCTTTTTGCTTTTTTTTACTTTCTTGAGCCTTTTGCACGAATGTGCAAAGGACTCTTTTCTGGAAAAGAAACAATCTTTTAGCCTTCTTTTTTTCGAATATCGTACAACCTTTTCCATGCCTCCGGAAGGAGAGAAAGGAGACTTTCAGGGGTACAGGCCTCCGCGGGATAGTTTTCGGTGAAAAGTTCAGCCGTTTTTCCAAGAAGAAAGGTGGCCACTAACGCGGCATCCCTTCCCTCATAGCCCGAGGCAAGAAGACCGCCGATGAGTCCGGCTAAAATATCCCCACTTCCCCCTTTGGCCAAGGCATTATTCCCATAGCAGGAATACCATACCTCTCCATCCGGTGTGGCAATCAGAGTTGTGGCATTCTTCTGGACAAGGGTGGCGGAAAGACGACGAGAAAACTCGACACATAATTCCTTTCTTCTTGTACGAAAGATATCTGGTGTCACTCTGAGAAGCCTCACCGCCTCACCACCATGCGGGGTAAGAACAAGGTTTTTTCTCTGGAGAGATTTCTGTTTTTCTAAGAGTTCAAACAACTCAGGAAAACGAGATAAAAGATTCAAGGCATCGGCATCCAGAACGATATGAGAAGCATACGGCTGAGAAAGGAGAAACCGAAGGAGTTCGATGTGTCTGCGGTCCTCTCCCCACCCATTACCTACTAAAATAGTGGAGGTATGAAGTTTCTGAAGATAGGTCTCAAGCGTTTCTTTTTCTCTTTGAGGGGGAAGAGGAAGATAGGTTATCTGGGGGTCTTTGTAGGGCAAAGGAGTGCCACTTGCTATGGTAACCAGCCCACACCCACTGCGAAGCGCTCCAGCTCCGGCTAAAAAAACAGCTCCGGGATAATTTTCACTTCCTCCAACGATAAGAAGCCTTCCAAAAGTACCCTTGTGTCCCTCAGGGGACCTGATGTGCAAAAGTCCAGCCACTTCTTCCATCGTAGAGAGAAAGGTTTTGCCCATGTCTGCTGTATCACTCCCATAGGTGGGGATTACTTTCATTTCCCCGGCTATACCTCGCCAAGGATATTCCATAATCTCTTCTACAGCGACATCCAAACACCACGTCTGGTAAACAGGAATTGCCTCAGGGTACCCAAAGGGAAGTTCTACCCCAATCACAAAGGGAAAACTCCGTATGGCCCACTCTCCAAAAGACTGGCGGTCTATTCTGGCCCTCCAGTGTGAAAAGAAAGTTGCAATAATTCTCTGTCCCCCTACCGAAGCAAGCAAAAAATCATTCCATCCTTTTGTTTTATCAAGAAAAAAGATGGTTTTTATTCCCCTTTTTTTGCCTATCTCAAGATGGTTTTTCCAGCCTGCAGGAGTCCACTCCCCTGCCGGTGAGACAATGCCCACGACCACTTCCCTCCCAGAAGCATACACGATTCTCGCCGCGGAAAGAAGAGCCATTCCATCCAAATCACTTGAACAAACAAAAACCACCTTCTGTCCTGGAGGAGTGGTAGTGATAACCTCTCGGGCAATTGCCTGACCCTTTTCCTCACTACGAAGAAAGGGGGTACTCACCCCCTTCTCACAAAGCCTATTCTCTCGTTTCTGTTTTTCGTGAAATGAACACACCCTCATTTAAATATCCTCCATATTCTCTACCAGAAGGATGGCAATACCACCAGAAAGAGTCCCAAACCAGAGACGATTTTTTTCCGGTCGTATGCGTACCACATCATTACTGGAGAGCCCATCAAGAATAGTGAGCACCCGCACCTCCCCATTCGGGTAAAGAAAATTCACTCCACCACCCAGGGTACCTATAACGAGTACCTCCCTGTAGACCTGAAGGGTTTCGATATAGGGCGAGGACAATCCCTTCACCCATTGAACAGTGTTCCATTCTCCGGGTTTGACCACAAAGAGCCCATCCCCATGCGTCCCCCCGTAAATCATCCCACGATAGAAAACAAGGCTTTTGATAGTTTTTCCCGGAAGTATCCTTGCAACCTGTTTGCCATCCCTGAGCACATAGGCCCCGTTATCCATGGTGGCCACAATCGTCCACTCTCCAACATGAAGAACATCAGAGACATAAATTGAAGTAGAAAAGATCTTCTGGAAAGAGCCGTTTTTGCTTAAGAAAAGTCCCTTGCCAAGAGTGGCGACATAAAGCCCGTTCTCATGCAAAAAAAGCTTTTTGATAGGGACATCCGAGAGTTCCCCGCTCACATTCTGCCATTTCCCCGTCTTTTTGTTATAAAAACAGAGCCCCCCATAGGTGCCTACCCAGAGAATATCCCCATCAAGGGCAAGGGTTCTCGTATGATCAGACTTGAGCCCCCCTTTTTTTGCCGAAAAAAGAAGGAGAGAAAGAGAGCTTCTGGTGAATCGCCCTATACCCCCAGTCCACATGGAAAACCACACATCATCTCCATCAAAACAGATATCACTCACACTTTCATCAGGGAGCCCTTCACTGGCGGAGAGGTATTCCCATCGAATTTGTCTCTTGAGTCGTTTGGCGGGGAAATACAGACTATGATTGGTAGGGAATAATTCAAGGGAACGATTGACATAAAAAAGGGCTGACTCCCGGTTATTTTGCTGGTAGAGAACACGAGCCGCATAATACGCACAAAGGGCACGACTTTCAGGAGTCCCTTTCATAAAATACCCTTCGGTAGCTGTCATAAGGGCAAGGAAAAAGTTTTTTTGCCCATAGTAGTTGGTGGCCACCTCCCCATACACTCCTGCAATATCCAGTCCTTCAAACTGAGAGGGATTTTTGAGAACGTACTCCTTTAACTGAGGGAGCCGGTTGGCTAAAACCGCTGACTGGATGGCTTTTCTGAGTTCAGCCGGTGGTACTGAACGAAAAGGGGCCAGCTGGGAGGACTCAAAAGCCATGGCTGTGACCACCAACCCCCATCCTATCATCAAAAACCATTGCCTTTTCACACCATACTCCCTAATTTTTTATTTTTTTCGGCCAAAGCCCCTTCAAAAATGAAGGACGAAAAGAAAGAAAAACATTTCTCCAAATCACACAATTCAAGAGAAAGCCAAGGGAAAAATCGGCAAAAATCTTTCGTGCATTATGCACATAAATAAGGCAAAAATGAACAAAAAAATTGCATTTTTCACTTTTTTCTGTTATAATATATTTATAATAATCCCGTATGGAGGTAGCAAAAATGAATCTCGTAAAAAAATTGGTGTTGGTGGGTTTTGTATTTGGTGGTGTGGTGTCATGTGCAACGGTGCCTGCAGGTGAAAACAAGGCTGAAAATGGTGCTGAAGAAGTCAACCGCTCAGCTCTTTCTTCTGTTTCTCTTTCAACGTCCAGCTCTTCTTCTATGGTCAAACTGGTGGAAGCCTTTGACCATGAGCATTTCTACCGCGGCTACATGCGGGAGCGTCGGTTCGTGATTCGGGTGAAGAATATTGCCTATCAGAAACAGGTCTTTGTTCATCACAAACTGACCAATGGAACATGGACAAACCTTCAGGCTGAATACCGTGGTCCTGCAGGAAACGGCTGGGAAACCTGGGAGCTTGGTTTTAACAGCGTGTACAATCCTCTTATGGGCATGATTGCCGACGAGTTTGTGATCGGCTATACAGTAAGTGGACAGACTTACTGGGATAACAATGGTGGACAGAATTACCGGCTTGCTAAAAACGCTGGTCCCCTTCTTGGCAAAGAGATGATGGTAGCTGCCGTGTATCTCTATACAGCCGGGAACGGGGCTGTGGATGTAAAGAATGTTGGCTATGCCAAGGAAGTGACTATCGTCTATACCACAAACAACTGGAAGCATACCCTAACCGCTTCTGCAAGCTACGCCGGTCCACGTGTCTATTACGGCTATTCTTCCTTTGATAACCCCAATATGTATGGGGTAGAACGGTGGTATTTCTTTATCCCCAGCTTCTATGGTCAGACCGTCCAGTATGCGGTGAAGTATACAGTCAATGGTCAAACCTACTGGGATAATAACGAAGGAGCCAACTACACCGTACGTTAAGCGATGATGAGAAGAACCCCCTCCGCTATGGAGGGGGTTTCTTTTTGCAAAAAGCAGGCTATTTCTTTACACTATTCCCAAAAAGGGAGAAGACAATGCAAAATAAGGTAGCCATGATTGGGGCGGTTGGTATTGATACCAATATTTATCTGTATGGTCGTGAAGTAGATTTCTCTGTAGAAATGAATTTTTCACAGAACAGGGATTATATTGGTCAGGCAGGAGGATATGGGGCAAAGCTTTTTTGTAGCTTAGGGTATGAAACAAAATGTATTGCGGCCATTGGGGAGGATTATCATGGAAAGTGGATTAGAGAGGAATTCACTTCTTCGGGTATAGAGAGTCTCTGGATTTCAGATCCACAGGGAACACATAGAAGTATCAATCTCATGTATCCTGATGGCCGGCGAAAAAATTTCTACGATGCGAAGGGATCCATGGAGATTGTGCCTGATGAGAAGGCGTGCGAAAGGTTTCTTGCAGGGGTAAGGCTTGCCCATTTCAGTATCGAAAACTGGTGTCGGTTTCTCTTGCCCATCGCAAAAAGACTTGGGATAATCGTTTCTGTGGATATTCAGGATGTTGTTGATCCACAGGATCCTTATCGCAGAGATTTTGTTGAGGCTGCAGATATTCTGTTCTTTTCGGCGGCCAATCATCCCAATCCAGAATCTCTTCTCAGGATGTATGACAACAACGGGACTCGAACGGTTGTCTGTGGCATGGGAAGCCGGGGGGTGATGATGAGTTATCAGGGCAAGGTAGAGAGATTCCCGGCGGTGGAATGGTTTTCTCCTGTTGTTGATACCAATGGGGCTGGAGATGCCTTGGCCGTAGGATTTTGCCATGCCCATCTTCTCAGGGGAGAGGACGCTGAAACAGCCGTCTGGAAAGCCCAGCTTCTTGCTAAGCATGTGTGCACGCTCAAGGCAACGACAGAGGGTTTTTTAACAGCCAACCAACTCGAAGAGGTTTTTTCACAGTGGAACTCTTCTGGTAGGCCTGTGTGTAAAGTTTGACTTTCTTTTGTGTTATCCCTACAATGAGAAGAGAATGTGAGAGGAAGCCTTATGGTATTTGGATTGTTTTCACGTGTCTGGTGGATGGTGGGAATAGGACTTCTCATGCTTGGTCTCTTTCTTATGGTAGAATGGCAAAAGGAGCGATGGAGGAGACGACAGTATTCTTTAGAGCAGGGAAATACGCTTTTTGGAAAGGATTTTGCCTGGAACCGGTTTGTGAAGAATCTTTTTCTCGCTCTTTCTGTGCTCTTTTCTTCTTTTGTGCTTCTTGATCCACGGTGGGGGATGGTAAATCGCACTGAACGAATTGAAGGGGTGGATATCATTTTAGTAGCCGATCTCTCTCAAAGTATGCTCTGTGAGGATATCGGGGAAAGTCGTTTAGAGCGACTCCGTCGTATTGTCTTTGATTTGATGGCCAAAGGGGGAAGTCATCGCATAGGGCTTGTCTTTTTTGCCGCTGAGGCCTATCCGGTTGTTCCTCTCACCTTCGATTATGAGGTGATTTCTCTCTGGCTTCAGGAGGCCAACCCCCTGGCTATTGAAAATCAGGGTTCAAATTTAGAGGACGCTCTCAGAAAAGCCATGGATCTCTTTGAAAAAAACACCCTTTCTCACCGACTTATTGTTGTTCTTTCCGATGGGGAGGATATGGAACATCACCCCATTTCGGTGGCTTCTCAGGCAGCCCAGAAAGGAATCCAGATTGTGAGTATTGGTATAGGAACAGTGTCAGGGGGGAAAATCCCTCTTGCCAATGAGAAGGGCAAACCTCCAGCTTTTCTCACGGTTGAGGGGAAAGAAATCATCTCTCGGTTGCAACCGGAGATCCTGAAAGAGATAGCTCGAAAAACAGGCGGGATCTTTTTGGAGGGAACAGAGAATGCAGGAGAAAAGCTCGCTTCATACGTTGACAAAATCAAGAAAACCCCTTATGGAAGAATAAGCTATGAGACCATGCAGGCCCAGTATCAGTATTTTTTAGTTCCCGCCCTTCTTTTGTGGCTTTTGGCCCTTCTCTGGCCATTGAAAAGAGAAATCCCTCTGCTTTTTCTCGTGGCGCTTTTTTTGCACATAACACCTTCAGAAGGTTTTTCCAGTGAAGCCTCTCGTGGGACAAGGCTTTATAGAGAGGGGCGTTATCAGGAGGCAAAAGAGGCTTTCCAGCGGGCACTTGTCAAAAAACCAGACTCTCCCCTTTTAAGGTACAATCTTGGCAATACACTGTACTATCTTGAGGAGTGGGACAAGGCCACAAAGGAGTTTGCCGGTCTCACCAATAGTACCTCTTCTGATATGAGAATTCGCAGTTTGTATAACATGGGGACAACGCTTGCAGCCAGTGGGGAGAAAAAAGGGGCGGCTCTCGCTTACCGACAACTTCTCGAAGAAATCTCCCCCCGGCATCCGTTGTATAGAAAGACTATTGAAAACCTTCTCTATCTCCAGCAAGAGCAATCAAACCAATCCTCCTCTCAATCACAAAACCAACCTTCTCCAGCCCCTCAGAAAGAAGACAAGAAAAACCAGGCTCCTCAACAAACTCCTCCAGAGGGAGATACCCAGTCCCTTCTCAACCTGGTCCAGCAGGAAGAGAGAAAAAATATGCAAAAGCTTCCTCTTGGAGGGGGAAATCCCCGAAGCCGCTATCCCTGGTAGCTTTCTCTTGCTCAACGGGAAAAAGAGTAAAGTTAGACCTTGCGCGGGTGTTTTCTTTCCCTGTCTGGGTCAGGGGCGTAGCCCCTGAAACCCCGCTTTTTCTGTTTACAAAGGCTTATTTGTCTTTTTTATCTAAAAAAATAGGCTTTTTTATTATTTATTAGGGAAAGAAATATTTCAATTTCTGTTTTTTTATTACTTTCCTGAGACCTTTGCACGAATGGACAAAGGTCTCAAAGTTTAAGTTTGGACTCTTTTCTGGTCGATAAAAAAGAAAGAGGGAGGTACAATGAAAATTATTCTTTTTTTCTCCTATCTTCTTTATAAAACAGCGGTCATTCTTCTCCTTTTTGGGGGCTTACAAAGGCTTTCTCTCAGAGTAGAATTGGGCGTATGGATGGTTTATGGATTTTTCTCTTTAGCGGCCTTTGTGGTGGCGGTACGGCAGCTTCTTTGGGAAAAAATTTCTCTTTTTTCACGCTGGACCCTGTGGTGGCTCATTGTTCTGGAATGGCTTTCTACGACAATGGTGGGATTTTATCTCTGGTTTTTCCGGGAATCCTCGGCAGTAAGGGTGGTATGGGTTATAGCCTCTCTTGCTCCCCTTCATCTTCTTGTCTTTGATGTGTGGCGACTTCTTGTTTCCCGGTGGAATCTCCGCTTTCTTGGGAACCTTCAGAAACCCTCCTGGGTATTTGAATACGGACTTGAAACCCCCTTTGTGGCTTCTCTTGGCTTTCTTCTCTGGGAGGGCATGAAAAAACCTTCGCCATCACTTCTCTGGTGGTGTATAGGACTTGCGGGATGGCTCCTTGTTCGCCATTATGCGGTGGGATGGTTCTGGCAAAGGAGGGTAAAAAGACTCTCCCTGTGGCTTCTCAAGCAAAATCCCCTTCTCTTTTCTCATATTCCCCCTATTCACGATACCAATATGCTTTCTCCTCTTTTATTTGCGTGGCAGCAATACGCCTCAAGGGTGAAAAACACACAAAAACAGATTCTCTGGATGAATCCGGTTCTCTCTGAGGAAATCCAGAAAAAATTAGCCTCCGATGGGGAAATTCGATTTGGTATTGAAAGACCGGCCACCATTGTGACTCTTTTCTGGAAAATGGGGGAGGTTACCCCCCTTCAAGAATATGTCTTTCTTGAGGCTTTAGCAAAAACCACTTCGGAATATATTCATCAATACGATGGGTTTCCTTTCTGGGAGCATGAGAGGCTCTTTGTCTTTTTTGGCTTTCCCTACTTTTATGAACACAAGAATCTTTCAGCCATTGAATTCTCTCAACGCATTCTCTCGGAAATCAAGACCATTGCTCAATCCCAGGATATCCGTGTAGAAAGTTCTATCCTTATCCTCACGGAAAAGGTACGAATAGGAGCCATGCCAATTTTCGGTGAAGATTTCAGCCAGCTGGTACCACAGGGAAAGGTTTTTCAGAGAATAGACCTCGTCAAACGGGCGGCCGAAGGGCTCAAAATACCCCTTCTCATTGATAAACGGGCACTCGAAGGTCTTGAGGCCAGATTTTTTATTCAAAAAACCTACAAAATTGTTGTCCAGGATGAACCGCTGATTCTCTGTCAGGTGGTGGACTAAATCTCCTTTTCTCCCTCAAACACGGTGTGAGCATCCCCAGTCATGATCACATGACCTGTTTTTTCATCCCATGTGATGTCTAAGGGACCACCTAAAAGGTGAACACGGACGCTTCTCTCGGTAATTCCATTGAGGATACTGGCAACAACACTGGCGCATGCCCCTGTTCCACAGGCAAGGGTTTCTCCTGCCCCTCTTTCCCAGACACGCATCCGGAGTTCATGTCTGGAAAGAGGCTGAATAAATTCCACATTGGTTCTCTTGGGAAAGATACGGGTGGCGTTTTCAACAAGAGGACCGTAACGATGAACATCAAAACTATCCACATTATCGAGATAAGTAATGGCGTGAGGATTGCCCATAGAGACTAAGGTAAAGTCAAAGGTTTTTCCTTCAAGAGTGATGGATGTGCGGGCTATACCCTGGCTATCCTTTTCAGCCACCGCTGGAATCTCTGAAGGCTCAAGAATAGGCACGCCCATATCCACGGTAATGCGAAATTCACTACCGGAAATAGCCATGTCAATTTCTTTGATACCGGCAAGGGTCTCTATACGAAGATGGTTTTTTCGCACAATATTTTTCTCATAGACAAAACGGGCAAGCTGTCTAATACCATTGCCACACATCTCTGATTCACTTCCATCAGCGTTAAACATACGCATCATGATATCAGCTGAAGAAGAGGGAGCCGCAAAAATCACCCCATCACCCCCCACTCCAAAATGCCGATCACTCCATAGTTTGGCAATCTCACTACCACGAGCAAGGACTTCAGGATATCTGATACCATCAATGAGAATATAATCGTTGCCCAACGCATGCATCTTGGTAAAGCAAATCCGCATAATGACTCCTTGCTATGAGAACTTTTTCAAAACGCAGGACAAAAAAGGCTGTCCTTCTGGACAGCCTTTCTCACTACAATTCACCTTTGAGGAGAGCGGTGACCACCTCTTTGACCTCAGCCCCATCAGCTCTGCCGGCTGTTTTTGCCATGACCTCTTTCATCATTCGTCCCATATCAGCCGGTGAGGAAGCCCCTATAGCTTCTTTTACCTCTTTGGCGAGCTTGATAAGCTCATCCCGACTCATCATCTGAGGAAGAAGCTTTTCAAGAAAGGCAATCTCGGCCTTTGTCTCATTCGCCACATCCTGCCGACCAGCATTTTCTGCCTCAGAAAGCATTTCCTTTCGGCTTTTGATGGTCTTTCGAAGGTAGGCAATCACATCTGCATCTTCAAGATCTTTCTGCTTGTTAATCTTCTCATATTTGAGATCAGAAATAACAAGGTTTAAGACCTGAGAGGCAAATTTGTCCCCGCTTTTGCGAGCGTCAATATACTGACGCTGCAAATCCTCAAACATTCCCATATTGTCCCCTTAGATGTAGCGGTTCATCTGCTGCATCTTGCGAACTTTCTTGGCAATCTTTCGCTCAATAGCCGAGGCCTTTCGCTTACGAGTTTCAGAAGGCTTTTCATAGAAACGGTGCTTCTTCTCCTCAGTGAGGATACCGTCTTTTTCGATTTCCTTCTTGAAACGCTTAAGAGCCGTTTCAATAGCCTCGTTTTCCTTCACTTCCACAATCAGCATCTATCATCACCCCTTTTTTGGTAGTTTTTTTCTTTATCGGTTTATCCTGGTGGCCACTTGAGAGGGCGTCCTCCCAAAAGGTGGAGGTGGATGTGGAATACCTCCTGCCCTCCGTCCCGGTTGCAATTGGCCACCACTCGATAACCGGATTCATCTATACCCATCTCTTTGGCTATGGTTCTCACCGCCTGCCACATGGCTACCACCACATGGTCGGTGTTCTCATTCCAAGTAGGAATATGTTCACGCGGGATAATAAGCACATGGATAGGAGCCTGCGGTCGAATGTCCTTGAAGGCCACCACCTTGTCATTCTGGTAGACAATCTCTGAGGGTATCTCTCCCCGCGCTATCTTGCAGAAGATACATTCCTGCATGTCGCCACTCCAGAAGAATAGTATACCACAAAATGAGATTCTTTGCAAGTTTTTGTTTGTCTTTTCTTCAAAAATGACTCAAAATCGCATGAAGGACTTCTCCCTTTTTGCTGTCTTCTGCGAGGACAAAAAGGGTATCTCCTGGCCTCACGACCGTCTGACCAGAAGGAGCAATAACCCCATCCTTTCGCGTGATCATCGTGATGGTCACACCCTGGGGAAGCTGAAGATCTGCCACCTTGCATTCTCCTTCGTACAAAGTTTCATCAAGGTGAATTTCTAAAAGTTCATAGGTGGTGTTATGAATGGTAACCAACTGCATGGAAGAGGTGTGCTTTCGTTTCTGTTTCATCTTGAGGCCTAAAAGTTTTTTGAGAAGGGGGAGTGTCCCGCCCTGGATAGTCACCGAGAGGGTAACTGCAAAAAAAATAGTATTAAAAAGACGATGGTGAGGATCAAGTCCCATAGCCAAGGGATAGGTAGCAAGCACAATAGGAACAGCCCCACGGATCCCACTCCAGCTGATGAAAAGCTTTTCTTTCCAGGAGAATTTACTCCCTGATGTGCAGAGAAAAACCGCCAAAGGTCTTGCCACAAGACTCACGATGAGAAAAAGCCCGATCCCTTCTCTCCAAACCCCAAGAAGTTGTTTTGGAAACACCAAAAGCCCCAAAAGAATAAAAAGAGATATATTGGCAAGAAAAGAGAGTGTCTCAGCAAAAGAGCCTAACCCATGCTTATAGGGGAGTTTTTCATTTCCCATGACAAGGCCACAGAAAAAGACGGCTAAAATCCCACTACTCTTGAAAACCTCCGCCACCCCAAAGCAGAAAAAGATCACCCCCAGAAGAAAAACAGAAAAATACCCAATGTCAATTTCGGTCAGTTTCCGCAGTCCCATGGCGGCAAGTTTGCCAATAATCAGCCCAATAACCGCACCCCCAAAAAGAAGCCAGAGAAAGCGCAAAAAAGAGGAGTGAAGAGCAAAGGTCGCCCCCATAAAAAATTGCAAAACAAAAAGGGTGGAGATAATGGCCGCCGGGTCATTAGAGGCGGATTCAATTTTGATGAGAGAAGCCACTTTGTGGCGAAGACTGGTGCCAAAGAGAGAGAAAACCGCTGCAGCATCGGTAGAAGAGATAATCACAGAAAGAAGCAGGGCTTCTAAAAAAGATTTTTTAGTGAGAAAAACAAGTCCAAAAGCCGTGAGAAAGGCGGTAAGCCAAACCCCTATCGTCGCAAGAAGCCCCGCAGGGATAGCTACAGGGCGAAATTCCTCCTCTTTAATACCAAATCCCCCAGCAAAAAGGATAAAAAGAAGGGCCACTGTGGCAATATCCCTCGTAAGGATAGCGTCGTCAAAGTAGATAAGTCCCGTCACATCACTTCCAAAGAGAATCCCTACCAGAAGGGCCAAAAGAATAAGGGGAATATTGAGACGCCGAAAAACAAAAATAATCAGCACAAGACCAAGAAGCATGCCTCCAACCAGAAGAAAAATCATCGTTTCCTGTTACCCTAATATCCCCAACGCCTGTGACCACAGAGCATGAGTTGGTAACACCTTCGACATCCCGGGAAAATCCCATGAGGGCTTTCCCGAAGCACCTTGCGAAAGGTCCTGGCCTTCTCATTGTTGTATATATCCCAGATATCCTCTTTCATGATATTCCCGAGGATATAATCGGGATAATCAGCACAGAAATGGACATCTCCATTGTAGTTGATATTGACTGAAAACCATGGGGCTGTGCATTTATCTCTCACAAGGTGGTCGAGATTGGCATAGTATTCACCAATCTTGCTTGGACGAATCACCGGCACCGTGATCAAGGGATGGTCTGTTTTGATGGAATGGGCTCTTGCCAAGATTTCTGAAAATTCTTTTCCATCAATGCCTTCATTACATCCATTGGCAAACCCCCTCCAGTAATAGGGGGTGATCCCCAACTTTTCCTGTAAATAGCGCTCATGCTCCTGACCAATGGCGGTATTCGTGTACGTCCCAAGATTGACAATATGCCAAGCAAGTCCCATGTCCTTGGTTGCCTCAACAAGTTTATCAAGGTATTTGTAATTCATGTTGCTGATGGTGGTCACAATACCCACATGGGGAAGGGTGGCTTTTTGACGTTTTTTCTCTTCGTTGATGGCCTGAATACTCTCAATAACCCTCTGATAGGAGCCTTTCCCCCGAATGGCATCGTTTGTCTGCTCAAAACCATCAAGGGAGATAAAAAAACCAGACCATTTATCCCGAACAATCTCTTTGGCATGAGGGGCAAGAAGCGTCCCATTGGTATTCACGGTAAAGAGAGGGATGGTTCGTGCCATATACTCCGCTAACTCCATAAAATTGGGATAAAGCATGGGCTCTCCCCCCCAGATATAAAAGACCTTGGTTTTTTTGGCTACCCGATCTGTGAGTTTCTTGTAGACATCAATGGGGACGATATTGTCTTTTTCTTTGATCGCCACCTCGTCTTTGAAGGTACCGGTGAGACCTCGTTGACCACACATAATACACCGAAGATTACAAAGAGGGGTAATACGAAAGGTGATAAGGGGCATCTCTGTCGCATAACCATCCCGTCGCCTGTAGGTCGTACGAAACCCAACCTGCTGAAGAAAAAAGGCAAGTGCCATATCAGCGGCTGCACGGGGATTTTTCATCATAAGCTGGGTAACCACCGAATAATTATTCTTCATGGCCATACTCCTCTTTCAGGATACTCCATTATAACATATTTTGGGAAAAACGCAAGAGAATTTTTATTGAGAAAAGTTTCTTCTTTCTGTATACTATTTTCAAAAAGGTAAAGGAGAAAAAAATGACTTTTTCAAAACCAAAACTTCACAAAAACGTCTGGCTCACCGGTTTCACTTCCTTCTTTACTGATGTTTCTTCAGAGATGATTTATCCGCTCATTCAGGCATTCGTGAGTTCTATTCTCAAAACGCAGGCATCCCTCATCGGGCCAATCCTTGGTATCATTGAGGGTATTGCAGAATCCACGGCAAGTATTCTCAAACTTTTCTCTGGGTATATCTCTGACAAGATAGGAAAACGAAAGGGACTGACTATCGCAGGGTATGGTTTTTCAGCCCTTGCCAAGGCGCTTTTCTTCATCCCCTCCTGGTTTACGGTCTTTGCAGCCCGAATTTTTGATAGAATCGGCAAGGGAATCCGCACGGCCCCTCGTGACGCCCTCATCGCCCATTCGGTTGATCCCTCTATCAAAGGAAAAGCCTTTGGGCTTCAACGAAGCATGGATTTTGCCGGCGCTTTTCTGGGGACGCTTTTGAGTTTTCTTCTGATTACCTTTGTATTCAAGGATGTAGACCGATACGCTGAACCTTCGGCGTTTTATCCTCTGTTTGCTATTTCTCTTATTCCGGCATTTATCGGAGTGATCTTTCTTTTCTTTACCAAGGAACCTGATATCGGCAAAAAAGATGCCCATGCGCCCAAGCTTTCTCTCAAAGAGTACACACCGGGACTCCGTGCGTTTTTCCTTGCCCAGTTTTTCTTTACCCTTGGAAATTCTTCAAACCAGTTTCTCCTTCTCCGTTCTCAGGACTTGGGGAATACCTTAGCCATGGTTACCCTGATGTATCTGGCTTTCAACCTGACAACGACCCTCCTGGCCATGCCCCTTGGTTCTCTTTCGGATAAAATTGGGCGCAAAACCATCCTGGTCACAGGATATGCCCTTTACGGCTTCGTGTACCTCGGGTTTGGTCTTGTTCCCACAGGCCAAGGCTGGATGGTATGGGTATTGTGGCTTCTCTATGGCGTCTATTATGCCCTGACGGAAGGGGCTGAAAAAGCCTTTGTCTCTGATCTTGCCCCGAAGAATTCTGTGGCCACCGCTATTGGGTTTTACAACATGATTGTAGGACTCACCCTTCTTCCGGCAAGTATTATTGCAGGTTTTCTCTATAGCCTCTGGCAACCCCTTCCCTTCTGGTTTGGGGGAATCATGGCACTTATCAATTGTCTTTTGATTGCCTTTGGGGTGAGAAGAGAAACCACCTCGGCTTGATTTTTTGGACTCTTTTGCGTATAATATATCTCTATAAAAAAGGAGGGATGTCCGAGCGGTCGAAGGAGGCGGTCTTGAAAACCGTTGAGCCGACGAGGCTCCGGGGGTTCGAATCCCTCTCCCTCCGAAAAAAGCCACCCTTTGGCAGGGTGGCTTTTTTATTGCCTCCAAAAAGCCTCTTCACTTTTCACTGACCCTCTTTTCTTCCAAAGACAAAAAGCCTGTATCCTACAAAGTTAATGACCAAGGTAAGAATGGTAACGATGATTTTGGCTATTCCTATCGAGATTCCTAAAAGAGGGAGATAATAGATGGCCCCGCTTGATATTCCCAGAGAAAGAAGATTAACCATGACAAACCAAAGCACTTTCCCTATACTGGTTTTCTCATTGTCTTGAAAGGTAAAGTGCTTGTTCCATACAAAACTATTGATGACACCAGCCGTATATCCTAAAACCTGAGCCCCAACCCGGGGAACCCCTATAGCTATGGAGAGAAAAAACACTCCAAAGTCAACCGCCGTGTTGATCCCTCCAACAATCCCAAAACGCAGCACCTCCTTGAGAGTTCGACTAACCATCTTTTCTTTCCTGAAAAAGGGTTCCTTCTCGTCTTTCTATAAAAAAGAGGGGGCGTTGTTTGACCTCGATATAAATACGACCAATATATTCCCCGATGATCCCAAGGGCCACCAGCACAAGCCCTCCTAAAAACCAGAGAGAAAACATGAGCGATGTCCAACCACTCACCGTCTTTCCAGCCATCTTTTCTACAAGCGCATACAAGAGTATCACAAAGCTCATGACGAAGACCGCAAAGCCTGTGAAAGTTACCAATCGAATGGGCTGAATGGAAAACGAGGTAATACCATTGAGGGCAAAGGCAATCATTTTTTTGAGGGGGTATTTGGTTTCTCCTGCCACCCGTTCCAGTCGTTTGTAGTAAACTTCCGTCGAGGGGAAGCCAAGAAGAGGGACAAGCCCCCTCAGAAAAAGGTTTCTCTCTGGGAAGGAAAGAAGGGCTCCAATTGCCCTATGGCTCATGAGACGATAATCCGCATGATTATGAACAAGGGGAACCCCAAAAAGTCGCATCAGATTGTAGAAAGCAAGGGCTGTTTCCCGCTTGAAAAAGGAATCGGTGCTTCTATCGGAACGCACCCCATAGACGATATCGTATCCTTCTTGATATTTTTTGATGAAATCCCCTATGACTTCAATATCATCCTGTAAATCCGCATCCATAGAGATAACCGCATCAAAACCCAAACGGTAGGCTTCGGTAAGGCCGGCAAGGAGGGCGTTTTGATGTCCACAATTTCGAGAAAGTTTGATGGCTATAATGGAAGGGTGAGTACGGCTCGCTTCTTTAAGAATATCCCATGTCCTGTCCGTACTTCCATCGTCCACAAAAAGAATGGCACTTTCTTTCGCTATGCGTTTCTCCCGCACAAGACTCTGAAACCTGGCCGTGATTTTTTCTAAGGTAAAGGCCAAAGCCTTTTCTTCGTTATAACAGGGGAGAACAAAACAAAGACGAGAAGATGACATAAGAAACTTTTCCTTATCCTCTTTTTCACTTATTATAGCGAGAAAAAAGAGAAAAAGCAAAAAGAGACCCTTGCACGGGTGTTTTCTTCCCCTATTTGGGTCAGGGGCTACGCCCCTCTTCCCCGCTTTTTCTATTTCCAAGGGCTTGTTTGTCTTTTTTATTCAAAAAATAGGGCCATTTATTACTGCAAAGAATATTTTCATACTATATTTTGTTTTTCACTACTTTTTTGAGACCTTTTGCACATTCGTGCAAAGGTCTCAAAAAGAAAAGCCAAAAAAATGAATACCAAAAAAGACAAAAACAAGAGTAGTCCACGTGTTTCGTCTGATTGATTTTTGGCTATATTTTCTTTATACTCAATCCATCTTAAGAAAGGAGTTTCTATGTCTTTCTGGAAAAAGTATCGATATCCCCTTTTATTTATGATGGTTGTTGCTCTTGCCGTGTTTAACTGTTTTGTCAACCTTGGCAATTTTGAAGTGGAGACATGGGATGAGGCAAGACATGCCCTCAATGCCTACGAGATGATGAAGAATCATTCCTATATAGCCATGACCTATGATGGTCAATTAGACTACTGGAATCTCAAACCACCTCTGGGAGCGTGGCTCATCATCGTGGGATACAAGCTTTTTGGAGTAAACCTCTGGGGACTCCGGTTCTCTTCCGCGCTTTCGGCTGTTTTGACGGTGATAATCACGATGGTAATAGCCAAACGACTTGGCAAAAAGGTTGCCCTCACCAGCGGACTTATTCTTTCCACGATGTATGCCTTCTTGGCCTTTCATACTGCACGGTACGGTGATTATGACGCCCAGATGGCCCTTTTTATGACCCTCACTGTCTGGGGAATGCTCAAGTGGACGGAAAATCAGAAGTGGGGGCTTTATGTAGCTTCTTTTATGGTGGCTCTTTCGTTCCTCCTCAAATCTTTTTCTGCGGTTATGCCTTTTACCTTCATTTTGCTTGTGCTTCTCACAGAAAAAAGGTATAAAAAACTTCGATGGCACGAGGTGCTTGTCTCTCTTTTTCTCATGGGCTTTCCTGTCCTTCTCTGGGCGTTGGCAAGGTATCAGGTAGATGGACTTACGTTTTTTCAGAAGATGCTCGGATACGATCTTTTGAAAAGAAGTGGAGAAGCCATAGAAGGTCACCCTGGGTCGAATATTCATTACTTAGAACCGATCTTTTTCAAAACCCTCTTTTGGTCGCTCTTTCTGTTTTTTGTGATTCCCTTTATGGGTTTTCGTCTTTTCTTCAAAAAGAAGGAAAATGAAGTGGTTTTTCATCTCAAAACCTCTGGTTTTGGACCCTCCTTTTTCTGGATATGGCTCTTTAGCACGCTTATTTTCCCTCTCATCATGAAAACAAAAAGTGATTGGTACCTCAACCCCTTCTATCCTGCCCTCAGTGTTTTCATTGCCTGGCATTTCTGGAATGGCCAAAGCCCCTATCAATGGATAAAAAAATTGATGCAAAAACCCCTTCATCTCCTTCTCTGGAGCGGCGTTCTCACAGAAATAGTGTTGTTGTTAGTGGTTCTTTTCCCTGGAGAATGGGTGTTTGAAAACAAGATTCGTTCTTATCCCCCCTCGCAGAGAATTCTTCTTTCCCTCTGGAAAAATCCCCAAAAACCAGAAAAGGCGAAGCTCTACTTCCCCGCCTGGGTTGATCAATCAGAGCGTTTCATTGTCAAGGGGCTCCTCAAGTACGAATTTCTCCCAGAGGAAAAGATCCTTGAAAGCCTCTCACAGGGAGAAAGGGTGGTTTTTGCCGGTCCTGAGGAAAAACTCCAGGAGACAATCACAAAATACAACGCTCGGCTCATCACTACCAACATCATGGCAAAGTACCAGGAGTGGGTAGCTGTTATCCTTTCTCTGAGATAAAAAGCCATGCGTTTCGTAAGGCCAAAAGAGATTTCTCCTCGTGTTTTTGATTGACATAAATCCCTTTTCTTCTTACAATTTAAGAAAGAAAAAATGGCAAAGGGAGTGCCCATGGAGTATCGATCGCTTGAAGGAAACTACACCCCCGGACAGTTTGAGGAAGAGATTTACCAGTACTGGATGAAGGAGGGTTTTTTTGAGAGCCGCGTAAACCCCGCCAAGAAGCCCTATACGATTGTCATGCCTCCTCCAAATGTGACGGGGATCCTCACAATGGGACATATCCTCAATAACACCATTCAGGATGTCCTTATTCGTTATTATCGAATGAATGGCTATGAGACCTGCTGGATTCCAGGCACAGACCACGCCTCTATTGCCACCGAAGCCAAGGTCACCAAGTATCTCGCGGAAAAGGGTATCAACAAGTGGGAAATCGGGCGTGAAAAGTTTCTCGAATATGCCTGGGAATGGAAAAAGAAATACGGTGGTATTATCATTGAGCAGCTCAAAAAGTTAGGCACAAGCTGTGATTGGAAAAGAGAACGCTTCACCATGGATGATGGCTACTATAGAGCGGTCATTCATGCCTTTGTAAAACTCTACAAAAAAGGCTATATCTATCGAGGATATCGACTTGTGAACTGGTGTCCTGTCTCCAAATCCGCTATCTCTGATGAAGAGGTATACTACCAGGAGGTAGAAGGACATCTGTGGTATTTTCGTTATCCCATCAAGGACTCCCATGAGTTTCTGGTGGTGGCTACTACCCGACCAGAGACCATGTTAGGAGACACGGCCGTAGCAGTAAACCCCAACGACAAACGATACCGTCATCTCATTGGCAAGACGGTGATTCTCCCACTGGCTGAGCGAGAAATTCCGGTCATTGCTGACGAGTACGTGGATCCAGAGTTTGGAACGGGAGTGGTCAAGATTACACCGGCTCACGATCCCAATGACTATGAGGTAGCCCTTCGGCATGATCTTCCGATGATCAATATCATGAACCCTGATGCCACCCTGAACGACCTTGTCCCTGAGGATTTCCGTGGGTTGGACAGGTATGAGGCTCGTGAGGCGGTCGTAGAGGCCATGAAGGAACGAAAGCTTTTGGAAAAAATCGAAAAATACACCCACAAAGTTGGGTATTCAGAAAGAGGCCACGTGCCTATTGAATACTACCTCTCTGAACAGTGGTACATGAAGATGAGCGAACTTGTGAAGCCGGCCATCGAGGTGGTAAAAAAAGGAGAAATCACCTTTTATCCTGAACGATGGACCAAGGTCTATTTCCACTGGCTTGAAAACATCAAGGATTGGTGTATCTCCCGTCAGCTCTGGTGGGGACATCGTATCCCCGTGTACTATTGTGATGCCTGTGGGTTTATGGATGCCTACGAGCAGGAACCTGAAAAGTGTCCCAAATGCGGCATGGCCATGCGTCAGGACCCTGATGTTCTTGATACCTGGGCATCTTCGTGGATATGGCCTTTTGCGGTGCATAAGTGGCCAGATCCAGACCCCAATTTAGATTACTACTATCCTACCGATACCTTAGTAACAGGACCGGATATCATTTTCTTCTGGGTGGCCCGTATGATTATTGCGGGGATGGAATTTATAGGAAAAATCCCCTTCCGACGGGTTTATTTCACCGGTATTGTGAGAGACGACCTTGGACGCAAGATGAGTAAGTCTCTCGGAAATTCTCCTGATCCCCTTGATGTGATTGGTGAATATGGAGCAGATGCTCTCCGATATACCATGACCCGTCTTGCCCCACTGGGCAATGATATTCTCTATAGCAATGAAAAGTGTGAACTCGGGAGAAATTTTGCCAACAAGATCTGGAATGCCTCCAAGTTTATTCTTTCTCATCTCACAGGGAAAGCTCTTCCTTCGCTTGAGGAGATTACCCTTGACCTCTTTGATAAGTGGATTCTCTCTCGTTACCAGCAGACTATCAGCCAGGTGAGAGAGGCTATCGAGGCCTTTCATTTCAACGAAGCTACCGTTCTCCTCTATGACTTCATCTGGGATGATTTCTGTTCCTGGTATATTGAGGTGTCCAAGGTAACCCTTTCCCAGGGTAGTGAAACCGAAAAACAGGCCAAAAGGGCAATTCTTCTTCATGTGCTTGAGGGAAGTTTGAAACTTCTCCATCCCTTTATGCCCTTTGTGACAGAACGAATCTACCTCACCTTGCCAGGCCATGAAAAGACAATTATGTTCGCCTCCTATCCAGAGGTCAATCCTCGCTTTGTCTTTGAAAAAGAAATGAATGAGGCCAAGCTTATTCAGGAGGCCGTGTATATTATCCGAAATGTCCGGGGAGAAAACAAGATCGCCCCAGGGCAGGAAGTCAAGGTCTCCCTCATTGTGGAGAAACCCGAAGACAGAAAAATTTTAGAATCCTATACCCCTTTCATCGAAAAATTATCCAAGGCAAAGCTTCACTTCATCTCCAAAAGGGAACCAGAGGCCATGGAGGCTGTGGGCCATGGAAAAGGCTTTGATGTGTATGTTTCTCTTGAGGGAACCATTGACAAAGAGAAGGAGCTTGCCCGTTTTGAAGAGGAGTTAGAGCGTCTTCAGGGTCAGAAGAAGGCCACAGAAGCAAAACTTGCCAATCCGAACTTCACAGCCAAGGCCCCTGAAGCCGTTATCCAGAAGGAAAAAGACAAATTGGCCTATTACACGGCCGAGATAGAAAAAATCACCAAAATTATCGAAAGCCTGAAAGGATAAGGGGTGAGTATGATTATCACGGCTTCTGAAATCCGAAAAGCCATCAAAAGGGGAGATATTATCATAGATCCCTATGATGAAAAGTTTCTCAATCCGAATTCCTACAACCTGCGTCTGCACAATGAGCTCTATGTCCTGCGGGAGGGTTGCCTTGATATGAAAATGGCCTGCGCCTATGACGTGCTTACCATCCCCCCTGAGGGACTTGTGTTAGAACCAAACAGGCTTTATCTTGGCCGTACCGTGGAGCATACCACATCCAAAAAGTATGTGCCGCTTATTGAAGGACGCTCCAGTATTGGACGGCTTGGCATTTTTATTCATGCGACGGCAGGCTTTGGGGATGTGGGATTTTCGGGCTACTGGACACTAGAAATCTCTGTGATTCAGCCGATACGGGTATATCCCTTTGTGGAAATAGCCCAGATCTACTTCCATACGGTAAAAGGCAAGATTGAACCCTACAAAGGAAAGTACCAGAATAACAAAGGAATACAGATAAGCGGAATCTACAAGGAGTTTGAATAGATTTCATGCTCGAAAAGGAGAAATTCGAGGCCGTTGAGGTGCGCTTTCTGAAGCCAGGGACGGTTCTCTCAGGCATTCTCTACGATGAGAACGGAACCATGCTCTGGCCAGCAAGGAAGGTTTTAACAGATGCCTTTCTTTCTCGTTTGAAGGTCAAAGGCATTACCACCGTGTATTATGCCCCGCCCAAGTGGAAAGAATCCCCCCAGAAAACCCCCATGTTCAGCGAGGCGACTCTGGGGTTTGCACAAACCGCCTTTGACGAGATTGTGACAGAGATCCGCTATGGAAAGCTCCCCGATACCAATCGTGCTAAAGAAGCCATCAATCGCTTTTTCACCGAGATGGAAGCCCGCCCCAATGGTTTTTTGAATCTCCTTGTTCTCAAGGATTATGATAGCTACACCTACCAGCACTCTATCAATGTGGGAATTCTCTCCATGTTTCTCACCAAAAAATTGGGATTCAATACCTTCTTCATCAAAGAGGTTGGGGTTGGGGGATTTCTCCATGATATTGGAAAAATCAAGGTGCCACTTGCTATTCTCAACAAGCATGACAACCTCACCGAAGAAGAGTTCAGGGTGATGAAGTACCACCCCATCTATGGTTTTAATATCATCAAGAATGACCCTTCTCTGAGCTCTTATATCAAGAAAATGATTCTCTTTCACCACGAGAAATGGGATGGCAGCGGGTATCCCCTGAAACTCAAGGGAGATGCCATTGGCAATTTTGCGAGCATCGTCTCGGTGTGCGATGTGTTCGATGCCCTTACCACAGAGCGAGCTTACAAAAAGCCCTATACGGTAAATGAAGCCCTGATTTACATCATGCGAAATACCGGTAATCACTTTTCTCCTTATGTGTCCCAGCGTTTCATCAATGAGATGTCTAAGATGTACGATCTTGGCTCCTTCTATCCTGTGGGGGCTTTTGTTCATCTCAGTACAGGGGAGATCGCCTATATTACCGGCAAAAAAGAAGAATACACCCTTCGTCCCCAGATAGCGATTGTGGTCAATCACAAGGGTGTACCACTTCGCACACCCCTGCAGGTGGATCTCCAGCGGGATGTAGATAGGCATATTGTGAAGACAATAGACGATCCGGATGAGATTGAAAGACTCTCACTTCTGTTGTAAAATAAAGTGAAAAGACGGGGAGGCCAATATGGCAGAAAAAATTCCTCTCAAGGTTCTGTACGTTGAAGATGATAGCATCACTCGGATGGAGGTAGCCAAATATCTTGAAAATAGAGTGGAAAAACTCCTTGTGGCCTCCAATGGTCAGGAGGGACTCAGGCTCTATCAACAGGATCCTGCTGATGTGGTGATTACCGATATCAGGATGCCCATCATGGGAGGGCTTGAGATGGTGAGAGCCATCAAGGAATTCAAAAAACCACGCGCTGTGATTGTGACAACCGCCTACAACGAAACAGATCTTCTCATCGAGTGCATTGATGTAGGGGTCAATAAGTTTCTGCTCAAGCCACTGGTTCTCCACAAACTGGACACCATCCTTCAGAGTGTCTTAGCGGAGGCATAGCATGGAAAAAAAGAAGTGGCTCACCTTCCTCGCCATCTTTTTGGCAGGAGGAACGGTTGGGTTTCTTTTAGGGGTTTCACAAAATCCTGTCACAAGAGCCATTCGAGTTGCTGAAAAATTAGCCGCCAGTCAAAAACTTGAGAACAAAAAAGAGGCGATAGAAAGACTCACCAAACAGAAGGAACTCATTCGTTTAGCCATCATCAATGCTCGTGTGGAGAATGCCAGGCGACTGGTGGCTCTCTCCCTTGCTGATAGGCTTATCGCCCAGAAGATGTGGAACGAAGCCAGTCGCTACCTCAGTATTGCCCGTGATATTATGCCGGGAAGTACAGGTATTGCCTACAGGGAAGGGCTTGTGTTGTACAATTTAGCCTATACGGCTTCTTCGCGAACTCAACAGGATGCCTATCTCAAGCAGGCAGAAGAAAGGCTTCTGTTTGTTTTGAAACAGGAACCAGAAAATCCCGATGCCCTTTACCTTTTGACTCTTATGGCTTTGCAGGCAGGAGATACAAAACAGGCCTATGAATACATCTCTCGTGCTTACAAGGTCAATCCAAAAAATGTGGATATTCTTTTTGCTTTGGCTCGTGTGTATTATGAAATGGGAGAGTATGATCAGGCCAAAAAGGTGTACGGGCGACTCCAGACCATCCTCCCCAAGAATGACAGCCGATGGGACACGGTAGAGAGGAATCTGCAAATCTTAAATCAAAAATAACAAAGAGGGGTATATGCCTCCTTCTTTACTTTATTATGTCGCTTTGAGTTGTAACGATCTCATAGGGCCAAAACGTTTTGAAAAAATTATGGCCAGTTGTGGTTCCGTAGAGAATTTCTTTGAGCTCAGTATTGAAGATCAAATGCGGTGTGTGGGGGTCTCTTCTGCTCAAAGGGAGATGTTTTCCTCAATGCTCTCACGGGGAGAAGAGATCCTTGGCCAGTGTGAAAAAGAAGGGATAAAAGTCCTCTCTCTTGAGGATGCTCGTTTCCCCCGGACCCTCCGGGATATACCCGAAGCTCCGTTTCTTTTGTACGTGAAAGGAAATCTTCTCCCAGAATATCCTCTCGTAGGGGTGGTGGGAACAAGGCAGGCCACAAAAGAGGCACTTGAAGTCAATCGCTACTTTTGTCGGGAGTTTGTCTCTTTTGGCATAGGAGTGGTGAGCGGGCTTGCTCAGGGTCATGATGAGATGGCCCATAGAACGGCATTGGAGTATGGTGGATATACGGTAGCGGTTTTGGGCACCTCGTTTTCTCAGGTAGCGGAACACAGAAAAGCTCTTTTTGAGGCCATCTGTGATCACGGGGCAGTGGTGAGTGAGTATTATCCTGGAGCAATCAATCAAAAATGGCGGTTTCGTTTTCGCAATAGGCTCATTGCGGGACTTTCTCGTGCCGTGGTGGTGATGCAGGCACCTGAGAACTCAGGGGCTCTTATCACCGCCGAGTTTACAAAAAGACAGGGAAAACCCCTGTTTTTTATCCCCGGCAATCCTTTAGATCCCACCTATGCCGGGAGTAATGCCCTTGCTAAGCAAGGGGGAGTCATGGCCACACTCCCAGAGGATGTGGTAAAGGTGGTCTTTTCTCATGCTCCCTCAAAACCACAGCCGGTAAACGCTGAAAATCTTCCCCTTCTTACCTCAGAAGAGCATCATTTTTTCCGGGAATTGCCGGAACAGTTTTCTCTGGATAGCCTTTTAGAAAATTCAGGAAAAACCATTGGGGAAATTCTTCACCTCCTCACCCAACTGGAGGTAAAGGGGTATGTGATACAATATCCCGGAAATATTTACGAAAAGAGGCTTTAGATGATTGATAGCCATATGCATCTTTCATTGGGAAAGGTGTATAATACTTTTGATGAGGCTGCCCTTCTTGAAAAAATGGATACCATTGGAATTCAGTATGGGATTGTTTCGCTAATCGATGTCATGGAGTACGGTCATCAGCACCAGAATGAACCTTTGGCCACTTTTTCAGAGTATGAAGGCCTCAAAGTGCTCCTGGAGATGATTTCTTCCAATAGACTTTTCCCCCTCGCGTGGGTTCGCCCCCGGGATCGCAAGAAGGACGCTTTCTTTCACTATCTCGAGGAAAAGAAAGAAAAGGTCTACGGCTTCAAGTTTCATCCCTTCCACTCCCGCCTTCCGTTGAATCATGACCTATGGCAAATGTACTTTGAGATGGCAGAACGTTTCCATTGGCCTGTGGTTATCCACACAGCCATAGACGAGTTCTCCCGAGTTGAATTGGTATCCCGCTGGGCAGAAAGGTATGAGGTGCCCATCGTTCTTGTCCATATGGGACTGTACACTGATCATCAAGAAGCGGTCACGATGATGCTTCGATACCCTCATGTGTACGGAGATACCACATGGGTGAAAGAGGAAAACCTGTGGCCTATCCTTGATCGTTGTGGTCCGGAAAAAATCCTTTTTGGAAGCGATGCCCTGGTGGGGGGAGAAAATACGTACGGATTTTATCAGCCTTTGTTTGAAAAACTTTCAAATTTTCCCCGGGAAGCAGACTGGCTTTTGAAAAGAAATGCAGAAAAAATTTTCCGTTTGAAGGAGGATAAAAATGAAGAAGGTTAATCTCTCTTTTTTTTCTTCGCCTGTAGTTCGTGAAGGAGTGGAAAGGATTGTCATTCATCCAGAAAGACATGGGAATCCCTTTTCCATTGGCTTTTTGCCAAAGGAAGAGTTTTCCTATGAATTTTCTGTGGCCCCTGATATTCTCTTTGAACACCTGAATATCAAAGAAGTGTACTATGAACCCTATCGGACTTTCATAGTCCTTGACCAGCCAACCACTCTTGAGATTGTTCTGTTGGCCAATACGGATAAACTTATTGTAAAAGAGAGATGATAAGAAACCCCTTGAAGAGAAGGAGAAGGCTCTCACCTTGTTTCAGCTCCAAGAGTACTTTTGCTGAAACATGGAAATAGCCACAGGTTTTGGTACCCCAGCAACACCCTTCTTTGTTCCAAAACATGCTGATAGCTTAGCCAAAAATAAACCTTTTGAGACCCTTGCAAGGGTGCTTTCTTGCCCTTTTTAGGTCAGGGACTACGCCCCTCTTCCCCGCTTTTTTCTTTTTACAAAGGCTTATTTGTTTTTTCAAACAGAAATTATCATTTATTATGCCAGGGAGCATTGTTATACTATTTTTTGTTTTTTATTACTTTCTTGAGGCCTTTGCACTTCGTGCAAAGGCCCCGAAATTGCCAAAAAACTTCTTTTCCCTTATAATAAGCCGCTAAGAAGAGAAAAAGGGGTAACCATGGTTGAAGGTATCCTGGTTGAAGGCCTGATCTATGCCCTTATGGTGTTAGGGGTTTTTATTACCTTTCGTATCATGAATTTTCCGGATCTTACGGTGGATGGAACGTTTCCGTTAGGAGCAGCCATTATGGCAGCTACCCTTGTCACAGGTGGGGGAAGCTTCTTGGGGCTTTTTTTGGCGTTTGTCGGTGGTTTTGTGGCAGGAATGATCACCGCCCTGATTCACAATAAACTCAAGATCCCGGGCCTTTTGGCCAGTATTCTCACCATGACCATGCTTTACTCCGTCAATATTCGCGTCCTTGGGAATAGACCAAACGTTCAGCTTCTTCGGATAGATCATCTCCTCTCTCGTTTTGAAACCATGGTCCAGGGAATCTTCCCCAAGGAATGGGCTCTTTTTCTCTTTTTCTTCCTCGTGGTCTTGGTGGCGAAACTCCTTTTGGATCTCTTTTTCCGCACCGATATGGGGCTTACCATAGGGGCCATGGGAAACAATGAGCAGATGGTGATCTCTCAGGGAGTAAACCCGGCCACCCTGAAATATATTGGGATTGGGCTTTCCAATGCCCTGGTAGGACTTTCCGGAGCCTTTGCCGCCATGTATCTCGGGTATGCCGATGTGGGACTTGGACAGGGGATTATTATCAGCGGTCTTGCCTCGGTGATGTTGGGAGAACTCTTCTTTCGTTCCAACCGGATTTTTGTGCTTACCTTAGGGGCTGTGGTGGGGTCGCTACTCTACAAGGCCATCATGTTTTTCGGTCGATACTACGGGTATTACGTGGGGCTTACCCCCAATGACCTGAAACTCATCAGCGGACTTCTCATCATTGTCTCGATTGTAATCAGCCGTTTGCAAAAAACTTCCTCTCAGAAACTCCGGAGGGATGTATGATTGAACTCCGAAACCTCACCCACGTCTTCAATCCCAATTCCTTGGATGAGCGGATAGCCATCAAGAATATCAATCTCACAGTAAAGGAAGGAGATTTTATTACCATTATTGGAAGTAATGGTGCGGGAAAAACCACCCTTTTCAATCTCATTGCCGGCACCTACAAACCCACCAAAGGACAGATTTTCATTAACGGAATAGACGTAACCAATGACCCGGAGTACAAAAGAGCCAAATACATCGGTCGGATCTTTCAAAATCCCCTGCTTGGAACAGCCTCAAATATGAGTTTGGAAGACAACATGATGATCTGTTATCGAAAGGGATTCAAATGGCCTGTGGTCAGTCTTGATCACCGGATGAGAGAGCTTTTCAAACAAGAACTCAAGCGTTTGCAAATGGGACTGGAAAACCGTATGAAAGACAATCTTGCCCTGTTTTCCGGAGGACAAAGGCAGGCTCTCACCCTTTTGATGATGGTGCTTTCAAGACCAGCCCTTATCCTTCTTGATGAACACACCGCCGCCCTTGACCCCAAGAATGCTCATAAGATTCTTACCCTCACAAAAGAGTTTATAGAAGAATATCATCTCACTGCTATGATGATCACCCACAATATGAGTCAGGCCATTGAGTACGGGAATAGGCTACTGATGATGGATGAAGGGGAGATTATTTTGGATATCTCGGGTGAAGAAAAAAAGCGTCTCACCGTGGAGAATCTGATTGAACGTTTCCACAAACTCAGGCACAGGTCCTATGAAGATGATCGTGCCCTACTTTCAGAAGACTAGAAGAAGGAGAATTGTATGAAAGAATTTCAGCCAAAAGATCTCTCTTCACTTGCTCCTTATGTAAGTTATCTTGAGCAGAATGACGTAATCCCAAATGAACTCTATATAGAATACAATGTGAAACGAGGTCTCAGAAATGCCGATGGCACAGGGGTTTTAGTTGGACTTACTCATATTGGTGAGGTCCACGGATATGTGATGGATGAAGGTGTCCCTGTTCCCGTGGAAGGAAGGCTTCGTTATCGGGGTATCGATATCTTTGATCTTGTCAATGGGTTCCAGAGCGAACATCGCTATGGATTTGAAGAAACCGCCTTTCTCCTTCTGTTTGGCAAACTTCCTACCAAAAAGGAATTGGAGGATTTTTCTGCTCTTCTGAAAAGGTACCGCCATCTCCCCGATGGGTTCAAAGAGAATATTATCCTCAAATCTCCCAGCCGGGATATCATGAATCTTCTCACAAGAGAAGTCAGTGCCCTCTATGCCTATGATCCTCAACCAGATGATATTTCTATAGCCAATGTCCTTGATCAGAGTCTCAGGCTTCTCGCCCAATTCCCGGCCATGGTGGCCTATGGATATCACGCCAAAAGGCATTACTATGAGAAGGAGAGTCTCTATCTTCACCACCAGGACGAAAACCTTTCGCATGTGGAGAATTTTCTCTCCCTTCTTCGTCCCAATCGAGAGTTTGATCCTATTGAAGCGCAGATTCTTGACCTTGCTTTTGTGCTTCATGCCGAACATGGAGGAGGCAATAACTCTACCTTTACGCTTCATGTCGTCTCTTCGACCAATACAGATACCTACTCGGCTATTGTGGCGGCGCTGTGTTCCCTGAAGGGCCCCCGTCATGGCGGCGCCAATGCCGAGGTGGTCAATATGATGGACGATGTGAAACGGGAAATCAAAGACTGGACAAATGAAAACCAGATCAAGGATTATATTCGCCGCCTTCTCAACAAAGAAGCCTATGACAGACGAGGGCTGATCTATGGAATGGGACATGCGGTGTACTCCCTCTCCGATCCACGGGCTATTCTTCTCAAGAAAAAGGCAGAAGAACTCGCCAAATACAAGAAAAGAGAGGAAGAATTCCAGCTCTATAACCTCTTTGAACACTTTTCGAAGCAACTTTTCGCCGAAAAGGCCAAAAACAAAATCATCTGTGCAAATGTAGACTTTTATGCGGGTTTTGTCTATGATATGCTTGGTATACCCCGAGAGTTGTACACCCCGATTTTTGCTCTCTCACGTATGGCAGGCTGGACAGCCCACCGTTTGGAAGAACTCATTGCTGGGGGAAGGATCATTCGCCCCGCGTACAAGTGTATTGCTCCCCAGCAACCCTACGTCCCACTGGAGAAGAGGTAAACAGAAAAGAAGAAAGTGTCTTCACTCTTTCGGCCTCTCCTTTTCCTTTGCCCAAGAGATTGGCAAACCTATCCTACTCCTTGTGCGTCTCTAATGACCAAAAAAACTCCTTTTCACAGGCTTTTCAAACCCCAAAATTGCCTTTTTTCCTTCGTTGCCTTATGATAGAACACGGAGTAAACCAATGAGAGATTGGAAAGAGATGGTCTTTTCGGATGTGAGTCGGGATTATGTGTCCAATGTGCGACCAAAACTTGGAGAAATGGTTTTTGTGCAACTCCGGCTTGGCAAACAGCATCCTGTGCAGCGGGTACTTCTCTGGACAATTATCAATGGTGATGGGCACTGGCAGGAGATGAAAAAGGCTCATACGACCCACTCTTTTGAGTATTATCAAACAGAACTTCGGGTAAATGAGCCCTATAAACAGTACCGCTTTGTGCTCGTGACATCAGATAGAGTGTGGTACTATACCCGTCAGGGGATAGTGGATTATCCACCGACAGAAGATCATGACTTTGTCCTTCTTGCTCAGGATGATATCCCGGATTGGGTGTGTCGTGGGACGTTTTATCATATCTTTCCTGATAGATTTGCCCGTGGGGAACAAAGGCCTCTGAAACCCTATACCTATCATGGTTTTACGGCGAGGGAAATGCCATGGGAGGCAAAACCCCTTCCCTATCGTGAAGCGGGGTGTTTAGATTTTTATATGGGGGATTTAGAGGGAATCAGACAAAAAATCTCCTACCTGAAGTCATTAGGGGTAACGGCTCTCTATCTCAACCCCATCTTTGAAGCCCCCACCACTCACCGGTATGATTGTGTGGATTATACCCGGGTGGATGAAAAATTGGGGGGAAATACCGCCCTTATCCGGCTTTCTGAGGCACTTCATGAAGAGGGGATGAGGCTTATTCTTGATATTTCTATCAACCATACAGGCAAAAACCACCACTGGTTTCAAAGGGCATTGGCCGATCCTTCTTCAGAGGAAAGAGGGTTTTATTATTTTGATGAACAGGGAAACTATCTCTCCTGGTATAATATTCCAACCCTACCCCAGCTCAATTATCATTCGGAGAAACTGAGAGAAAAAATCTACCGGGCGGCCGACTCCATTTTGCAAATGTATCTGAAGGCCCCTTATTTTATTGACGGCTGGCGTTTTGATGTGGGAAACCAGACCGCTCGTCGGGATGCCGATCAGATGGGACATGAACTTTTCTCAGAGATCAGAAAGGCTCTCAAATCCGTTCGCAAGGATATCTATCTCATTGGGGAACACTGGGAAGACAATATCACTTATCACCTGGGGAATGAGTGGGATGGGGCTATGAATTATTTTGCTTCTCTCAGGCCACTTCGGTTCTTTGCGGGAGAGATGGATCATTTTCTCAAGCCAAAGCTTCCTCTCGGGTTTCAGGGAAAGAGGGGAAAAGCTACATCGGTAGCTTCGCAGATCATGCAACACTATACGAGACTTCCCAATCCTCTTGTCCATACCCAGTTCAATCTTCTTGATTCTCATGATATCATCAGGTTTCATAATCAGGGGGGACTTTTTCGGAGGGATTGGTATCGTGGCATGATTTCGGCTGGTTTTCTTTTGCCAGGGACCTTCTCCATTTATTATGGAGACGAAATTCTGCTTGATGGAGACACCCAGGCTATTGAGGGGTGTCGCTATCCCATGGTGTGGGATGAAAATCGATGGGACAAAGAAGTCTTTTCCTGGTATCAGCGATTGGCCCACTGGAAAAAAGAGAGTATAGCCCTTCAAGAGGGAAGTTTCAAGGTGCTTTATGCTGATGAGGATGTGCTTGTTTTGGCCCGGTTTACCATGGAGGAAGGATGGCTTCTTGCCCTTTCGAATGGGGATGAAAGCCGGGAGGTGCTTGTAGACTTAGCCTGTTTGGGGGTAGAAGAGGGACAAAAATTTTCTTCCATGTGGGAAGAAAACGCCTACACTCTGGAAAACACCACCTGGAGACTCAAGCTTGCTCCATGGGGACACGAGCTTGTTCGGCTCGTTCTTTACCCTTGAGGACGAAAATAACCTTCAAAGAGGATCCAGGGATATACCGCAGGGGGCTTTCTGGTAAAGGTGAGATACTCTCCCGTCTGGGGATGAGCAAAACTCAGGCGGTAGGACCAGAGGGCGAGCCTTTGTCCTCCCCGGGTAAACCCACGTCCGTATTTCTGGTCTCCATAAAGGGGATGACCACGAGATTGCCACTGAACACGGATCTGATGATGCCGTCCTGTGTGGAGTTCGACCTCTACAAGGGTGAGCTTTTTTTCTGGATGGAAAGCAAGAACACGATAAGAGAGAGAGGCTTTTTTGGCCTCAGGGTGATGAGGTTCAACCACACGAGAAACGTTTCGATGAGGATCCTTGAGAAGATAATCTTCAAAGTTACCGGTGGGAGGAGAGATTTCTCCATAAACGACGGCAAGATAATATTTTTCACATTGGCGGGTTTTCATCTGGGAGGAGAGCTTTTCTGCTGCTCTCCGGTTTTTGGCAAAGACCATAATCCCCCCCACAGGCCTATCAAGCCTGTGAACAATGCCTATGTAGGCTCTTTTCCCGGAAGAGGAGAGATTTTTTTCAAGAAAACTTGAAAGGGCCTCATCACCTGTTTTATCTGGTTGAGATGGCATATTGACAGGTTTTTCTACCACAAGGATATCATTGTCCTGATAGATGAGAATATCCGCAATCTCCACATTCACCCCCAAAAGAAAAAGGGGCATCCGCCCCTTGGATAGCGGGAAACGGGACTCGAACCCGCGACATCTACCTTGGCAAGGTAGCGCTCTACCAACTGAGCTATTCCCGCAAGAGTCTATATTCTAAAGCAAAAGAGAGAGTGATGTCAAGTGAAAAAGAAAACCGCCACTTTCAGGAAGTGGCGGTCTCTGCGCCCAAGAGGAGTCGAACCTCTGGCCTTCGGCTCCGGAGGCCGACGCTCTATCCAACTGAGCTATGGGCGCCTTGGCGTATAGATTTCTGTTAAGGTGGCATTTGCCCGTGCCCGAAGAGCCATCTCTTTTGCCATATGGAGGAGACTCTCTGGTGATTCAGGACAGGTATGGTAGTCCACAATCCCAATATGGCACTGAATCTCCACCTGTTGGTGTGTTTTTTCAGGAGGGAGAAGTTTTTTCACGTCCTTGAGTTCAGACAGAGGAGAAAGAAGAAACTTCTCCATTCGCTTCACAAAGCGTTCTACATTCTCCGAACGGCTTTCAGGGAAGAGAATAATCACCCCTCCCTCAGGCATATAGCCTACCATATCAACCTCTCTCACACTTCGCTCAATGTATTGCCTGAAACGTTTCAAGAAGAAATTCGTGAGGTTTTCGCCGTATTTTTCTCGGAAGTGGAAGAGGTTTTCGAGCATAATATACGCCACCGCAAAGTTGCGAAGCTTTTTGCCATAGCGCTCAATACGGGCACTTTCCCGGCGCATCTGCTGCACAATCTCTTCGCCCTTGTAAAAACCAGTAATAATATCATAATTCAAAAACCGAAGATTGTCAAGTAATTTCTTGTAATACACCTGGACCGCAAGGTATTCCCCTAACATCGAGAGGATATCCTCGTTTTCTCGGCTCAGCGGGAAAGTGGCATTCCACAAGAGTAAAAGTGCCCCTTCCCATGTGTAGCGTCGTCGAAGAGGCACAAGGTAAACATTTCCTTTGAAGGGGAGGAGTTTTTCCCAGTAGGGTTGGGAGGTGAGTTCCACTACCTTTTGATCCACAGAGATTTCTCGATAGACCTTTTCTATGACAAAGAGAGGATCAAAAACATGGGTATCATTGACTGAAGCAACATTTTGCCAGTGAAAATCTTCTATGAGAAGAAAGAAGGCAGAAGACAGAGGAAGATAGTTGGCGATCACTTTCAGTATCTTTTGAAAAAGATGGGTGGAAAGAGAGGTATTGGCCATGATAGAGTAGATCTGTCTCAAAAAATGCATGCGAACAAGGTTCTGTTCCAGAGACTGAAGGGTAAAAAATTCATGGGCTATGGCAAGGCATTCTTCTCTATTCCAGAAAAGACTCACAAAAGAAAGAGAGGGAAGAGTCGTAACAATATGGTAAAGTTCAGGAGAGATGAGTTGTTGCTCTCTCAAGCGAGAAATAATTCCCTGAAAGGAGGTTCTCTCGGCGGAGTTTTCCTTGAAAACCTCATAAAAAAGACTACACCCGTGACGCCAGAGAAGCCAGAGAGAAGGGCGGTATTCTGCCATAACAAGGACCCATTTCTGAAGAATCCTGGCACATTCGTCTAACTGACCTTCCTCATAAAAGAAATAGGCTTGAAAAAGAAGCCAGAGAATATCCTCATAGACAGAATGGGGATTTGTTTCCATCAGGGTTTTTACCCGTTGATAGAGACCAAACAAACGAAGGGACTGGTGGGTTTTTGCATAGCAGATACCGAGATAACACCCCAATTCCATAGCAGAATGATAGGGAAGAGCTGGAATACCGGCAATTCTTTTCATTTCATCGATGGTACGCAAAAGAAGCGCGGCTTCTTCATACTGCGATGTCCCTATGAGTGTGATAGCCGCGTTGACCAACGTCAAAAGGGCTTCCGTGAGATTCCCCATACTGCGAAAAGAGTTGATATTCTGCTGAAGAAAGCCAGCCGCTTCTTCGTACTTCTCGGCAAGGAGATATCCATAAGCAATGCCATTGCGTATCTGGGCAAGTTCAAGAGGATTCTGAAAACGCTCTTTGAGAGAAAGGCTTTTGCGATAGTAGGAGAAAGCCTCCTCATGTCGGTTGAGATGGGAGAGAATCATAGCGGTATTGTGATAGGCCGCCGCTAAGCGTGCTTCATTCCCAAGGGTTTCGGCTATCTTCACCATCTCCTCACATACCTGAAAGAGGAGCTGACTTTTGGCTTCTACAAATCCACCCTGCATATTTTCAATGAAATAGACGCCTAAAATATAGGCCTTCATGTTGAGAAAACCCCAGCGATCGGCTTCAGCCAAAACCTGATGAATAAGACTCTCTAACTCCGAAGACCATCTCCCCTGATAAGCTGATGTAATGAGAAGATAGTAAAAAAGATACCCAAAGGTTTCAGCCACACTCTGGGAATAGTAGTGATGATAGACCACATAGATATGCTTGTAAGCCTGTTCGAGATCCCCCTGCCCAAGATAGCTGAGAGCCAAATAAAATTGAAAATGTTGAGTTTGTTCTTCACTCGCTATATCAAAACTTTTTTCAAGTCCGTTATGGAAAGATTCAATGGCCTGTTGAAATTCTCTGAGATAATAATGAGCCATGCCTTTGAGATAAAAATACATGATCTCATCTTCAGTAAGGTAGATATCAGACCGGATGGCTTCAAGCAAACTAATGGTTTCCTGGAAATGAAAATAGTGAAGAAGAAAACGTGCACGACTAAAAGCCTCCTGAGTGGGCAGAGAAAGGGAAGGAAAAACAAGAGGTGAAGAAGCGTGCTCAAGTTCATAGGCAAGCCCATCTTGAAGGAGTTCTTCCCAGAAATCGGTAAAGGTGGCATTCTGAGGGATGTCAGGGGTAATAAGAAATATCTGAAGGCGATGAGAAGAAGAGTTCATGAGTTGTCTGAGAAGAGAGAGCGTTTTTTCAGAAAGATTATGCGCCTCCGTAATCACCCACGTGGTGGGAAGCGTAGAAGTCAGAATGGAAATCTGGGATAGGATACTCTCCTCAAGACGCAATTTTTCAAAACTGAGTTCTTCCAAAAATAGAATATCTCTATGAATCACCTTTCCCTCATAGAGGCCCTCAAAGAGACTTCGATGGAGATGATAGACACGACTTTCTGAGAGAAGTTTTGAGGTTTCGGTTTTTGTTTCTTTCTGGAGACGACGCAAAAGTTCGAAAAGAGGAGGATAGGGTTCAAGAACATAAGATGGACACGCACTAACAAAGTAAAGACCTTGTCCTTCCGAGGAGATATCCTCTATCACTTTCAGGATGGCTTCAGGATGGGAAGTTTTGATTGCCCAGAGACGAGAAAGGTTTTTTCTTTGCCGGAGAATATCCTGCCATTCTCCTACCGTGAGTGGCATAGGGCCTCCTTATCCAAACCAGGTAGTGATGAGATCTATCCCGTCCCCAAAAGGGTTACAGGCCACGACAGTATTTGGCTCTACCGGGGACTCAAGGGAAAGTGTTTGGCAGAGCTGAATCCATCGTGGAATATCCTCTTTCAGAACAGGAGCAGAGGTTACCACAGGGACGACCGGAAATCTCCCACCTTTTACCCTTACTGACGATGTAAATAATCGGCGAGGAGAGCGGATTTCTTGAATGGCAAATTCTTCTCCAAGCTTACAGGAATTTCCCTCAACTTTGAAAGCGTGTTCTGATATCTCTACCTGGAGAAGACACCCACGTGGGCAGCAAAGACAATACAATTCATGATTCATACCTTGCCTCCCACAGGAGAGAAGAAAAAGAACGGTTGAAAAAAGATGACGTGAGCGAAACGGGAAGGGTTATGGTAATCATCTCAGCGGGTCTTGCGTAGGGGACTTTCTTCTCAAAAAGAACGGTATTTTCTGCCTTGAGGATAAAGGTCACAGGACTCTCCCACGGTTTTGAGACCCGAAGAAAAAAAGAAAGAGGTGTCTCTTGAGAGATGGGGAGCAGAAGTCGCTGAGGAACAACGCTTCTGATAGGAACGCTCCAGTGAACAGGAAGAGATGGTTCACTCCAGAGGGAAAGGGTTCTGGCAAAACGAGCTGCCGAACGTCCTGCAAGTTCCCCATGATCAGTCACATCATCCACAAGATCGTAAATGTGCACCACATTACCGGCAGCAAAAACCCCATAGACAGATGTCTGGCTATACTGATCCACCACTGGCCCACCTGTTATAGGATCAAGGACAACCCCTAAGCGACGACTGAGTTCATTCTCCGGGATAAGACCCACAGAAAGAAGCAGGGTATCACAGGCAAGCCATTCGCTTTTTTCTTTCACAGGACAGAAGTTTTCATCAAGGGGGGTGATTTCTACTCCCTCGACACGTTCGTAGCCATCGATTCTTGTGATAG
This sequence comes from Longinema margulisiae, assembly GCF_025266855.1. Lineage (GTDB taxonomy): Bacteria > Spirochaetota > Brevinematia > Brevinematales > Thermospiraceae > Thermospira. The sequence continues at coordinate 1,045,425 of NZ_CP053071.1, forward strand.
TATGACTCAAAAAAAGGGGAATATGAAAATCCTGAAGACATTGCACATAGTTTCGCCTGAGCCCTGTGAGATAGGGAAGAGCCTCAATCACCCGAAGAACCTCTCCCCCTTCGATGGTAATTCGTCTGGCCATAATCATCCCTATATCTCCTGAGCCAAGGATCACAAAGCGTCTCCCCGGCATCCAGCCCTCACGATTGATCATTCGCTGGACAGTCCCCGCCGTATATACACCGGCAGGATGGGTACCAGGAATATTGATTTGAGATCTGGTCCGTTCTCGACATCCCATGGCAAGAACGATACTTTTCGCCTCAATTTCTTGATACCCTTTTTGGGAGAGAAGGGTAACCCTTCGTGATGGCGTGATATCCATCACAAAGGTCTCAAGCCAAAGTTCTATCTCCCGTTTCTGGAGTTCTTGAAGAAAATGGTAGGCATAAAGGGGGCCCGGGAGATCCCTCTTGAACCTCTTTGCCCCAAAACCCGCATGGATACATTGAGGCAGAATACCCCCTGCCTCATTATTGCGATCCACGATGAGAACACGAGCCCCCTCATCATGGGCGGCAAGAGCGGCCGCCATCCCCGCAGGACCAGCCCCGATAACTACCACATCATAGGTCATGATCCCCCCCTCGTCGGAAAAAAGACAAAACGCGACACACCCCCTTTTTTGGTCACCTCGTACGGGGTTGTCCCATTTTCTCGTGCAAGAATTTCTATCACCCTGGGAAAATCAAAACTCCCCTGACATCGACCGGTACCAAGCCAGGTACGTCTCTTCAAAGCATCATAGGTTCTTGCAGGAATGGGACCTCGAATCTCCGCCAAAAGATCCCCTTCGGTAATCTCTTCACATCGGCACACGATATGACCATAGGCAGGTTCCCTTTGTATGCGCTGTCTTTTTTCCTCCGCAGAAAGATACTTAAAAAGTCTTCGGGGTTCACGAATGGGATTGAAGTCGTACTTAGGAATGAAAGCTTCGCCTTTCTCTCTCAGTTTTTGGATGATATATTCGGCAATAGCCGGTGCCGAAGCATAACCAGGAGAGTCTATACCACAGATATTGATAAAACCGGGAACCTCCCCCACCTCAATCAGAAAGTCTTTTGTAGGGAAGAGTGTCGCGCGTATCCCGGCATACTGGGCAATAATCCAGCGAGTATCCCAACCAGGAACAAGGCGTTTTCCCCCTTCGATGGCTTCCTTGAGCCCCTCTTCGGTGGTAAAAAGAGCCCTTTTGTCAGAGACTTCTTCTGATGTGGGACCAACAAGGGTATTGCCATGCATGGTGGCGGCCACAAGAATCCCTTTCCCCTTCTCATTTGGACAGGGAAAAACCACCTTGTCCCACTGAAAAAGATTTCTATCCAGCACCACATACTGCCCTCTCCTGGGTATAATCCGATAGTCTGGATGAAGACCCGCTTTATGCATAATCTCATCAGCATGAATACCTGCCGCATTGATAACCCAGCGTGCCCGAAAAATGCCTTTGGTGGTTTTTACCCCCACAATGGAGTTTTTTTCCCAGAGAAAATCCTCAAACGTGGTCTCCAATTGCAGTTCCATTCCATTGATCACAGCGTTTTCACAGGCAAAGAAGTTCGCCTGAAAAGGATCAATTATCCCCGCTGTTGGAGCAAAGAGGCTCCCCTTGGCCTCTTCTGAAATCCCCGGAATCCGTTCCTTGGTTTCCTCAGCAGAGAGAAGCCTAAGCCCTGGAACACCATTAGCCTTTCCCTGTTTATGCAATTCTTCGAGTTTGGAAATTTCTTCACGAGAAAGAGCCACCACATAGCTTCCTGTTCTTCGGAAAGGAATAAAGAGTTCCGCGGCCAAATGATCCCACAGAGCATTGCCCCTCACATTGAGCATGGCTTTGAGCGTGCCAGGCACAGGATCATATCCCGCATGAATAATGGCCGAGTTGGCCGCACTTGTTCCCATACCAATATCCACGCCCTTTTCTATCATAAGCACACGATTCTGGTAACGAACGAGTTCCCTCCCGAGAAGAGACCCCACAATGCCACTTCCAATAATAAGATAATCGTACACCATTATTCTACCCAGTAAAAGGTTCTTTCTACGGCTTTTTTCCAGCCATGATAAAGAGACTGTCTTTTTTCTTCTGTAATCTGGGGTTTCCAGCGTTTATCAATCTGCCAGTGAGTGCGGAGTTCCTTTTTGTCTTTCCAGTACCCAATCGCCAGTCCTGCGGCATAGGCCGCCCCAAGAGCCGTGGTTTCTGTTATCTTGGGACGAACAACATCAATACCCAAGATATCACTTTGAAATTGCATGAGTGGTTCACTGACCACCATTCCCCCATCCACCCGAAGTTCCTTCAAGTTGATATGCGCATCAGAAAGCATGGCATCAAAAATATCCTTCGTCTGGTAAGCCGTGGCCTCTAAAATTGCCCTGGCAAGATGAAAGCGATTGGTGTAATGGGTTAACCCTACCACGACGCCACGCGCATCGCTTCGCCAATAGGGAGCAAAAAGTCCAGAAAAGGCAGGCACAATATAAATTCCCCCACTATCCTCAACCTTCATGGCAAGATCATCTATCTGAGGAGCCTTCTCTATAAGACCAAGTTTGTCCCTCGCCCATTGAATAAGTGCCCCTGCAATAGCCACAGAACCTTCCATGGCATACACGGCAGGTTCTCCGTGAATACGATATCCCACCGTAGTCAAAATGCCACGACTGGAAAAAACCGGCTTCTCCCCAATATTCACAAGGAGAAAACAGCCTGTTCCGTAGGTATTTTTGGCCTCACCTATATCATAACACGTTTGTCCAAAGAGAGCCGCCTGCTGATCCCCGAGCACAGCGGTAACTGGAACCTCATGGCCTACAATATCCCGTTGTAACCTTCCATAGGCCTCAGAATGGGAAGAATCCACGACCTCTGGAAGAAGACTCATGGGAATACCCATCTCTTCACACAACTCTCTATCCCATGAAAGCCTCGTAATATCAAAAAGAAGCGTTCGGCTGGCATTGGTGACATCCGTCATATGCCGCCCCGTCAGTCGATAGATAAGCCAGCTATCAATGGTCCCAAAAGCCACCTCCCCTTTGTTGGCTTTTTCTCGAAGATCTGGGATATGTTCAAGTAGCCAGGCAATCTTGGGACCTGAGAAATAAGTGGCAATAGGAAGCCCTGTTTTTTTCTGAAACCTGTAAATACCCTCCTTCCCAGAGAGTTTTTCACAGAGTTCTGCTGTACGTGTATCCTGCCACACTAAGGCATTGTACAACGGCTTTCCCGTTTTTCGGTCCCAGAGGATAGTCGTTTCTCGCTGATTGGTAATTCCTATGGCCGCCAGATCACGAGGAGAGATACCCTTTTTCTGGAGAGCCTCTTTCATCACCTCTACACTTCGAGTAAAAATTTCTTCAGGATCATGTTCTACATAGCCAGGCTTTGGGTAAATCTGGTGGTGTTCCTTTTGAGCTACGGAAACAATATTGCCGTCCTCGTCAAATACCACAAAACGGGTACTGGTGGTTCCCTGATCAAGGGCCCCAATATAGTTTTTCATACACTCCCCCCTTGTTTTTGAAGAAATTCGATCGACTTTTGAAAGATAAGGGTTTTGTCATAATCCTGCGTAGCCACGTGAAAGGAATTATGCAGCCATACCACTTCTTTGAAAGAAGAACGAACCGCCTTTATCGTGGCTTCAACATTGCTTGTAGGAAGAACATGGTCTTCTTGAGACTTGAAAATCAAAAGTGGTTGGGTAATCTCTGAAAGGCGGCTTTTCACCATCTTTTGAAGCCTTCTCACCTCATACACACCATTCACGGGAGTCCTGTCGTACGCTGTCTCTTTGGTGTTTGGATCCTTGATATCCGAAGAAATAGCTGGAACACTCGAAAGAAAAAATCGAAGAATCCCCACATAAGGAAGAAGGGGGTTTGGGAAGAACTCTATCGCATGGTTAACAAGAATAATGGCCTGAATCTCAGGATGTTCCTCCGCCATGGCTAAGGCAAGAAGCCCTCCCATGGAAAGACCTGCTACATAGAGAGTTTTGACTCGATGTTGAAGCACATGATACGCATCTTCCACATCGAGAAGCCAATCCTCTGCCCGAAAACGGTTCACATCTTGCCAGCAGGTACCATGACCGGAAAGACGTGGAGCTTCGACATGGTAACCAGCCCGAAAAAAGGCTTCTCCCCATTCTCGAATACTTGTCGTACTCCCGGTAAACCCATGAATAAGAAGCACTCCCTCATCCTTTGTCCCCACAAAAGAAAACGGCTCAAAGCCTGGAAGAATACGCATCGCTTCCCCCTCCGTATTTTTACGTTTTTATTATACCATGATTCAGAAAAATGGCAAGAGTTCACTCTCTTTTTGAAAAAGATTTTTGTTGTTTTTTCACGAAATCTGTGTGAGTCTTTTGTAGGGAACAAAAAAAGTGGGGCTATTGGGAGGAAAGTTGGGAGATGAGGTATGAGAAGGGGGTAAAAACTAAAGAGACACCTTTTGGCTATTACTTTGTTTCAGCCAACCTATGGCTTTTGCTGAAATAAGGTAATAGCTTTAACCCCCTTTATTAGAAATTTATCATAGAAACCCTTCCCCTGCTGTTTGCTTGGGAAAACTCCATTACTCTATCATATAAAACGAACCTGTTTGAGAAAGATTTTTTCTTTTTTTCTCCAAAATACTTGACCGGATTTTTTTTTGTCTTACAATAGTAATGTCTCAAAAAGCAAATAAAATCCGTGGAGGATAGATATGGCACACGTTGTGTTAAGAAACGTGTCCAAGGTTTACGAAGGGAACGTAGTAGCCGTTCAGGACGTAAACCTGGAAATTAACGACAAGGAGTTTGTCGTGTTGGTTGGCCCTTCGGGGTGCGGGAAATCCACGACGCTGCGAATGATCGCAGGGCTCGAGGAGATTACCAAAGGTGAAATCCTGATCGATGGCGTGGTTGTGAATAACAAACCACCCAAAGATCGTGATATCGCCATGGTGTTCCAGAACTACGCTCTCTACCCCCATATGACGGTAGCAGAGAACATGGCTTTTGGTCTCAAACTCAGGCATTTCCCACCTGAAGAGATCAAAAAGCGTGTCAATGAGGCTGCTCAGATTCTTGGCCTCACAGAGTATCTCAACCGAAAACCCAAAGCCCTCTCCGGTGGTCAGCGTCAGCGTGTGGCTATTGGCCGTGCCATTGTGCGCAAACCAAAGGTATACCTTTTCGATGAACCTCTCTCCAACCTTGATGCGAAACTGCGTGTCCAAATGCGTGCAGAACTCATCAAGATTCATGCTCGCATGAAAACGACGTCTATTTATGTGACCCACGACCAGATTGAGGCTATGACGATGGGCGACAAGATTGTGGTGATGAATAATAAGCTTGTTCAGCAGATTGGCACTCCTCTTGAGGTGTACAACAATCCTGTGAACAAATTTGTCGCTGGTTTTATTGGAAGTCCGCCCATGAACTTCCTTGATTGTACCGTCAAGGATTCTAATGGGGCTCTCTGGCTTGACTTCAATGAATTCCAGCTCAAGATTCCTTCTCAGTTTGTAGACAAAGCTCGTCCCTATGTTGGCCGAGAGGTAACCTTCGGAATCCGCCCAGAAGATATTTATGATCGCAGCATGTACCAGGGTTCGATTGATTCCAATACAACCCTTGCTAATGTAGAAATTGTGGAACGTCTCGGAGCTGAGGAATTTGTCTACTTTGCTACCAATGGTGGATACTCCTTTATTGCGAAGTATGATCCTCAGGTGAATGTTCACATGGGAGATACCAATCGTGAGGTAATCTTTGACCTCAATCGTTCCCATCTCTTTGACAAAGAAACGGAGATGGCAATCTACTAAACACCAAAAGCATTCAAAAGCCTGCCCTTTTGGGCAGGCTTTTTTGTTTTGGAAGATTTAGGAGAAGATTTTGCTATTTCCTTATTTCAGCTAAAAGCCCCCTTTTGCTGAAACATGGGAATAGCCAAAGTGCAAACTCGGTGCGTGTCCAGAGAAAAAGCGGTAGGTTTTGCTGAAACAAAGTCATAGCCAAAGCCGGTAATAAACCTTTTCCCCTTCTTTTTATCTTCCTCATCCCTTCCAAGCTCCCTTTTCGTTGTGCAAAGAATAAATTATCGAGCCACTTGCACGAATGTGCAAAGGGCTTTTATCTTCAATCATCACGAGACCCTTGCACGGGTGCTTTCTTGTCCTATCTGGGTCATGGGCTATGCCCCTGAAACCCCGATTTTTCCGTTCACGAGGGCTTATTTATCTTTTTTTGTTCAAAGGAATAGTTTTATTTATTACGTTAAGGAACATTTTTATACTATTTTTTGTTTTTTACTACTTTTTTGAGACCTTTGCACATTTGTGCAAAGGTCTCATCACTCTTTTTCCTTTTTGCAAACGAATATCCAGACGAGAAGCAGACTTCGAAGACTTTTTAGGATAAGAAGTTGGAACACCTCAGGAAAAATCCCAGTCGTCGGTACGCCTTTCCTACAGGACGATGGATTCCTGAATGAGCGTCTTGTAAGGAAGCAGAAGATCTTCCCTATTTATCATCGACAAAAGCTTTTTCATTCGAAGGTCAGAGTCCTGATACAATGAAAAAAGACAAAACTCATCAATGTAGCGCTGAGGGTGTTTTCGACAGCCATGGTGATAAAGGTTTTCAAGTCGGTTAACAAGTTGCTGAAAGATATCAGAAAAAGCTTCAGGGACCTCAAGAATCGCCGCGGTATTTTTACAGGAGAAGAGTGTCTTAAGACTATCGCACGAGATATTCTCTACAAGGTGAATGTGAAAATGGGTGGGAGAGGACGCATTATCACATTCGATAACCTGAAAGGGCCGTTTCTTTTCCCTCTGGACTTTTTTGATGCCAGGGAGAAGAAAAAATTTCCGAAGAAGGTGGCGAAGGTGGTGTTTTTGCCTTGCCGAAAGGGCTCGCATCAGGTTGCGGACCTTGTGGAGAAGTAGCCAGGCGGCTTTGTAGCTTACCCCAAGATGTTTGGCAAGCCCAACGCCGTTAACGTTTCCTTCACAGATAATAGCCATAGCGCAGAGCCAGGTTTTGAGAGAAAGATGGCTTTTGCGCATAATGGAAATGCTTTTGATGGAAAACTGGTAACGGCAATGCCTGCACTGGTAGAGAGGACGACTGGAGAGTCGGTAGGCGGAATTTTCACATCGGGGACAGCGGATTTTTCCGTGCCAGAAGAGATCTTCAAAAAATTGGATAGTCTCTTCTTCGCTGTAGGTGAAAACATCTTTTGTCATAGGAGCCTCCTGTTTTTTTCTTTGTATATATTATCGAAAAAATATTGTCAAGGTTGTCCAGAAGTGGTTAGAAAGTTGTTATGTGGAAAATTTTTTTTGTGCTATTACCATGTTTCAGCTAAAAGAAGGGGGTTTGCTGAAATAAGGTGATAGCCGAAGGAACAGTGGTACTATCCTAGTTGACCCCAAAGCATATGATTTTGCTGAAATAGGGTAATAGCCAAAGGCTAAAACCTCACCTCTTCTTCCCCTTGTCTCATGAGTTCTGCTGAAACAAGGTAATAGCCAAGGGTTTTACCATCCCCTTTTCCTCTCAAAAATATACCCCAAAAGTATTCCCCAAATCACTCATTTTCTCAAGAAAGAGCTAAACTAAGACAAAGCCATACACATATCTCATTACTTCATTGCAAAAAAGAGGCTTTTGGCTGTATAATATACTTCCTTTACGAGCTATACGAGGAGGTTATCATGGTAATTCGGCCTTTTGCGGCACTTCGGCCACCTGCGAATATGGTAGCAGAGGTTCAATCCCCCCCTTATGATGTGATGTCAAGAGAAGAGGCCATTCATATGATTCAAGGCAAAGAAAAGAGCTTTCTTCGAATTACGAGACCAGACGCTCTTTTTCCAGAATGGGATGAACATGATGAAAGGCTGTATGAAGAAGCGAGAAAAATGATAGAGCAATTTCGGGAGAAAGGGTGGCTTTTTCGGGAAAAAAAACCCTGTCTGTATTTTCTCTGGCAAAAATGGCAGGAAAGAGAACAAACCGCTGTCTATGCCGCTGTTCGCTGTGAGGATTATGAGAAAGGGGATATTCGACGACATGAACTAACAAGAAAAGACAAAGAAGAAGATAGAACAAAACACATTGCCATTACCAAAGTGGGAACGGGACCCGTTTTCTTAACCTTTCGCGATATGGGGGCATGGGAAAGTTTGAAAGCCACCATTATGGCCTATCCCCCAGAATATCATTTTACCGACGCGCAGAATGTAGAACATAAACTCTGGGTCATCGAAAGTGAGGAAATGATTCATACCATTCAGGAATATTTTGAAGACGTGGAAAGGTTTTATATTGCTGATGGACATCACCGGGCAGCCTCCGCCTATAACGTATGGAAGCGTTATGGAGAAAAGGGAGAAGGATATGCGTATTTTATGGCCGCTCTTTTCCCTTCTCATGAGTTAGCTATTTTGCCCTATCACCGATTGGTGCTTGATCTCAATGGAATGACCGCCGATCGTTTCTTAGAAAGATTAGCGGAACGCTTTGCCCTGGATGTAAGTAGCTCCCTTGATTCTCCACGCAAGGGAGTGATTGGCATGTATCTTGATGGTCAGATATATCACATCACAATTCCTTCAAGGATTATTCCTTCTGATCCCATAGAATCTTTAGATGTCAGTCTTCTTCAGAAAATGATTCTTCAACCCATGTTAGGCATTGAAGATCCCAGAACCTCAAAACGGATCCAGTTTGTAGGAGGCATCCGGGGAACAAAAAGCCTGATAGAAGCTGTGGACAAAGGAGAAGCCGCGGTGGCATTTGCCCTCTATCCTGTGAGTCTCTCAGAATTGTTAGCTGTAGCAGACGAAAATAAAATCATGCCTCCTAAATCTACCTGGTTTGAACCAAAACTCAAGGATGGTGTGCTTGCCTATCCCCTTGAGGAGGCGTTTCTTTAACACATAAAGAGACCTTTGCACGAATGGGCAAAGGTCTCAAGAAAGTAATAAAAAAACAAAAAATAGTATAAAAATATTCCTTAATCTATAATAAGCAATCCTATTGTTGTGGATAAAAAAGACAAATAAGCCCTTGTAAATGGAAAAAGCGGGGTTTCAGGGGCGTAGCCCCTGACCCAAACAGGGGAAGAAAAAACCGTGTAAGGGTCTCTTTTTGCTTTATTTTTGTTTATTCCCTATCCGATAATGAAAAACAAAGGAGGTCCTATGGTAGTGCGTTTCTGGGGGGTTCGTGGCTCCAGCCCTTTGACAGACAGGGATAAATTAGAAGTGGGCGGCAACACCTCCTGTGTGGAAGTAAGCATTGACGAGGAGAAAAAAATTATCCTTGATGCGGGCACAGGAATCCGGATGCTGGGAAAAAATCTTGTGCAGGAATTTCAAAAGACAGGCAAAGCCCCCAAACTGTATATTTTTTTCAGTCATACCCATTGGGATCATATTCAGGGTTTCATTTTTTTTGCTCCTATCTATATCCCTGCTTTTGAGATGCATCTCTTTGGTCCAGGGCGGGCAAATAGACATTTTGCAGACGTATTCTCCGGTCAGATGCAGTATGATTACTGGCCGGTAAAAATCTCACATCTTCCAGCCAAGATGGCGTTTTATGATCTCTCAGAAGGGGGATACCAACTTGAGGGCATAAAGGTCCAGGCAAAAAGACATATTCATCCTGGTATTGCCTACACCTATCGTATTGAATATGGTGGCAAAACTCTTGTGTACGCTACCGATACAGAACACTTCAAGGGATCTTTAGACGAAAGAGTCGTCCAGGTGGCAAGGGAAGCCAATCTCCTGATTCATGATGCTCAATATACCGACGAAGAGATTGAGGCAAAATTGGGATGGGGACACAGCACATGGGGACAGGCTATTCAGGTAGCCCAACAAGCCGGGGTAGAAAAATTAGCTCTTTTTCATCATGACCCAGATAGAACAGATGAAGCCTGCTTTGCTATTGAAAAAGAGGCTCAGAGAATTTTTCCTCCGACGTTTCTTGCCAGAGAAGGGATAAGTGTCGTACTTTGAGTACCTTGAAAAAAAGGCACACCTTTGAAGGTGTGCCTTTTTTGGAGCCGATGGGATTCGAACCCACGACCTTTTGAATGCCATTCAAACGCGCTCCCAACTGCGCCACGGCCCCAGATGAGAGTATATTATACCATATTTTTTTGCCTTTTGCAAGTTTTAGAAACGGAGTCGGTAGGCAACAACGGAAGCCCGATTTTCGCTAAGAGTAATCACCATCTCTTTGAGGGCCACTGTCATCCTGTTCTGATAGGTGGTATAGATACGACTTATCACCACGTACACAGGATTTCCGGCCGGAATATTCCACTTGTTGGGCGAAGGAGCAGAAAACCTTTTTATAGCAAGAATTTCCCGTGTAGAATCAGAGGAGAAGACCTTGTGGTTCTGAGCTGTCGCAAGAACAATATCCCAGAGAGGTTTTTCTTCGGGGGGAATCCAGAGATCATTAGCATAGTTCCACTGCGGAATTTTTCTTTCCGGATCAAGGATAACCTCCTTCGATGTCTCGTTTAAGGCTATTGTCCGCGAACCATTCCAGAGGAGATTGGTGAGAGTGCCATTTATTTTGGCTGGAATATCGATTTCTGTGAAATTTCGATACGCATAAGGAAACTTGACAGAGAGGTCAGGGGTAAAAGATGGAGTGGGAAGAAGTTTTTCAATAGCCCATTGAATAACCGTATTTTCTTTTTCATTGGTTCCTTCAAAGAGCGGAGAAAAATCCCAGGCTTGATTGGTAGAATTGGCAAGAAGTTTTTTGACGGCTTCATGAAAACGTTTCTCCGGTACGGTAAAAAATCCAAATTGGAGAAGTACATAATTTTTCTCCATCGAATTGATGTCCACCACAAGCCTCTCCGCAGAAGGGAAACCCGTTTTGAGAACGTTTTGATAATAGCTATCTGAAGGAACAGGAAGACGAACGGCTTCGTCTGTTTGAAGGCTTCCATCATCAGCCAGTAGTCGCTTGTAATAATCACTCAAGGTCTGTCTCCACGAAGAGTTGACAAGAGAGAAAAAGTACAACGAGACAATCGCATTTTTGAAGGCTTCGGGAGTGGTATTCCCAACAATGACCACCATTTGATTGCTGTTGGTAAATACCATTCCCTGCCAGGCAGGAAGAGTGACAAAATCAATAGTATTCACCTGAAGAGGAAAAAGAATACTTTCCATGGTTCGAAGCATGGCAAAAAGGGTCGACACTTCCGTCTGCAGTTTCATATGAGAAAACACCGTGATTTTTTTCTGACTGTACGAATCATCAACTATGCTATAACGACCATAAATGAGGCGAGGTTTCATAGAAGGGTCAAGCGTATAGCCATCACTTCTTCTTCGTTCATAAGGAAAGATAAGAAAACGGTAACCTTGCGGAGACAAAGTATTTATAGACACAAACCCCTTTTCAGAACATACTGGAAGCCATTCTTCAAGAAAGAACTCTTCTGCGCTTGTGGGAATACTGTAGGATATCTGAACCGTTTTGCCTATCTCGGAGAGTTTTGAAAAGGTCAGAACATTGCCATTCTGGTAAACGGAAATGGGCTGCTGGTTCGTACCAACAATGAGTTGAATGCGTGCTCTCTGGGGTAGGGTTATAGTAACGCTCTCTCCGTCTAAACGATACTGGATACTTACCTTGAGTTCTCTATTCGGGGCGGAGAGTTCGGCTTTGGCTTCATAGGCAAAGGCAAACACTGCCAAAGTAGACAAAAGAAGAAAAATTTTGTTTATTCTTCTCATCAATGGCCTCCTGTGACTAGGAAAATCTTTTTTCCTCGTTTTTTCTATCGGTAGAAAATAAAAAAAGTTAAAAAGAGAGAAAAAAGAAAGGGGATGGGGAGGGGCTATTACGATGTTTCAGCAAAACAGCTGAAATAAGGGAATAACCCTAAAGCCTTTCACCCTATCTTCTCTCCCCCTCGCCCATACGACAAAACAATCCGTTTTCTTCTGCCTCTTTTTTCTTGAAAGTCTCAATTTTTCAAGACATTACTGCCGATACATATAGGCAAAGCGCACAAGGAGGGACCTACGTGGAGTGGCTGAACGTGAGTCTTTTCATCTGGATTGGGGTAGCGCTTTTTCTTGTGGGACTCGGGGTGTTTTTTCTCATCCGTTTTCTGACAAGGGATACCGCCCTTACAGGCATAGAAAAAGCTCTTCAGGGAAAACATTACAAAAAAGCCCTTTCATTAGCTCAAAAGTATGCCGTTCAGCATCCCGATAACTATATTTTGAAATACTATATGGCTCAGGCCTATGAGGGATTAGGGGACTACGCCAAGGCGGTAGAATATTATGAAAAGGCCTCGGTGGCCGCTTCTATGAGTGGAACATCAGAGGATACCATTGCGATGCAGATGTATCTCAAGATTGCTGAACTCTATAACAAAATCAAGCGAAAAAAAGAAGCCCTTGGCTATTATGTGATGGTTTTAGACAAAAACCCCAATAATAGCAAAGCCCTTTATTCCGCAGCCGAGATTCTCTATGATACCAAAAACTACCGCAAGGCCAGAGAGTATTTGGAGATACTCGTCAAAATGAAAGGAGACCATTTTCGCGGCCGTTTCCTTTTAGCCAAGGTGTACCTTCAATCAAGTATGGTTTCTGAAGCTCTCTCTCAACTTGAGGCTATTACCAAAAACTACAAGGTTTCCCAGGACACCTTTATCCAGAGTGTGCGATTTCTCCAGGCTGAGTGTTATAGCCGACTGAAGAATTATCAAAAAGCCATTGATACCTACAGACTTCTTCTTGATGTTCCTGACTATTTTGAAGAAGCCTTGGTCAAAATGGTCGACAATTATGTGAAATTCAATCGCCTCAAGGAAGCCGAAGACCTTGTTTCCCGCTATAGTAATAGGCTTTCAAAAATCCATTTAGCCGATGCTCTGTATATCATCGCGGCTCAGTATTTTAAATCAGATGAGATTTATCAGGCACTCAGGTTGTGGGAACGGATTTACAAAACCATTCCGGCCTACAAGGACGTCAAAAATCTTCTGGACACCTACCAGATTCTCATCAAATACCCCCAACTGGAAACGTATTTCAGTAAAAAAGAGGCCATGCTTGAAGCCTATCTCCAGCGAGTAATAAAGGCCCGTTTTGTAAAACAAACAGTAAAAGAAGAAGCCTACTGGGTCATGGACACAGGGGATACAATTCACGTTTTTTTTCGCAAGCCTTTACCGATAACAGAGAAAGATATAGTAGATATAGAGGGTACCGTGGAAAGACAATTTCCTGCGAGTTCCTCGTATACCCTTTATTCCATTTTTGGTCTTCATTCTACAATTTCTCCCTCAAAATATCAAAAAATGCTTTATGTAGAACCTACTAAATTTCTCAGGATGATAGAAGAGGCATAAGATGCCACAGATAGAGAGAGTAGAACTCTTCACCAAGTTTTTGTACCCGGGTATGATTCTCAAAGGAGACCTCTATTCCATGAAGGGGGAAAAACTTCTTGATGCCAGGATACCTTTGACACGAGAATTTATTGCTTCTCTTCTTGCCCGTGGTATTCAAAAGGTGTATTATGACAGACCTCTTCCCGAATTGGGAGAAGAAGCACAAGGATCTTCCCCTGAAGGAGAACCAAAGAGAGGAATGATAGATGACTCCCTGATGAAAGAAGCGATAGATGTTTCCAAAGAAATAGAAGAAGCCATCAAGAAAAAATCTCTTCTCCCCAAAGAAGCGGTGAATAAAGTCGTCGATGGCTTTGTTGAAAGTATCCAATCCTCTCAAACAGCCCTTCTGAATCTTTTAGATGCCAAAAACTTTGATGAAACTACCTATACTCACATGATCAATGTCTCCCTCCTTTCTGTTTTGTTTGGGAAAAAACTCAATTACAATGAGACTGGACTGAAGGTCTTAGGACTAGCTGGTCTTTTGCATGATATCGGAAAAACTCTGATCTCTCCAGAAATCTTAAACAAAACCATACCTCTCACAGAAGCCGAAGCAGACATTCTTCGAAAACATCCCATTTATGGCTATGAACTTTTGAAACGATACTCAGACTATGGGGGAATTGTCCAGAAGATCGTCCTCCTTCACCACGAAAAGGTATCAGGAAAGGGCTATCCCTTTGGACTTCGAGGAGAACAAATGGGAGAGGCCGCTCAGATAGTCAGCATCTGCGATCTTTTTGATTCCATCACCTCTGATCATCCCTATAGGCCTGCTCGTCCTTTCTGGGCAGCTTTGATAGAGATATATCAGCAGAGTGGGATAAGCTTTGCTCCCAGGCTTGCCAAGTCGTTTATTACGGATATTCCATCCTATCTTGCCACCGAACCCATCTTTCCCGTGGGGTCTTTTGTTGTTCTCAGTACGGGTGAGGTGGCTGAAGTGATAGATTTTGACAATCCGCATACTATTTTCCCCACAGTGATGATCTATATCAGTGGTAACCGTGAGATTATGCGCTATCCCATCCAGGTCAATTTAGCCCTTGACGATACAAGAAGTATACGAAGCCTTATTACCCATGAGGCTTCTATTCAGAAGCTCCAAGAGATCAAACAGAAATTTGCCGAAAGTAGACAACGGTCAGAGGAATCGAAATTTTCTCTCTACGCTATGAAAGAGGGTGGCACGGGGGAAAAATCAAAAACAACTCCTCCCCTCCCGGAAAAAGAAACAAAAACGCAGGAAACAGCCGTACCAGATGTGGTTCAGGAAGACGAAAGCATCTTGAAATAGGAAAGACAAGAGGGTATTGGCTCACAAAAAGCGGATGTTTTGATGAGGCTATTTCCTTATTTCAGCAAAAAGCGGTTTTGCTGAAATAAGGAAATAGCCAATTCTCTCTATTTCTCTTTTCCAACTTGCGGGAAAACACAATCTCCCCTCTCATAACGCAAAACCCTCAAAAAAACTCAAGACCTCCACGGCTTTCAGAAGGTAAGCACAACTCCCCGCAAAGGAGAAAGAGTTATTGCTTTTTCCCCGGAATATTTTTCCTCAGGATGAGTGGCAAAGAGTACACGAAGAGGCTTTTCAAAGGCAAACGTCGCTTTTTCTGCAGAAAAGTTGATCAAGAAAAAGAGCGTGTTACCTTTATGAGAGGCACCCCATCCTATGCCACTTCCTTCAACAGGATCAATACGAAAGAGATGAGGAGGCTTTAGTTTTCCTATCCAGGCATGGTTTTTACGAAAAGCGATAAGTGAACGATAAAAGTCGTACAAAGGCCGGTTGATATCCTTGAGTTCCCAATTTATCCAGTTTGTTGGATTGTCTTTCTCATATCCGTCGCCATCGATGGTCCAGGGTTTTGCTTTGTGTTTTGGCCAGTGCTGATGATGGTTGATCCACTCTCCCTGAGGACTCTTGTGCCAGTGAACATTCCCAAGAAGAGAAAAACTTCCATCGGGGGGATAAACGATTCGCATGCGTCCCAATTCTTGCCCCTCATGGATCATAATCACTCCCGGAGAACAAAAAAGAACAAAGGCGGCAAGCTTCGCCTGGTCAAATTGGTGGGGAGTAAGCACAGAAGAAGAAAGAATTTCCTCAGGTTTGTACTCAGTCGTAAAGGTAGCGTTTCCATTTCCTATTCGCAAAAAATCGGTAAAGGTATGGTTATCATGAGATTCTATATAATTCACACTCAACTCCGGTCTATGAAAAATCTCTGGATAACACTGGATAGCATGCCAGACTTCATCTGGAGAGACTTTGCCAAAAACAAGTCCATAAGAGGGGTGTTCCGTCGCATGCGTTCCTCCACGAACAAGGTTTCGGAAACGATCATTCCAGGCACTGATGCCAAGGGAAGCAAAACCGTTTCGTCCAGGAAGAAGACAATAGTCTCCTCCGTCCCGTGTCCCTCCTCTTCCCCCATGCCAGGGTTCAGCCGTGAGAAAGATATCTGGTTTGATTTTTCGAAGCTTGCGGGCAAGAAGAGTGTAGGTCTTCCAGTCTATCACCGTTCCTAAATCAAAACGAAAACCATCGATATGGTATTCTTTGACCCAGTGGATGAGGCTATCCACAATGAGCCGCCTTGCCATGGGACGATCACTACGAAAATCATTTCCACATCCCGTTCGGCTTTCGTCATGTCCATGAGATGTCCAGAAGTAGTATCGCCTATCAATCAATCGGAGGGCATTCAGATCATAAAGAGAGACGTGGTTGTACACCACATCCATGATAACCGCTATTCCCGCCTCATGAAGGGTATCCACCATGGCCTTCATCCCTCTCACCTGATGACCATCAAGCCCATTCCAGCTGTGAGGTGAGAGGTTTCCACTCGCATAATAATTCTCCGGGGCAAAAAAAGATGGTAACGTTTTTTTCAGGAGACCTGCAGTGGGAAGATGAGGAAAAGCAAAAAAAGTTCCTCCCTGGCCGATAATAGGACACAAGGAGGAACCCATGCGTAAAGAATTCACCTTCACTTTGACTATCGACTACCCTGACACAAAACTTGAGACGTTAGTGGTGGTTTTTCTCCAGGCCATCAAAGGAGTGTTTGAGTCATTTGTTCATCAGATTTCTGTAGAAGTGGCAGAAAAAGAAATAAAAGAAGGTCGTATCACCTGTACATGCGGAGAAAAACATCACTTCATATGGAAAACAAAGCATGGAAAAAACACTGTTTTTGTTCTGATGCCCTTTGGAAAGATCACTCTTCCTCAGCTCCAAATTCAATGCAAAAAGTGTGGAAGAAAACTTTTTCTCACAAGATCTCTTCTTGGTGTAGAAAAGCGAAAAAGGCAAATCCTGAAAGATATCTACAGAGTGGCTTTAGCCGGGGCTCTTACCACCTATCGAGTGGCCGCTCGTATTCTTTCCTTCACAGGGTATAAAATAGGTCTTAGCACCCTCTGGAAAAACCTTCAAAATATTGGGAGAAAGATACATTTCAGTATCTCAGAAAAAGAAAAACCCTGTGGAGAAGCCGATGGGACGGGTATTCCTGTTCAGGGCAAGAAAAAAGGAGAAGAAGCTAAAATTCTTTTGCAGGAGAGGCAACAAGCCTCCCCATTGACAGGAAAAAATACAAGAATAGCAGGCCTTCTTGTGGATAATTACCATGCAGGTTGGGACAAACTTCTTAAGCCCATTCAAGAAAAACACTCTTTTTCTCGGTTTTTTCTTGTTGTCGATGGAGATACAGGGATTAACCAGGGCAAACATCCCGGTATCGTTTTTCAACGATGTTTGTGGCATGTAAGTTATCAATTGAAGTATTTTCTTCGTCTTGATAGAGTGAGATATCGTTCTTCTGAGTGGACAAATATTGTCGCTGAAACAGGGAAAGCCTGTTTCTTGGGTTACAAAAATGACTGGCAAACAAGACTTGGTTATCAAAGCGAGCGCAGACAGCATATTCAGAATCTTCTTGACTTATTTCACGAAAAAGGGCGCAAACATTGTTTTTATTATCTTCTTCGTGCTCAAAAAGACATGTTCGCCTGTGACAGTGAAGATGGTTTGCCAAGAACAACCTCAAGGGCAGAACGGCTGATGCGAACCATAAACCAGAGAATGGATGTGGGGGTATGGAAAAGAGAAGGGGCAACCAATGTTCTTGCTGTGCGTTTGCATTACTACTATAATCGTGATGAGGCTATCGATGGTGTCTACTGGCAGGATGTGATATAAAACATAGGGATGGTACGTACTTATTGCCCTGTTTTATGGCCTAAAAAGGGTACTTTCCCCAGAAAAAACTTGTTTATCTAAAATGTTCCCTGTATACTACAGTTGACAAAAATCTTTTGAGCCAGGGGTAACTTCTTTATCCTTTTCTCTCTCTTTCAGGTCTCCTGTTGGAAACGTAATCAAAAAGATGTGGTCATATATCCCCAATGGTTTCGACTATAGGGATTGAAATCATTATAGAAAGGAGAAGCGCCTTTCACCCCAAAGGGAGGTTCTATCTCACAAAACTCCTGAAGAGGAAGAAACTCCACAGCATTCACGCCTATCTCTTTGAGATGGGCTATACCCCCCTTCTGATGGGGTTCGACAAAACCCTCGTATGTGCCTTTTCTTTGACAACCCTCGGAGAGCATGGTCATATCCCGAAGGTGGCACTCATAGATAATCCACTCATGGGGCTTTGGAAGAGAAATGGTGGGCTTCTTCCATTGGTAATTGTCCTCTACAATGAGACCAAGGTGCCGCTGTGGATAGCCAATATAACTCGCCACCGCCTTGGCATACGGATCTGCAACAATGTAGCCTGGATGAAACAACTCTCCAGGACCTTTAGGACCAAAAACCCGGTAGCCATAGTAATATCCTGTACAATTTTTGGGAACGATGGCTTCCCATACCCCCGCCTTCTTTCGTTTCATCTCTATCTGGATTTCTCCCTGATAGCAAGGGGATGGTTCTGTTTCCTGATAAGGAAATTCAAAAAGGGAAAGAATCACCCGTTTTGCCCTCGGAGCAAAAAGTCGAAAGATGGTTGTGTTCCCATACCGTCTTGTCCCAAGCCATCCCCGAAAATGAAAACGCGCCCAGTAAGCCTCACTAAACTCCACAAAAAAAGAGCGATTATGAACAATAAGTTCGTAGTTATGATCAGGTCGAAGAAGGGGTGTAAAAAGCCTCCAGGCGTTTGGTCGAAGTTGTTTTTTCTTTTTGATGAGAAACGTGGAACCATCTTCTATATCCCTCAGCGCAATAAGACGCGGCCATTCGCCGTGCCCTTCCACGTCAATGGTGGTATCAGTAATCCGCCACACGCTGTAGATTTCCATGTCTCCTCCTTGTGAGTTTTTCATTATATGCTTAGTTTGAGAAAAAGTCAAATAGAGAATTGAGGAGAACATGGGAATGGGCAAAGCATAGTCTCCTGAGAGTGCCCAATAGTGAGGAGCTATCCCCTTGTTTCAGCCAACCATACCCCTTTGCTGAAATAAAGTAATAGCCCTATCCCCCAGGTGAAATAAATATGAAACAAAAAATGTCAACCTCACCCTTTCAAAAAAACCTTCAAAAAATTTGTGTTTTTTTAGAAAAGGGTCTATAATAACATCCATCAGAGTGTTCGTTGTGGTGGAAGGAGGAATCATATGTTATTCCGTGAAATCCTTGAGGAGCGCTTTGTTCGCATAGGCCTCAAGGCAACGAAAAAGAACGAAATTTTTGAGGAACTTGCTGAACTTTTTCAGGAGATCCATGGAATTGACAAGAAAGAAGCCTACAAAGCCATGGTAGAAAGAGAAAAAAAGGGATCAACAGGACTGGGAAACGGTCTTGCTATACCCCACGGGCGAAGTCCCCATGTCAAAGACCTTCATCTCCTCTTTGTTTACGAACCTGAAGGCAGAGAATTCGAAGCCTATGATAAACAGCCTTCCTATCTCTTTTTGGCGGTGATTACCTCTGATGAATACAGCCCTCAACAGCAACTGGAGATTCTCCGAATCATTGTAGAGATCTACGAAAAAACAGACATGGTCCAAGCTATCAAAAAAGTCAAAACCCCCCACGATCTCTACAAACTGATCCTTGAGAAGGAAGCTGAGTGCCACAAATAACCTATGGCAGAGAAAACAAAGCGTTCTCGCCGACGGCGAAAATCCTCCCGTTATCTCCCTCTCTTGTGGTTAGTTACCGGTGCCCTTTTAGCCCTTGTTCTGGTCTTCTCAGGGAATATTGCCATTGACACCTCCGGCAAGATTGCCTCTCAAGAAACCTCGCAGAATAAATCTTCCTCTTCTCAAAAACCCCCCTCTTCTCAGCAAAAAACATCGCAAAAAACAACAAAAGAGGTGGTTATTTACTTGGCTAAGCAATTAGAAAAAGGGGTGCGCCTTGTTCCCCATACCATACCCCTTGAAGAAGGAGAAGGGATTCTTCAAGCCACCCTCCAGGCCCTTCTCAAGGCACGGGAATACGACGACCTCAACCTGATACCTCCCGACACAAAAATCAAACGCCTCTGGATCAAAGATGGATACGCCCATATCGATGTAAGCGAAGAGTTTTCCTACAACGCCTATGGCCTTCAGGGGTATAAACTTCAGATCTATCAGATAGTACTCACCGCATGTCAGTTTCCCAATATCAAGGGAGTATATTTCTATCTTGAAGGTAAACCCCTCCGCTATTTAGGGGGTGAAGGATTCCCCATCCCCCAACCAGTCCTTCCTCCCAAAGAACCCTTTGAAATACCTTACTAAATTGATGACAGAGCGAACAAGATATCTCTCTTCGCATCAAAAAACGGAACAGTGTGTCGTTTACTGGATGAGTCGAGACCAGCGTGTGTACGATAACTGGGCCCTTCTTTTTGCCCAGCAAAAGGCCATTGAAAAAAAACTCCCCCTCGTTGTGGTTTTTTATCTTGCTAAGCAATTTTTAGGCGCGAAATCATGGCATTTTGCCTTCATGATAGAGGGCCTTAAAGAGGTTGCTAACACCCTTTCTCAATACCAGATCCCCTTTTTTCTTGTCTCTGGGACTATAGAAGAGGATTTCATCTCCTTTCTTCTCAAAATAAACCCCGAAGTGGTCGTGACCGACTTTGACCCCCTCCGAATAAAAAGACAATGGAAAACCATCCTCACACAAAACCTTCCCAAAACGATTATCGAAGTAGATACCCACAACATCGTCCCCTGTTGGAAAGCCAGTGATCATGCTGAATTCGCCGCCAGAACCCTTCGCCCAAAGATTCAACGCCTTTTGCCTTTTTTTCTCACCGATATCCCCAAACCAATCATTCACCCCTATCCATGGAAAGGATATTCTCCTTCTCTTTTGTGGCCATCCTTCTCATCCTTGCCCCCCTTCTCCCCCAAGCCCGGGGAAACAGCCGCCTGGGAGACATTTCTTCAGTTCTTACAAGCAGGCATTCACCGATATGCCACCGAAAAAAACGATCCCATGGCTTTTGCGACTTCCCGTCTCTCGGGATATTTTCATTTTGGCCAGCTTTCTCCCCAAAGGGTGGCCTACGAAATCCATCATCATCCCACCATAAGCGACATCAACCGACAGGTTTTTCTCGAAGAACTCATTGTGAGACGAGAACTCTCAGATAATTTTGTCTTTTACCAGCCATATTATGATAGCTGGGAAGGCATTCCCTCATGGGCACAAAAATCCCTTGACCGCCATCGCGATGACCCGAGAGAATACCTCTACGACAGAGAAACCCTTGAGATGGAGAAAACCCATGATCCTCTCTGGAACGCCTGTCAGCGTTCTCTTCGTCTCACCGGCTATCTTCACGGCTATCTTCGCATGTACTGGGCAAAAAAGATCCTCGAGTGGTCCCCCTCTCCAGAAAAGGCCATCGAATGGGCTATTTTTTTCAATGACAGTTACCTTCTCGATGGAAGAGATCCAAACGGCTATGTAGGAGTTCTCTGGAGCATTGGTGGTCTTCACGATAGACCCTATGGAGACAAACCCATCATCGGTCAGATAAGACCCATGACCTTCAGCGGCTGCAAAAGAAAATTCGACGTCGATCGCTATATCCAATGGGCAAACACTCTTCCTGACTATGATTTTTCAGGATAATCAAAAATCACTTCTGTGACCACGTCTGTGGCCTTTTTCTCCTTGGCTTTTTGAAGATTCGCAAACCCCACCGAAAGAAAATCCTCCACACTCATCCCCGGCACATAGACTGACGCCCCCATAAAAAGTGTTACCTTGGCACTGGTATTCCCACAGAGATACTCACTCATCGACACCACCTCCCGCATCTTCTTCCCCACCGCACACACCCCCACCAGGTCCGTATCCATGAAAAGAATCACAAATCTCCCCCCTCCCCAATGAGAAATCACATCATGCGCCCTGAGATTAGCCCGAAACGAAGCCGCAAGAAGCCCAAGCACATTATCAGGACAGGTATAATTTGTCGATGCCATCTCAATGAGAGCCTCAATCACCAAAAGCCCAAGATCAGACTTTTGTCTTTTCTGCCTCAATACCTCATACCGCACCATATCCTGAAAAGCCTCAGCATTGAGTGTCCTTGTCACTCTATCCAACCGAAGAGAAAGCATATTCTCCTCTTGCAAAACCTGAAGTTGCCTGTTTAGCTTGTGCAATGGATACTGAATCCCACTATAGATAACCCCATCTAATCCAAAAAGAAGTCCAATCCATTCAAGAGTAAGGATATACTGAAGCCAGAGAAACGAATCCTCCGTTTTCGCGACTTGCCACCAGAAAACCCCCGTTATCATACGAAACAATACCCAAAGAACAAAGGCCGTATACACTGTGGAAAGAATACGATGCCGCCAGACAAAGAGAAGACCCAGTGTCACCAGAAGAACCACCTCTATTCCCACAATCCACCACAATGCAAAGGGAAGAAAAAGATTCTTCCATAACGGCAAAAGAACTGCCGCATATTCCCGAAGAATCCACCACAGCCCCACCAAAAAGAGCCCATACACCACTACAAAAGGCCAGTAAAGAGAAATTCGTCTATGGGCATACCACGCCCCCACAAAAAGCCAGAACGTCATCCAGAGAGCGAGAAGAAAATGAAGGGGATACATAAAAGCAGGAGAAGAAGGGGCATTCATCAACAAAAACAACTCATACACCACCCCAACTAAAACACCCGAGACACCAAAAGCAGAAAGCAAGGCCGCATCATGGGAAACAAAAGAAAACGTGGCCCCTGTCACATACAAATACGTAACCCCCACCCCCACCATACCAAGAAAAAGCATCAAAAGATACACTCTCTCATAAGGAAAAAGAACAATCAAAAGCGTCGCTAATCCTAAAGAAAGAACAAGAAAAAACCATAACTTTTTGAGTGCCGTCATATATCCCTCCACGATTCCTTTACTAACAGGTACATTGTATATAAACATTCTCTTTTTTGCAAATTTTGAAAAAACCTTACTCTCAACCTAAAGAAAAGAGGTCACGACCAAATCCGCAAAGGATTTTTTTGATTTTTTTCTTGTTTTTTCATATCCTAAAAAACCAACGAAAAGAGACCTTTGCACGAATGTGCAAGGGTCTCGAAAAGAGGATACTATGGAAAGAAATCTGTTTGCCATGGAAGAATGGATCTACCGAGCCTCAAGACGAAAACACACACCTCTTCCTATCAATTTTGGTATCGCCCTGCTCTGTGAGCCCCTTCCAGAAGAGCAGGTGGTAAGAAGTGCCCTCCAGAAAATGGAGAGCCTCTTCCCCTTCGGCAAAACCCGTGTTATTCTGAGAGAAAAAGAGCGCGGTATTCTCACCACCACTGACACCTCTCTTCTTCCTGTGACCTTTGAAGAAGTGCCCGATATCTGGGATGCCGTGGCTTCTCAAGTGGGGCAACTTTTTGACGACCCCTCTCTTCCTCTTCTCAGGATAAAACTTTACAAAAGTCCTCAAGGGGGATTTTTCTATGCTCATTTTGATCATGCCCTTGTCGATGGAATAGGGGCTATCAGCTGGCTTAAAACCCTTTTCGCCATTCTCGATGGGAAAGACCCTTCCCCTCTTCCTACCTGCGATTGGGATGATGTTCTTGCAAAACACTTCACCACAACCTGGCAAGACAAATATATTTCCGAGAGAAGCACGAAAAAAAACTGGTGGAAAAGTCTTCAGGAAATCCTTTCTGAACCCTCCTGGCCCTCTCACTGGCACTATCGCCTTCTTTCGCATGCTTTTCCCCCCTCCACCACCCGAAAACTGAGAGAAAAAACACAAAAAGAACACACGACGGTACATGCGGCTCTGGCTGTGAGTTTTCTTCAAGCTTTTTACGAAAAGGGATGCGGCCACAAACGCCCACAAAGAACTGTCCTCTCTCCTGTCAATCTTCGGCCACTGTATGGTCTTTCCCCTGATACGTTTGGGCTTTTCAATGGCACCATTCGAACCACGGTGGACTTTTCAGATTCTCGCCCTTTCTGGGAGAGGTGTCGTTTTTTCAAACGCCTGCTTGACCTTCAGATAAAACAAACAGATTTTCTCTACTTTCATTATCGATCCGAACAGGATTTGAAAAGAGCCCTTCTTCACGGCTTCCAGAGACGAAGACGCTTTGATACGCGCAAGGACTATGATCTCTCTCTCACCAATATAGGGATAGTAGATGGATTTCCTGCCTTTGTCAAGGCTATCTATGGCCCTATCGCCCAGGGACTTCCCACGGAAACTGTCCTGGGTGTCTGCACTTACCACGACACCATGACCCTCTCATGGGTAAGTAAACCGGAGTTCATGCCTGATGACATAAGTCGTCACCTTTTTCAACGGGGTATAGAGATTCTTCTCTCTGTTCTTTAGCTTATTATCGAAGCAGGCATTTTTCCAGGAAATTTTCCCCACAAGGTAAAATCGCCCCATGGGGCACCTAAAAAAAGAGCAAACTGAAATCCCACCACTATCACCGCCACTCCCACAAAAACCAAAGCCCAAAACCACATCATTCCCTCCTTACTTTTTTCCTTTACGAGGATACCCTCTTTCGTATGATCAATTGATTGCCACCCGAAAGCCTCTGATACGCACACTCATCGGCATACGTCCTGAGAACATGGATCCCTAAGCCATGGGTATTTCCCTTTTGAAGATGGGCTTCCATATCCACAGGAGGGTACTCAAGGGGATTAAAGGGAGGAGCCTCGTCCTCAACAATAATCTCTACCATTTTCTCATGGCAAGAGGCCTTCACCTTCACCACTCCCCCTTTTTTCTCATACCCATACTTGATAGTATTGGTGACCACCTCATCCACCACAAGAACAAGCTGAAACACCTTTTCTTCTGGCATAGAACACTGATGCAAAAACTCTTCAAGCCTTTCCCGTACCTTTTTCAGTTCAGAAAGATCTCCCTGAATACTAATTTGGATACTTTCCTCCATGAAACAAACCTTACAAAAGTTTTTTTGCTTCCTCTATCGAAGAAGCTACCGGAAAAACCTTTGAAAAACCCATGGTATCAAACACCTTTTTGATTTTTTCTTGCATGTTGGCAATGACAATCTTCCCCCCTTTTGTTTTCAGGGTATTGTGGTTGGCCATCAAAACACCCAGCGCCGCCGTAGCAATATAACTCATCTGAGCCATATCAAGAAGAAGCTTTGTCCCCTGAGAGGCGGCTTCTTTCAGTACCTTGTCTAACTGAGGAGCGGTGTGGGCATCCATCTCCCCCGAAATTTTCACAATCACCACACTCCCATCTTTCACCACCTGAAATCCTGCCATATCTTCCTCCTTAGGATTTGATTTCATTCTTGTAGAGAAACTCCACTAAATTGATTTCGTTTTCAAAAAACCCCATGGCCAAGAGTTCCTCTCGTGTCTTTCCCTCTCTGAGCCACTTTTTGAGTTGTTCCTCGCGGGAAAGCGGAACTTCTTTCTTTTCTCTTATAGGAGAACTTCCTTCCTCGGGGAGAGTCTTGCCCTGTGAGGAAGAACCCATTTCCTGAAAAGAACTCTTTTCAGGTTTCTTTTCCACAATCTTTTCCACCACAATCGGACGCTGAGCCCTATCGATTTTCTCATCCAACTGAATAATCTTCTGATTGGCTCTCTGAAGAAGCTTCTGGAGTTCTTCAATCTTGGCTTCTAACATCGAGATATTCCTTGTCGCAGCGGCGTTAAACTCAACGATGAGGCTCTCCATCTCCTTTTTGAGACGGGCATCAAGAGCCCCATCCTCAAGTTGTTTGATACGCCTCAACGTGATCACAAACAAATAGACGGAAAAGCCAAAAATCACAAGCGAAATCAGAAACGATGGCATAGTCTCTCCTCTCTTTTATCATACAATAGAGAAACAAAAAATGCAAATACCAAAATCGAAAGAGGCAAAACATGCCCCATTTTTACCAAAAGTTGCGATTATTGTCTCTCTCTTCTATAATGCTTTATCCCTATCCAAGGAGAAATTATGAGAAGGCTTTCTCCTCTTTTTTTTGTGTTTGTATCCCTTTCCTTTGCTGTTCAGACCACCTATCTTCCCTTTTTCCAGTGGGAAAGAATTGGAGAGTATGAACTCAGTAACCTCACCCTCTCATCAGCAGGAGAGCTTTCTCTCTCCTCTTCTTTCTCTTCCCTTTATACCTCACCAAATCCCGTCTGGTGCGCTATTGGCTGGAAAAATACACTCCTTGCAGGAACAGCCGAAGGAGCCTCTCTTCTCTGGATAAGCGGAAATTCTCTCCAGAGCAACTCCTTTCCTGATCACGAAATCATTTCCGCTTTGGCGAGCGATGACCACTTTCTGTATGTGGGAGCCATTCCAAACACCACCCTTTATCTTCTCAATACCAAACGAGAAGTCATAGAACAATACCCTCTCTCGTCCTCTTACCTCTGGAGTATTGTTCCCTCCCCCTATGGGGTATGGCTTCTCACAGGAGAACCAGCAGAGATCTACCTTCTTCGAGGAAACAAACTGCAGAAAATAGCCAGTCTCTCAAGCGAACGTCATCTTCTCAAAGGCATCTGGACAGAAGAAGGGCTTTATCTCATGGGAGAATCCTCTTTTCTTTATTTTCTTTCCCCATCCTCAGCAAACATCCGTATCGCCGCCGAATTTCCAGAACCCATTCAGGACATAACAGGGGATGGCCATACCCTCTACCTTGCCATCAATAGAACGGTTTCCCGAAGTCGCCGTCAAAATGGAGAGGCTGAAAGACAGGAAGGGGTCATCTATCGATACGACAAAAAGACTATTTCTATTCTCACCTCGCTTCCCGGTGTTCGTCTCTCCCAGATACTCTTGTGGCAAAAAAAACTCTACATGGGAAGCCTGCAAAACTTTTTCATCTATGACACGAGTGACAATTCTCTTCAGGCTTCCGGTTATGGGAAGGGCGGGGTGAGGCTTTTTGCTGTGGCCAGTGATAGGCTTCACCTCATCACAGAAAGACCGGCAAAAATCCTTCAAATGGACGTGGCTAAAGCACGCGAAGGAAAACTTACCACACCCCTTTTTGATGCCGGACAAAAAGCCACATGGGGAAAGATTCTCGGCCTTGACACTCGCCTCTCTTCTCTTTCTCTCATGACACGATCGGGGATGACACCCCTCTCAGACCTCTTAGAAGAATGGTCATCCTACCAGAAACAGCCCACCTCTCAACCCAATCGTTACCTTCAAATACAATTATCCCTCTCAGATCCCTCCCCTCTCTCACTTCGAGAGGTCGTGGTGGCCGCTTCTCCCCTCAACCAGGCACCGGAAATTACCCGCTTTGATGTCTCTCAACAGGGAGAGAAGCTTTTGTTCTCATGGACCGCGAGAGATCCCAATCAGGATGACCTCATATACACCCTTTCCATAAAACGAAAAAGTGGCTGGGTTCCCCTCTTTTCCTCTCCCCTTACCAACTCCTCTCTTGAACTCTCGGCCCGTATGTTTCCCGAAGGAGGCTACAGTTTTCTTCTTTCGGTAGAAGATAGTCCCTCCAATCCACCCTCTCTTGCCCTTTCTGCAAGCCAGGAAAGCGGTTTTATTACCATCGACCATACACCTCCTCAGATAAAAAATGTCAAAGCTACCCTGCTGAAAAATCGTCTCCAATGTGAATGGAGTGTTTTTGATGGGAGTGGCATTGCTCGCGTGTGGTATAGCTTCTCTCCTTTAGAATGGAAACCCATCCTTCCCGAAGATGGCCTCTGCGACGGGCAGGAAGAAAGATTTGTCCTTTCCCTTGAAAACTACACCGGGGGATACATCCAGATCAGAGCCCAGGACGCTAACGGCAATGAAAGCGTCTATGGACAGTGGCTTCTCCCCTAAAAAAATCCGTGTGTCGTTCCACACATTAACAGAAGGGGTATTTCCACATAGAAACTGAATACCTCATAAGTATACCTCTACCTGGTGGAATTTTCAACTTTTTCTTTCCATGGATAATGGGCTATCTCATTGCCTTTGTAAAAAAGTTTCACTCATTTCCGGGGAATTCTCTTACCTCGATGTTGACGCCAGGCAATACCCGAAAAGCATTCTCTTTTGGAACCCGATATTTATGGCCGTTATACGAAACCTCATAAGTTTTATCCAGCCTGCGAAAAGCTCGAAACGCAAAAGCCTTTTCAAACTGTTCAGGGGTGGCTGTAAAGGGCTTAAAAAGGTCTTTCTGAGGCTTTCTACGAGCCTCTGAGAATACTTCTTCGGGAGTTCGTCCATCAAGGGCTCGAGAAGGCGTCTTATTGTGCTCTATGACATATTCTCTCAAAATCCAGTTCAGTTGTTCCAGGGTTTCAATGCGTTGCTTTTTCAAGGTTTTCTTGAGGTAAAAAGTGAGTTGTTTCTGGAATGTCTGGATTTTACGCTCAATTTTCCCCTTGCCCTGGGGTTGATAAGGTCTGGAATTAACGACACAAATATCCAGTTCCTCAAACGCAGTGGCTATGAGGCCATTATTCTTTTTAGAGTACTTTGGGTCATTGTCATAGTACACCTTGTAGGGTAAACCATACTCAGAGAAAACCTCCTGCCAAACTGGCATATGGTTTTCTATTGTGTCCTGGGATAAAAACTTAGCAGCAAGAACATAACGAGAATGGTCGTCCATAATCAAAAGGAGCGGAAAAGCGGGTTTCTTTTCAAGCCATGGGTGAATGGAAACGTCTGCCTGCACAATCTCGCCTATGGCTTCTGCCTGCCACCTTTTGCGGTAGTGATGCCTTGCTCGCTCAGGATAATGGACAAAGAATTGATTACGTTTCCAACAGGAGACCTGAAAGAGAGAGAAAAGGATAAAGAAGTTACCCCTGGCTCAAAAGATTTTTGTCAACTGTAGTATACAGGGAACATTTTAGATAAACAAGTTTTTTCTGGGGAAAGTACCCTTTTTAGGCCATAAAACAGGGCAATAAGTACGTACCATCCCTATGTTTTATATCACATCCTGCCAGTAGACACCATCGATAGCCTCATCACGATTATAGTAGTAATGCAAACGCACAGCAAGAACATTGGTTGCCCCTTCTCTTTTCCATACCCCTACATCCATTCTCTGGTTTATGGTTCGCATCACCCGTTCTGCCCTTGAGGTTGTTCCTGGCAAACCATCTTCACTGTCACAGGCGAACATGTCTTTTTGAGCACGAAGAAGATAATAAAAACAATGTTTGCGCCCTTTTTCGTGAAATAAGTCAAGAAGATTCTGAATATGCTGTCTGCGCTCGCTTTGATAACCAAGTCTTGTTTGCCAGTCATTTTTGTACCCCAAGAAACAGGCTTTCCCTGTTTCAGCGACAATATTTGTCCACTCAGAAGAACGATATCTCACTCTATCAAGACGAAGAAAATACTTCAATTGATAACTTACATGCCACAAACATCGTTGAAAAACGATACCGGGATGTTTGCCCTGGTTAATCCCTGTATCTCCATCGACAACAAGAAAAAACCGAGAAAAAGAGTGTTTTTCTTGAATGGGCTTAAGAAGTTTGTCCCAACCTGCATGGTAATTATCCACAAGAAGGCCTGCTATTCTTGTATTTTTTCCTGTCAATGGGGAGGCTTGTTGCCTCTCCTGCAAAAGAATTTTAGCTTCTTCTCCTTTTTTCTTGCCCTGAACAGGAATACCCGTCCCATCGGCTTCTCCACAGGGTTTTTCTTTTTCTGAGATACTGAAATGTATCTTTCTCCCAATATTTTGAAGGTTTTTCCAGAGGGTGCTAAGACCTATTTTATACCCTGTGAAGGAAAGAATACGAGCGGCCACTCGATAGGTGGTAAGAGCCCCGGCTAAAGCCACTCTGTAGATATCTTTCAGGATTTGCCTTTTTCGCTTTTCTACACCAAGAAGAGATCTTGTGAGAAAAAGTTTTCTTCCACACTTTTTGCATTGAATTTGGAGCTGAGGAAGAGTGATCTTTCCAAAGGGCATCAGAACAAAAACAGTGTTTTTTCCATGCTTTGTTTTCCATATGAAGTGATGTTTTTCTCCGCATGTACAGGTGATACGACCTTCTTTTATTTCTTTTTCTGCCACTTCTACAGAAATCTGATGAACAAATGACTCAAACACTCCTTTGATGGCCTGGAGAAAAACCACCACTAACGTCTCAAGTTTTGTGTCAGGGTAGTCGATAGTCAAAGTGAAGGTGAATTCTTTACGCATGGGTTCCTCCTTGTGTCCTATTATCGGCCAGGGAGGAACTTTTTTTTGCTTTTCCTCATCTTCCCACTGCAGGTCTCCTGAAAAAAACGTTACCAAAGAATTTTTTTAGCACTCTCCGAATAGTTTCATCTGAAACCTTAGGAAAATCCTTGTAAAGCTCATATAAGGTGCTGGAAAGAATCCTTACCGAAGGGTACTCTTTCTGTTTATTCTCTTTTTCAATGGCCAGTTCTTCGTATGTTTCAAGAATAAGGGCTATATGCTTTTGCTCAAGCTTTGACTTTCTGGATGTTCTTTGCCGAACAAGATTTTCTCCTCGACAGAATCTTTGATACAAAACGGTAACCCAGGATCGGCTTATATCAAGTTTTCTTGCCACCCAACCTAAAGAAATTTCCCTTTTCTGAACTTGAACAAAGAATCCTTGTAATCTCTTTACCTTCGATTTAACCATATACTTCTTCCTCCTCTTCATAGTTCCTCCTTATTATCCCTTCGTTGCCCCTTCTTTGTCAAATGTGAAAATAGGTATTCAGTTTCCTATGTGGAACGACACCCCTAAAAAAATCCGTGCCAAGAATTTGCAAAAAAAAATTCTCATCATTACAATGTAAACAAATCTGTGAAAAGGTAAATTCATCTCTCATTTGAAGGAGGATATATGCGAAAAGTATCGCTTCTTTTCATTGCGGGACTCTTGTTTGTCGGTTGTGCTTCCAAAGGAAGCCAGAAGATCGTCGTGGCTACCGATGCCACATGGCCCCCGATGGAATTTGTGGATGAGAACAAGAACATCGTCGGCTTTGACATTGATCTCATCAAGGCCATTGCCGAAAAGGCCGGCTTTGAAGTAGAAATCCGCAATACCGCCTGGGATGGTATCTTTGCCGGGCTTGCTAACGGTTCCTACGATGCGGTGATCTCTTCCGTCACCATTACCGAAGAACGCAAACAGCAGATGGATTTCTCAGAACCTTACATCAATGCCGGTCAGGTGATTGTGGTCAAGAAGGGAACCCAGGGGACGAAACTGAGTGATTTCGAAGGGCGAAAAATGGGTGGTCAGATTGGCACAACAGGGGTGATGGAAATCCAAAAAAATCCCAAAATTACCCTCAAGACCTATGATGAAATTGGCCTTGCCATTGAGGACCTCTATCTTGGCAGAATTGATGGGGTCGTCGTTGATACCCCCACCGCCGCCAGTTTTGTGCTTCAGAACCCAAAATACAAAGATGTTCTCACCATTGTTGGAGAACCCTTTACCGAAGAGTATTATGGCATTGCCGTCCGCAAGGGCAACAAGAAAGTCCTTGACCTCATCAACAAAGGCCTTGCTGAGGTCAAAAAAGCCGGTATTGACAAGGAGCTTGAGAAAAAATGGCTTCGCTAAGGGATCGTATCTCTGATGCTATTCTCATTCCGGGCGAATCCTCACTTCAGAGGATCGCCTGGAATGTAGCTTTCTGGGGGGCTCTTGCCACTCTTGTTCTTCTTCCCCTTGTGAAACCCACTCCCTACCGGGAGATCATTGCCTTTTTTCCTGATGGACTGTGGGTTACCTTTCAGGTGACGCTTCTTTCTATTGTTTTTGCGCTTCTTTTAGGCATCCTCACCGTGCTTGCCCGCATGTCCCGTTTTCCTCTCTTCAATCTCATGGCCTCTCTTTATACAGAGGTCATTCGGGGAATCCCCCTTTTAGTACAGATTTTCTATATCTATTATGTGGTGGCCCGTCTTATTCAGTTGCCTCCCATTGTGTCAGCGGTAATGGGAATGGCCATCTGTTATGGGGCCTATATCGCAGAAATTCTCCGTGGGGGCATACAATCCATCCCCAAAGGACAGATGGAAGCCGCCATTGCCTTGGGACTTTCCAGATGGCAGGCTATCCGCCTTGTGGTTCTTCCCCAGACCCTCAAGGTGGTTCTTCCCCCTATTGGGAATGAGTGTATCGCTCTTTTGAAGGACTCTTCCCTCGTGTCTATCATTGCGGTTATTGACATCTTCCGCCGGGCACGAGAATACGCCTCGGTGAAATATTTCTACTTTGAAAGCTATACGATGGTGGCTTTAGTGTATCTTGTTCTTACCCTTTTCTTTTCCCGTCTTGTGAATATCCTTGAAAAGAGGCTCCATCATGGCCGATAGAATCCGTATCCGAAACGTATCCAAATCCTTTGGGCATTTTCAGGCTCTGACCAATGTCTCCCTTACCGTCAAAGAAGGGGAAGTGGTGATGATTATTGGCCCTTCCGGAAGTGGCAAATCTACCCTTCTCCGCTGTGTGAATCGTCTTGAGACGGTGGATAGTGGTGAAATATGGATAGACAACGATGAGGTGACCAACCCAAAGGTCGATATCAGAAAAATTCGTGAAGAAGCCGGGATGGTTTTTCAATCCTTCAATCTGTTTCCTCACCTCACCGCTTTGGAGAACATTACCCTTGCTCCCATTCATGTGCTGAAAGAAAACAAAGCCTCGGCTGAAGCACGAGCCTATGCCCTTCTTGAACGGGTAGGGCTCAAAGACAAAGCCAAAAGTTACCCTTCGCAGCTTTCCGGTGGCCAACAACAACGGGTGGCCATTGCCCGGGCTCTTGCCATGAAGCCAAAGGTCATGCTCTTCGATGAACCCACCTCAGCCCTTGATCCAGAAATGGTGGGAGAGGTGCTCCTCGTCATCAGGGACCTCGCCAACGAAGGAATGACCATGATGATCGTCACCCATGAAATGGGATTTGCCAGAGAAGTAGGAGATCGCGTGGTTTTCATGGACGAAGGAAAAATCATCGAAGAAAACGAACCCGATCAGCTCTTTGATAACCCAAAGCAAAAACGGACTCAGGACTTTCTCAGCAAAGTCCTGTAAGGAGGAGATATGCCCAAGATGAAAATCAGTGGTCAAACCCAGGGGCGCCTTGTTTTTGCCTATGATATTCGAGAAGGACACATCAACTACCAAACCCTTCTTCCTGCTCTCAATAAACTCCTTGCCAAAATGGGCTACACCCAAGAAGCCACCCCTCAGGACCTCGAGGAAATCATCGGCGAAATCCTCTATCAAACCAATGAAAGGGTCTTTATGAACCTTGAACAGCTTTTTACCGAGGGGAAATTTACCCACTCTAACATCGAAGAGATCCTCATAGAGGCTATCAAAACGGTGATGAAAGAAAAAGAATAAGAGAGAAAGGGGGAAGACCATGAGAGCAAAGGCTTTCTTCGTCTTTTTTTTGTGCCTTTTTTCATGGCAGTGGGGATTTTTGAGTCGTGTTTCCTTCAAACAGCTTTCTCCCAAACTCCAGTATCTTGTGACGGAACTGGAACAGCCAAGAAATAGAAATAACCAGATTTTTCTTTTAGATTTTATCATTCAGAGTAGCGATCCCCTCAAAAATGAGGTTCTCAAGGATATTGTCATGTACGATATCAGAGGGGCAGATGTTTACGGAAACTCCCGTCTTTTTTCCGTAGAAACCCGCATCCATGCCCTCACCAATATTCAATACACCACAAATGATGGGTATATGATATGGTACATCCTGAAATTTGACAAAAGCTATGAGGTCAGAAAATGGGCAGCCCGCATGGCAAGACACATCAAAGAAGATAACTTTATCAAAGGCTTGTCGTACCTTATCAATTATGACTACTACATTGAAAATTTCCGCTACGATGATCCCAAAATGCAAAAAGTAGATGAGGTTGTCCTTGAGATGGTCAAAAGCCTCGGAGAATGTGGTTGTCCAAAGGCTGTTCCCATCCTCCTGCAGATAGTGCATATTCAGAACCATCTCCCTCAAACGATTGAGGCCGCCTGGGTCTCCCTTGAAAAAATACCCTTTCCCAACCCGGCTTATCCCTATTTCATCCTCTCTCTCAAAGACAGCCTCAAAAACAAACCAGAACAGGTCCCGGCCTCACAGAAGGATCAGGTGGATAGGGTTGTTCAAACCCTCACCGAATTCATCACCAACAACTTTGAGAGAAATGTCTTCACTCAAGAAGACCTTGATATGGCAAGAGGAGACAGAAAAGACGCTGAACAAAAGTCCCGAACCTATCCAGGGAAATAAGAGTGAATCCCTTGACACTCTTTCTCCCTTGTCTTATACTATAGACAGGGTTTTTCCCTCTGGCCACTTTTTCCACAGGAGGCGCCTATGGTTGAGCGCTTTGGTATCCAGAATCATTCTCTTTGTCCTTCGCCAGAAGGGAATATCTACTATTACTACAATGTGGATAGCGAAGAAAAAGAATTCATTGAAAAGACTTTCGATATCGATGAGCACTCCTTAGCTTCAGCCCTTGACGTAGATGAGGTAGCACGATTTGAGTTTGAGGAAAACGAGTACACCATCATCTGGAAGTCTCCAACCCCCCTCATTTTAGCCGATATCTCTTCTCTCAATATTATGTCCATTGGTTTCTTTGTGAGAAAAGGCAATCTCATCATCATCTCTAACAAAAAACTCCTAAACCTGCCGGGAAAACCACCTCTTCATATGGAAACCCTTACGGATGTCATCTTCTTTTTTCAATACCATATTATCCGCAATTTTACCGAGCATCTCAAGATCATCAAACTCATGTCCAGAGAGATCCAGGAAAAGATCAATACCTCCATGCAGAACGAATACCTTCTCCAGATGTTTCATCTCAGTGAAATCCTTACCTTCTATCTTGAAGCCCTCAATGGAAACCAGAAATCCCTCACCAAGTTTCAGAACTACCTCTTCGTCAAGGCCATCCCCTGTGATGAAGACTTCCTTGGGGACCTCCTCATCGAAACAGAACAGGCCGCAAAACAAGCAGAAATCTACTCTGAGGTGTTCGCTTCTCTCATGGATGCCAGAGCCAGCATCATCAACAACAACATGAACGTTCTCATCAAAAATCTTACGATTATCAACATCATCTTTCTTCCCCTGAATCTTATTGCCAGTATTGGGGGGATGTCAGAATACTCCGTCATGACACAGGGTATACCCTGGCCCATCTCGTATGGCCTTTTCTGTTTAGCGATGGTCCTTATCGGATGGCTTACCTACAGGTTTATCACCCGCTTAGAAGAAAAGCAGAAAAAATAACCCCTTCCCTCTTTCTTCTTCTCTCTGAGCCCCTTCCATCACCCCACCACAAGCCCTACGAACCATCGAGCCACAAACGCCAGTACCCACGCCACCACAAGTCCGTAAAAAATGGCAAACAAAGTCCATTTCCAGGACCTGCTTTCTGCCCGAAGGGTAGCCACAGTGGCTGCACAGGGAATATACAAAAGCACAAAGACCATATACGAAACCATGGTGGGTAAACTCATCATGCGGGGTAAAAGAACCGAAAGCCCTTCCTCTCCACCCCCATATAGGACCCCAAGAGTAGAAATAACAATTTCCTTGGCAAAAAAGCCGTTAACTAAAGCCACCGTCATCTTCCAGTCAAAACCCAAAGGGGAAAATATCCAGGCAAGAGATTTTCCTATGAGACCAATAAGCGAATCGGCCGAACCTACTTCCACTCCCCAGGGAAGCACCGACAAAACCCAGAGCACAAGAGAAAAAACAAGAAGAATACTCCCCGCCCGAACAAGGTATTCCTTACTTCTCAGCCAGGTATTACTCCAGAGATTGAGTGGGGCAGGCATTCTGTAAACAGGTAATTCCATAATAAGCCCCTCAGAATGTTCCTTGAGAAGGGTTTTATTCAACCACCAGGCCGTCGCTATAGCCACCCCTATCCCTATCAGGTACAAAAGAAGCACCATGATCCATCCCTCTTTGCCAAAAAAGGCCGCCGCAAAAAGGGTAAAAACCGGCATACGTGCCGAACAGGAAAAAAATGGGATCATCATCATCGTTTTGAGTTTATCCCCCTTGTTATCCAACATACGGGTGGACATGAGAGCCGGCACCGAACAACCAAAACCCAACACAAGTGGGACAAAAGACTTCCCATGAAGCCCCAAATTGTGCATAAACCTATCCACAAGAAAGGTCCCTCGTGCCATGTAGCCCGAGTCTTCAAGAAAAGAAAGCAAGAAAAACATAACCACAATATAGGGAAAAAGCACCAGGACATTCCCCACACCCCCAATAAGCCCATCGGAAACTAAAGAAGCCAGCCAGGGCACAGGTATACGCGAACTCAGGGTAGCAAGAGACGCAAAACCTTCTTCTATATAACCTGAAAGCCACGCCCCAATCTGAAAGGTGGTATAAAAAATCCCTCCCATCACACTCAAAAATATCACCATCCCAACAAAGGGCTGGAGAAAAAGGGTATCAAGAAAGGCTGTAAGCCTTCTCTTCGCCTGAAGAGAGATAAGCTTTCTCTTCACCACCTCCCGGGAAATTCCCATACAGAGAGACAGAATCCATTCTGTCATCACACTTCCCAAATCCCTCTTTGCCCTGCTAGCCAGTTCCTCTCGAATCTGAAAAATCTTTTTTCTGATCTCTTCACTCTGCGTCTCTTCCGCCCCACTCTCAAGAAAACTATACGCCTTCCAGAAAGAAAAGCCCATACCACTCGAAGCAAACACCTCGGCTATCTTTTCTATAGCCATGGCCACCTCATCCTGGCCTAACTTAAGAGAAACAGAGATTTCCTTATCTAAAACACTCAGAATCACCTCTTTGAGCCTTGCTATATCCTCTCCCTTGAGAGCAGAGATCCCCACCACAGGCACCCCCAAGAGTTCCGAAAGCCTCGTCAAATCAAGAGAAAGCCCCTCCTTTTCCGCTTCATCCATCATATTGACCACGAGAACCATGGGCACCCTCATCAGGGCCAACTGAACGGTGAGATAAAGATTTGCCTCAAGATGTGTAGCATCCAATACATGAAGAAAAAGGGTGTCTTGTGCCCCTAACACAAAAGCCTTGGCTACCTCTTCTTCTTCACTGAGACTGGAGAAACTATAAATACCGGGTAGATCAATCACAGGCAGTGGGGTTCCCCCTACCAGGGCGACTCCCTCTTTTCTCTCCACGGTAACACCAGGCCAATTCCCTACATGCTGATTAGAACCCGTGAGTCGATTGAAAATCAGGGTTTTTCCGCAATTGGGTTGACCGATCAAGGCCAGCTGTTTATAGCGAAAATCCCTCATCACCTCTACCTGAATTCGAGAAGCAAGCCCCCTCCCCACCGCCACCTGTCTTCCCTGAATAGCTATCAAAACAGGACCCCTGCCATTTCGAATAACCACTCCCTCCTGAATAGACGTGAGTCCCAATTCCTGAAGTCGATGAAACCCCCTTCCCTCCCCGAGTATCTGCTTCACCCGAAATCGTTTTCCCTCTAAAACTCTATCAAGCGTCTCGGTCATGTTTTCCTCCCTGTTGTTTTGACAAAAACCCCTCTATCACCATCATGGTCTCATCACTCACAATATGTTCCATCTGACACGCATCTTTTTCGGCCGTTTCTGAAGACACCCCAAGTGCCACCAGAAAATCCCTCAAGAGATAATGCCGTCGAAAAACCCGAGAAGCCGTTTTTTCACCACTTTCTGTGAGACGAATATACCCATACCTTTCCTGTTCAATCAGACCCTGCTGACTGAGTTGCCTGAGTGCCTGAATAACCGACGGCTTAGAAACACCCAGTCTCTCTGCTATTTCCTTCACCCTCGCAAAACCATGACTTTCCACCAAAAGGTAAATGGCCTCAATATAATCCTCAAGACTTCCTGTCATTATCCACCCTCAAAGTTAGTTTACACTAATATTATAAATATAGACAAACTTTTTGTCAAGAAAAAGGTTTCTCTGGAAATTGATTTTTTCTCTCCTTTCTCCTATAATATCCCAAAAGGAAGAAAGGGGACATCATGGCTCTTTTTCATGTTCTCGAGGCACAACAATTCACAAGAGAGATACTTGAGGATCTTTTTGTGAGGGCTTCCAAACTTGAAAAAGCCCCAAAACCCACCCTTCTTCAAAATAAAATCATGATCACCCTTTTCTATGAACCATCCACCCGCACCCGTCTTTCCTTTGAAACAGCCATGATTCGGTTGGGTGGAAATGTGGTCTCAACAGAAAATGCTGCTCAATTCTCTTCTGCTGCCAAGGGAGAAACCCTTGAAGATACCATCCGCGTGGTCTCAGGATATGGAGACGTTATCGTTATCCGGCACTTTGAAGAGGGCGCCGCTTTTCGGGCAAGTCAGGTCTCTCCCATTCCTGTGATCAACGCCGGAGATGGAACAGGACAACATCCTACTCAGGCTCTTCTCGACCTCTACACCATCCAGAAGGAATTGGGCCATATCGATGGGGTTTCTGTGGCCATGGTGGGAGACCTTGCCAATGGAAGAACCGTTCGCTCTCTCTCGTATCTTCTCTCCTTCTACAAGAATATCCGGCTCTTCTTTGTTTCTCCCCCCAATGTCCGCATGCGAGACGATATCAAAGCCTACCTGACCAGCCAAAACATTCCCTTCACCGAATCAGAAAGCCTTGAGGAAGTGGCCCCTCAGGTAGATGTGATCTATCAGACTCGTATCCAGAGAGAACGGTTTGCCAACATCGTAGAATACGAAAAAACACGGGGCATCTATATCATCACCGAAGAAATCCTCTCCCGTATGAAGTCTCATGCCATTATTATGCACCCCCTTCCCCGTGTTGATGAAATCTCCTATGAAGTGGATAACGACCACCGGGCTGCTTACTTTCGCCAGGCACACAATGGGCTCTATATCCGTATGGCGTTACTTGAAAAAATTCTTGTAGGATAGTTTCTATGGTATCAGTCAAGAATCGCCTCTGGATCATGCCCACCAACCCCAAACAAAAGCTTCAGGAGATCAAGGCCTGTCTTCCTTTCCCCGTGATGGATCTTCTCCTGAAAACCCTGATCAATCGGGGGTATCAAACTACGGAACAAATCCTTGGCTACTTAAAACCACATTTTCTTCAGCTCCCATCCCCCTTTCTCTTCAAGGATATGGAAAAAGCGGTCAAAAGAATTCTTGGGGCCATCAAAGAAGGAGAAAACATCCTTATCTTTGGAGATAAAGACGTCGATGGTGTGACCGCGACCAGTATCCTTCACAAGACCCTGTCCAGACTCAAAGCCAACGTGGCTTTTCGTGTCCCAGAAGGAGATGATAAATATGGCCTTTCCACCGATATTATTCAGTGGGCAGCCTCTGAAGGATTTGATCTGATCATTACGGTGGATTGTGGAATCACTGCTATCGATGAGGTCAAGCTCGCCTCAAAATTGGGACTTGACGTCATTATTACGGATCACCATGAACCACGGCAGCAACTCCCCGAGGCCCTTGCTCTCATCAATCCCAAAATACCTGAAAGTGGGTATCCCTTTCCCCTTCTGAGTGGTGCCAGCGTGGCCATGAACCTTGCCTGGGCTCTTCTTGAAGCCCATTTTCTCCATGAATACCATGACCAGGAACTCATCTTTTGCGACATTGAAACCACAGGGCTCAATCCCTCACGTGATGATATTATCGAAATAGGGGCAGTCAAGGTCAAAAATGGCGTTGTGATAGACCGCTTTCAATGTTTTTTCAAGACAGAGAAGCCTCTCCCAAAAGAGATCTCTCAACTCACGGGAATTACCCCTGAAATGCTCGAGAGAGACGGAATTCCCCCAAAAGAAGCCCTGGAAAAATTCTTGTCCTTCACCGCCAATAAGAAAATCATTGGCCATAATATTGCCGATTTTGACATGCGTTTTCTCCAGCAGGCCATCAGAAAACACATCGGGAAACACTTTTCTCCCCCCATTGAAGATACCCTTCGACTCTCCAAGATACTTTTTCCCAAGATCAAAGACCACAAACTCTCTACCGTGGCTGAAGAATTAGGCATCTATGTGAATCCCTCTGAACTTCATCGTGCCTCGGCCGACGCAGAACTCTGTGCTCGCGTCTATAGGTCCATGATCCTTCAAAGAAATCACCCCCTCATTCAATCCCTTCAGGACATCATGAGCTTAGCGGCCATTGGAACCATAGCCGATATTATGCCCCTGGTGAACGAAAACCGCACCATCGTAAAAAATGGCCTTGAGTTTATCAAGTACTCCTCCATTGGCCTCATCAAGCTCATCCAGTCCCAACAAATTCCCATCCAGAAGGTGAGTGTCAAGGATATAGGCTGGGGCATAGCCCCCATGCTCAATTCCCCGGGACGAGTAGGACAGGCAAGCATCAGTGTC
Source organism: Longinema margulisiae (assembly GCF_025266855.1). Lineage (GTDB taxonomy): Bacteria > Spirochaetota > Brevinematia > Brevinematales > Thermospiraceae > Thermospira. The sequence goes on from NZ_CP053071.1 coordinate 1,085,798, forward strand.
GAACTTCTCCTCTCCTCAAAAATCCATGAGGTTGATGAACTCCTCAGCCATATCGTAAACAAGGACAACGAACGTCGTCAACAATTTGACAACAACCTCAAAAACATTGAAAAAAAACTCACCGCAGAGATCCTTGATGAAACCGTGATCATTCTTGAAAGTAATGAAATTTCCAAAAATTCTACAGGGCTTCTCTCCAACAAGCTCTCTCTCCAGTACCAGAAACCCGTTGTGGTCATTGCGGTCCAGGAAAAAGAAGCCATTGGATCCGTCCGAAGCGCCGTCAATTTCAATGTGATCGAAATGCTTGAACACTGTAGCGATCTTCTCTCTCAGTTTGGTGGACACAAGGCAGCCGGCGGCTTCACAATAGCCAATGAAAAGCTTCCCATCTTCAAAGAACGTGTCCTGGAATACTACGAAAAATCTCAACAAGATGCTACCCCAGATCAAATTGTCATAGACCTTGAGATAGACCGACTCTCAGACATCACCCTTGAAAACCTTCGCTATCTTGAAACCATGATGGAACCCATCGGTACAGGAAACGAACTCCCCCGTCTCTTTATCTCCAAAGTGAAACTCGCCAATGCCTACTTTTTCGGAAAACAAAAAGACCACTTTCAGTGTTTTGTTGTCAAAGGGGAGACCAGTCTTCCTGCGGTGGGATGGGCTTTCAAGGAAACCCTCACCAATTTTGGTTTTGAGAAGTTTGCCGATCAGTGGTTTGATATCGTGGCTGTTCCTGAAATCAATCGCTACAACTCAACAGAGCAGGTACGCCTCAATTTGGTGGATATAGCCCTTCATCCCTACGAAAGGGGATAACCATGCAGATAAAACGGGAAATCCTCGATGCTTCCATCTTCCTTGTTGATGATTCACCTACCAGCCTGCACCTCTTTGAGAAAATTCTCAAAGACGCCGGATTTTCCCATATCACCTCCTTTCAACAGGAAAGCCAGGCCCTGGTGGCCATGCTCACTAAACCCCCCGACCTCGTTCTTCTTGACATGATCCTTCATCAAACAACCGCCGTGGATATTCTCAAAACACTCAAAAATAATATCAAAACAAGAAATCTTCCCGTAATTGTTCTCTCTCATTCCTCAGACGAAAATCTCATTCTTCAGTGCCTTCAGCAGGGGGCGGAAGACTTTATCCCCAAGGAAAGTAATCCCCTTGAGGTTTTAGTCCGAATCAACAACATCCTCACAAGAAACTACTACATGAAAAGCCTTTTTGAAAAAAATCGTCGCCTTGAAGAAGATATCCGATTTGCAGCCCATGTTCAGGAAAAATTTCAAAAGATGACCAACCTCCACATGAAACATCACCATGTTGAGGTTATATGGCATCCCTACAATATCGCCAGCGGAGACTTTTACTTTGCCACCAGTTTTCCCCACGAAAAAACCTTCTTCTTTCTGTTGGATGTTTCCGGTCATGGCGTTGGAGCAGCCCTTGTGGGGTTTCATCTCAACTTTCTCACCCAGCAATGGATAGCCACCAGGTCTTTAGCCTCCGCTGAACATCTTCAAAGGTATGTGGAATGGATCAACGGGGAAATGGAAAAAGAATATGGGGCTATGGGAATCTTTCTCTCAGGGATCTTTGGTCTCTGTGATGAGGAATCAGAAACCATTCATCTCATCTCCGCGGGTTCTCCTCCCCCCATTGTTCAAACAGAGACCTTTGCCACAGTAGAACTCAAAAATTCTGTGGCTATTGGGGTGGTTTCTCCGGCGATTTTTCATCTCAATAGCTTCAGCACCAAGTCCTGGAAAAGACTTCTCTTCTTTACCGACGGCATCTATGAAATTCAATCTCCATCGAAAGAGATGCTTTCTATCTCCGGTTTTCTGCAGATTCTCACATCCCTGGAAAAAGATGGAAAATTTTCCTTGGCCAATCTGTATAATCGCATTGCCAAAGAGTACGCCTACCACTTTGAGGATGATGTCACTATCTTTATGCTGGAGAAAATCCTATGATCTCCTCGTTTACCTGGAAGGGCAATAGTCACTACCCTCTTCTCTTAGAACGTATTCTCACCCAATCTCAGGGAAGACTTCTCATCGTGAGTGGAGAACCAGGAACCGGAAAAACCTCTCTTGTGCTTTCGACTCTTGCCAAACTTTATGGGGAAGACTTTCTCCTCTCTCCCTCTTTTCAATTTTTTCGACCTGATGACTACGATATGAAACTCTCCTATTATCTCTCCCATCCTACCCCTCTTCAAACCTCTCACCTCCAGCTCTGGGGTATTCAATTTCTTGCCCACCTTTCCCAGCTTATGCTTCTCAAGGAAATCAAAACCTCCCACCTCTCATACAAAAAACACTCTCACAGCCTTGATGAATTTCGAACCCTCATTCATACTCTGTTGAGGCAACAAAGTTTTGCAAAAACCCTTCTTGAAGACGAAGAATTCAAAAAACATATTCTTTCCCTTGCTGAGGAAATCACAAAGAAAAAAAGTATTCCTATCGCTTTTATTCAGGAGGTTATCCATTTTCACCAGTATACAAGTGATGCCCCCCGTCTCACCTTCATTGGTGGCTGGGAAATGGCCACTCTTGAAGCCCAGAATGCTGCTCTGAAACTCTTTGAAGAAATGCCACTTCATAGCCGGATCATCCTCCAAACCAATGCCATCGAAAATGTTCTCCCCACCATTGTCTCTCGAAGCCTCGTGATTTCCTTGCCCACTCTCTCCCCACACCTTGTCGAAGAGATTTTGGGGACCCCCTCTTCCTTTTCAAGTTGTACCCTCCATATGAGAGAATCTCTTTTCAAGGAACACTCAAAAGCTTCTCTGTTGGCAAAATTTTTTCTTGACGACCTTGGCTTTCGTGTCCAGTATGGGGATGATCTTTTTGATTTTGTCCAACAGACTTCTTCAAGTCCATGGATAACCCAATTTTTCTTGGATAGTCTTCTTGAAGAGCTAAGACTTCGCTGGCTCCATCACCAGAAAAGTATTCGTGGGAAAAAGGAGCCCACTACAGAAGCAGGAAAATTTCTCACCTACAGTTCAGAAGTCGCTGAATGGAGAAGAGAAATCCTCTCTCTCAAAATCTCTCTCAAAAAGAGTACGCTTCAACCTTCCTATCTTCTCACCGATCTTCTCATCAAAATGGCTCGATGGATGCAGAAGAGAAAAATAAGTTAACCTTTGTATGTTTTCACAAACTCTTCTACTGCTTTTTGAATCTCGTCTCTCACCTGTCTGGTAAAGGCTCGCTTTTCCTCGTCGGTGCCCTGAAAGGAAGAAGGATCCCGAAAACCCCAGTGAAGCCTTTCCACTTTTCCAGGAAAAATAGGACAACGCTCGGCGGCCTCAGGATCGCAGACGGTTATCACATAATCATAGGTCTTTCCAGCCTTATAGAGATCAAAAACGGATTTTGTCTTATTCTGGGAAAGATCATACCCAATCTCCGCCATAATTTCCACAACAAAAGGATTCAGCTTTCCTGGTTCAAGCCCGGCACTCTCTGCTTCAAAAAATTCCTTTCCTATCCGATTCAAAAAAGCCTCTGCCATCTGACTTCGCGCCGAATTGTGAATACACACAAAAAGCACCCGTTTCTTTGCCATACATCCTCCAAAATTATACTGTTTTAGTATGTTTATTATACATAGAAAGAAGAAAAAAAGCAAAAAAAGACCTTTGCACGAATGTGCGAAGGTCTCAAAAAAGTAGTAAAAAAACAAAAAATAGTATAAAAATGTTCCTTAACGTAATAAATAAAACTATTCCTTTGAACAAAAAAAGACAAATAAGCCCTTGGAAATAGAAAAAGCGGGGAAAAAGGGCGTAGCCCCTGACCCAAATAGGGTAAGAAAACACCCGTGCAAGGGTCTCAAAAAGTAGACCCACTCCCTTTCAAAAAAAGAAAGGCTACGGCACAAACCTACCATAGCCTTCCTGTTGTTTTTTTCTGCCCTTCTATCCCCTGGCAATCTCTGTTCCTATTCCTGCATCGGTAAGAAGCTCAAGAAGGATCGAATGTTCAATCCTTCCGTCAATGATATGCACCTTTTCCACCCCACTTTTTACCGCTTTCAAGGCGGAATCTATCTTGGGAATCATACCCTCGCTGATGCGTCCTTCTTTTTTTAGCCTTGCAATGGTTTTCTCATCAACCGTAGAAAGGAAGGTCTTCTCATCCTTGATGTCCTCATAGATACCCTTGACATCCGTCATATAGATCAGTTTGTACGCCCGAAGGGCAATGGCTATCTCACCTGCCGCCACATCAGCATTAATGTTATAGGTTGTTCCATCTTCTCCAACACCAACCGGAGAAATAACCGGCACATATCCCCCAGAAAGAAGGGTTTCTATGACCTCCGGGTGAATAGAAACAATCTCGCCTACAAGACCTATATCCTTTGGACCTTTTCTTTTTGCCACAATCAGTCGATTGTCTTTTCCCGAAAGTCCTACCGCCTTTATCCCATGGGCATTGACGGCGGCCACCAGTTCCTTGTTGATAAGCCCACTCAAGACCATCTCTGTGACCATCATGGTCTCTTCATCCGTGTATCGATATCCATCAACAAACTTTGGCTCCATTCCCAAACGCTTCATCATCTCAGAAATGGCTGGTCCCCCACCATGCACAATCACTACATTGATCCCCACCAATTTCAGAAGGGCAATATCCTGCATCACCAGTTCTTTGAGTTTTGGGGACTCCATGGCATTGCCACCATATTTGATGACTACCGTTTTTCCGGAGAACTCCCGAATATAAGGGAGTGCCTCCATAATGATTCTTGCTTTTTCGATGTATCTTTCCATATCCCTCTCCTAAAGAGAAAAATGTCCCTGACGAACTGAATTGCACCCTATGGAAAAAGCCACAGGAAGGGTCGCTATATGACAAGGAAGGATCTTGACAAACACATCCATCACCGTTTCCCCAAACCCCAATCCCTGAAAACCAATAGGAAGGGAATTGATTTTTTGCTTCAAAGAATGCGCTATCTCATTGGCCGTGGCATCAGAAGAACGGTATCCCAATGGTTTTAGGAGCATCTGCTTGGAAGCACTGAGAGCCTTTTCCAAAGTCCCCCCAATTCCCACACCTAAAAGATAAGGAGGACAGCCCTTGGAGCCGATGGACTTCATCTCTTCCACAATCCATTCCTCTATCTTTGGCAAACCATCCGTAGGAAGAAAAAGCCGACTTCTTGTGGTATTTTCCGATCCCCCTCCCTTTATGAGAATCACCCCTTCTAATCTTTCCTCTTCTGTCCATTCCGTGGTAAGAAAAACAGGGGTATTATCACCTGTATTTTCTCTGGTGAGAGGATGGGCAAGCGACGCCCGAAGATGATGCTTCTTATAAAACGAGCGCACTACCTCCTCAATCGTAGCCTGAAGGGGAAAATCAAGACAAACCCTTCCATGATAGAGATAAACTTGAACATATCCCGTATCCTGACAAAGCGCCCTCTTTTCTTGATGGGCAAGAAAAGCATTCTCCTGATAAACGGAAACAATCTCTTTGGCTCCAGAAGGCACTTCATCTTTTATTCTTTCAAAATAAGCGAAGACGTCCGGCCTTAAGGAAAAATGCGCCGTATGGAGAGCCTCCTCCATACGGCGAACAAAATCCTTTTTTCGTATTTTTTTCACTTTGAACACCCCTCACACTTTCCCTCTGCCTTTCCCTCCGAAGAAGAACTCTTCTTGTAGTCAGTTACGTAGAAACCACTCCCCTTGAAAATAATACCCATTCCTCCACCAATTTTTCGCTTTACCTTTCCCCCACAGGAAGGACAGTTCTCAAGAGGAGCCTCACTCATCATCTGAAAAGCCTCAAATTCGTGAGAACAGTCAAGACACACATAATCGTAGTGTGGCATGGAAACCTCCTTTATCTCTCGTTTTACCAGGAAAGTGTTTTCAAACGATCTATAGCCTCGAGCACGTTCTGTCTCTCTCCAAAGGCCGAAAGCCTGAAATACCCGTCGCCATTTCTTCCAAAGCCAATCCCTGGTGTTCCTACAATCTGCACCTTATCTAAAAGATAATCAAAAAATCGCCAAGAGTCCATTGGGGTCTTAAACCATATGTAGGGAGAATGTTTTCCACCGGTACAGGGTAAACCAAGTGACGCAATTGTTTCATAAATAAGCCGAGCATTTTCCTTGTAGTATCCAATCACTTCTTTTATTTCCTTCTGTCCCTCAGCGGTAAAAACGGCGGCTGCTGCCTTCTGTACAGGATAGGAGACTCCATTGAATTTCGTGGACTGCCGACGAAACCAGAGAGAATGAAGAGAAAGGGCGTGCCCTTTTTTCGTATATACCTTCACCTCCTTTGGCACAATCGTGTAGGCGCACCGGGTTCCTGTGAAACCAGCTGTTTTCGAGAGACTTCGAAACTCCACCGCTACCTCACGAGCTCCATCAATCTCAAAAATACTCTTCGGAATGGAAGGATCCTCAACAAAGGCTTCATACGCGGCATCAAAGAGCAGAATACTCCCGTGTTTATGAGCATATTCCACCCATGCCTTTAACTCCTCCCTTGTTAAAACCTGACCCGTGGGATTATTGGGAAAACAAAGATATACCACGTCAAATCGCTTCTTTGGAATCTCTGGTTTGAAATTATTTTCAATAGTGGCATCAAGGTAAAAAAAGTTAGTGTATCTTCCGTGAGAGAATTTTCCCGCTCTTCCCGCCATTACATTACTATCCACATAGACGGGATACACCGGATCAGGAATAGCAAGAGAAATTTTCGTATCAAAAAGCTCCTGAAAGTTCGCGGTATCTTCCTTTGCCCCTGTTGAGATAAAGATTTCATCAGCGGTAATGGATATACCCCTCCTCTGAAAGTCCACCTGAGCAATCGCCTCCCGGAGAAACTCATACCCCTGCTCAGGACCGTAGCCATGGAAGGTTTCTTTTTTTGCCATTTCTTCCACACCTTCCTGAAAGGCTTTTACTACTGAAGGAACCAAGGGTTGTGTCACATCACCAATACCAAGCCGAATAATTTTTTTCTCAGGGTTATTCTGCTGATACATCTTTACCCTTTTAGCTACCTCAGAAAAGAGATAACTTCCCTGCAAAAGGGTATAGTTTTCGTTTACCCGAACCATCTATCTCCTCCATACTGAATGTTTCACGTGAAACACTACTTCCTTTGAGAAAGGATCGCACAGAGATATTCTAATTCCTGTTCCGAAAAATAATGAATCTCAATCTTTCCTTTTTTCTGGGAGCCTTTAATCGTTACTTTCATTCCTAAGGCTTGAATAAATCTCTCCTCAAGGTGCTCAAGAGTGGAAGACTTCGAAGAAGTTGTTTCACGTGAAACACTCTCTTCCCTCTCAAACACCTTCGCCATATCCTCAGCCTCACGAACAGAAAGCCCCTTTTCCACAATATACTCAGCGAATTGAATCATCTTATCCACATCAGAAAGCATCAAAATCGCCCGGGCATGTCCCTCTGTGAGTTCCTTTCGAATAAGCTTTTCCTGAATACTATCGGGGAGTTTGAGAAGCCTGAGAGTATTGGCTACAGAACTTCGATTTTTTCCAATCCTCTGGGCAAGTTCATCCTGAGAAAGATGAAGCTTTTCCATAATTTCCTTGTAAGCCAAAGCCTCTTCAATGGGATTTAAATCCTCTCTCTGAATATTTTCAATTAACGCTATTTCCAGTTTATCCTCTTCACTAAAATCTCGCACAATAGCTGGAATTTCAAGAAGACCAGCCATCTTGGCTGCACGCCATCTTCTCTCCCCTGCGACAAGCTCATAACGGCCATTTCCAAGGTCTGTTACCAGAATAGGCTGGATAACTCCCTTTTCTTTTATCGAATCAGCAAGTTCCTTTAACTCATTTTCACCAAAAAACTTTCTTGGTTGATGTTTATTGGGAAGAATCTTCCCAACGTCTATCATCTGAATATTCCCTTTTTGGGCTTCTTCCTCCAGAATATTCTCATCTACAAGGGCAAGCATTCCTTTTCCAAGGCCGTGTTTTTGAGCCATATTATCCCCCTACTCTCTGAAGAAATTCCTTCCCAAAAGCCGCATAGGACTCAGCACCCTGACTCTTTTCATCGTATTCAAAAATCGCAATCCCATGGCTTGGAGCCTCAGAAAGCCTCACATTCCGGGGAATAACCGTCTCATATACCTTTTCCTGAAAGTATCCCTTTACCTCATCAAGGACCTGTTTGGAAAGATTGGTTCTTGAATCGTACATGGTAACCAAAACCCCTTCGATGGCTAAATTTTTATTAAGCCCACTTTTCACAAGTTTAATTGCCTTGAGAAGCTGGGCAAGTCCCTCCATAGCATAAAACTCACTTTGCATGGGAATAAGAACAGAATCCGCAGCAACAAGCCCATTGAGAGTGAAAAGACCAAGGGATGGAGGTGTATCAATGAGAATAAAATCATACGCATGCCGTACCTCTTCAAGAGCATCTTTGAGAATAAATTCCTTACGTGGGGTGTTAAGAAGTTCTATCTGAGCACCAGCAAGATCCAAGGTTACAGGAACAATAAAGAGGTTTTTGTACTTTGTGGGAAGAATGACCTCTTTGATCTTTTTTTGACCAATAAGAACCTCATAGATACCGTTTCCACTTCTCTCTCGAATATCGATCCCTAAGCCACTACATGCGTTTCCCTGGGGATCTATATCGATGAGGAGAACTTTTTTTCCTACATTGGAGAGATAGGCAGCTAAATTGACGGTGGTAGTTGTTTTTCCCACCCCACCTTTTTGATTGGCTATCACAATGATTTTTGACATAAGTTCCTCCTGCTCCGTGCTGGAATATTATTATATCACGAAATAATTTTTTCTTCAAATTCCCTTTTCTGCACAGAAAAGAAAGAGGGAAAGAAGGTTGGTAGAAATACAAAAAAATCCCTCGTCATAGTAATCATGACCTTTGTTTTTGTAGAAAAATGGTTTTTATTTTTTCTTCGGGTGAAGAAATAGGATTTTTTAAGGGTGTGCAAAAGTTTCTTTATCGGTGTGTTTTTTTGAGTACAAAGAAACAAGAATCGTAGGAAGGAGAAAAAGAATTTTTTATTGAAGAAAAAAAGAAAAGGGTTTTTGACAAAAAAAGCAAGGGTTTTGCACAGAAATTTTGAGAGAAGGGTGTCGTTCCACACATTAACAGAAGGGGTATTTCCACATAGAAACTGAATACCTCATAAGTATACCTCTACCTGGTGGAATTTTCAACTTTTTCTTTCCATGGATAATGGGCTATCTCATTGCCTTTGTAAAAAAGTTTCACTCATTTCCGGGGAATTCTCTTACCTCGATGTTGACGCCAGGCAATACCCGAAAAGCATTCTCTTTTGGAACCCGATATTTATGGCCGTTATACGAAACCTCATAAGTTTTATCCAGCCTGCGAAAAGCTCGAAACGCAAAAGCCTTTTCAAACTGTTCAGGGGTGGCTGTAAAGGGCTTAAAAAGGTCTTTCTGAGGCTTTCTACGAGCCTCTGAGAATACTTCTTCGGGAGTTCGTCCATCAAGGGCTCGAGAAGGCGTCTTATTGTGCTCTATGACATATTCTCTCAAAATCCAGTTCAGTTGTTCCAGGGTTTCAATGCGTTGCTTTTTCAAGGTTTTCTTGAGGTAAAAAGTGAGTTGTTTCTGGAATGTCTGGATTTTACGCTCAATTTTCCCCTTGCCCTGGGGTTGATAAGGTCTGGAATTAACGACACAAATATCCAGTTCCTCAAACGCAGTGGCTATGAGGCCATTATTCTTTTTAGAGTACTTTGGGTCATTGTCATAGTACACCTTGTAGGGTAAACCATACTCAGAGAAAACCTCCTGCCAAACTGGCATATGGTTTTCTATTGTGTCCTGGGATAAAAACTTAGCAGCAAGAACATAACGAGAATGGTCGTCCATAATCAAAAGGAGCGGAAAAGCGGGTTTCTTTTCAAGCCATGGGTGAATGGAAACGTCTGCCTGCACAATCTCGCCTATGGCTTCTGCCTGCCACCTTTTGCGGTAGTGATGCCTTGCTCGCTCAGGATAATGGACAAAGAATTTTTTTAGCACTCTCCGAATAGTTTCATCTGAAACCTTAGGAAAATCCTTGTAAAGCTCATATAAGGTGCTGGAAAGAATCCTTACCGAAGGGTACTCTTTCTGTTTATTCTCTTTTTCAATGGCCAGTTCTTCGTATGTTTCAAGAATAAGGGCTATATGCTTTTGCTCAAGCTTTGACTTTCTGGATGTTCTTTGCCGAACAAGATTTTCTCCTCGACAGAATCTTTGATACAAAACGGTAACCCAGGATCGGCTTATATCAAGTTTTCTTGCCACCCAACCTAAAGAAATTTCCCTTTTCTGAACTTGAACAAAGAATCCTTGTAATCTCTTTACCTTCGATTTAACCATATACTTCTTCCTCCTCTTCATAGTTCCTCCTTATTATCCCTTCGTTGCCCCTTCTTTGTCAAATGTGAAAATAGGTATTCAGTTTCCTATGTGGAACGACAGAAATTTTGAGAGAAGGGGTTTACAGAAAAAATTTTTTTCATTACAATATTTTATCTTAAACAGAGAAGTCAACTATTATAAATTCACCTCCTGAGGGAAGGAGGTAAGGCGAAAGGGGTCGAAGGTAGTTTGATGAGAGAGCATGGCGTAGAGGAGGCGAAGGAGTTTGTGAGCCACGCAGAGATTGGCCTTTTTAGCAACACGGGATTGAGCAAATTTGAGGTTAAAATACTCACCGAAAGCGGGGACAAAACGTCTGACAGAGCGAGCGAGGAGAAAAAGGATACGTCTGAGGTGACGGTTCCCTCGTCGAGAGATATGGCCTGTGGTCGAGGACTGTCCGGATTGATAAATAGCGGGGTCAAGACCTGCGTAAGCGATGAGTTTTTTGTAGTTCTCAAAACGGCTGATAGAGCCTATTTCGGCGAGGAAGGTAGCGGCACCGACAAGACCTATACCAGGGACGGAGGTAAGGATCTGTATTTCAGTGGGAAAAGCCTGAAGGGCGAGGGACTGGATGTGAGCGTCAAGTTTCTCGAGGTGCTCCTGGAGGAAAAAGAGCTGGCTTATAATGTTCTGGAGAACGGTTTCCTCGGCGAAGTTGGGAGAAGCGATGGAGGAAGAGGCGAGTTCTTTGATTTTAGTGATGGAGAGGCGGGATTTTCTGCCCCGTTTGTTTGGTGGGAAGAAGGCCTCGAGGGAACTTTCAGAGGCCTTCTGGATGGCGTTAGCGCTGGGGAAAGCCAGGAGGAGAGAAAGGAGGCTTTTGGGGTAACCTGTGGTGTACTTGAGGATTTCCGGAAAACAGTCGAAAATGGCGTCCTCGAGGAGGTTTTTTACCATAGCGATGAGGGTAACGACTTTTTCACGGTAACGGGTGAGGCTACGGAGTTCTGGACATGGATGCCGGAAGGGTTTTTCGAGGGAATGATACTGGGAGAGGAGAAAAAGAGCGATGTGATGAGCATCGATGGAGTCAGTTTTGGTTTTTCGAAGGGAGAGTCTGGAGAATGTTCGTGTCTGAAGTGGGTTAAGCACGAAAGTGCGGAAACTCTGAGAGGTCAGGAACCTGAAAAGATGGTGGTGATAACCGCCGGTGGATTCAAGACCGACGACCAGACTCTCCTTTGGGTAAACCGAGAGAAGGGCAAGGAGTTTGTCGAAGCCCTCTCTCTCCATGGGGAGGGCAGACGAGTGAAGGACCTGCCGCTGGTGGTCAAGGACACAGACGAAGAAATCCTTTTTGGCGACGTCGATACCGACGAAAAGGGTTGGGGTGTGAAGCATATGGCTTCCTCCTTATGGGATTTTGTGGTTTCTGGCAGGTCCTCCCACTCAAAACTCCATTATGACAAGGGCTTCTTGGCCCAATCAACTTATGATGAGTACGGGAGGCAGGAGACAGACTCCTCTAAGGGCTCTTCTGGCCCAGGAAATATTCGTCTTCCTGCCAGATGGGTGGTTTATTATAAAGGGAATTTTATGTAGGAGGAGGATGTATGGAAAAGACCTTAGATAGGTTTTTTGAGCTTTCAAAGAGAAAGACATCGGTGTCTGTAGAGATTCTTGCGGGTATTTCCACGTTTCTTACCATGGCGTACATTATCGTGGTGAATCCACAGATTCTCTCTGCTGCTGGTATGGATTTTAGTGGTGTTCTTTTAGCGACGGTTTTGGTTTCTTCAATTTCCAGTATTTTGATGGGACTGTATGCTAACCTTCCCTATGCCTTGGCTCCCGGAATGGGTATCAATGCCTTCTTTACCTTTACCCTTGTGATTGGAATGGGTATGAGCTGGCAAACGGCTTTAGGGGCGGTGTTTATATCAGGGATTATTTTTATTTTGCTTTCTATTCTTCCTATTCGGCTCTGGATTCTCCATGCGGTTCCTCAGTCGGTACGCTACGGAGTGGCTGCGGGTATTGGGCTTTTTCTCACGCTTATTGGTTTTAAGTCGGTAGGCTTTATTGTTTCTAATCAGGCAACCTTGGTGGGTTTTGGTGGCATCAACACCCAGACGCTTCTTTTTATCTTTGGACTCCTTCTCACCTCTATTCTTGTTATTCGAAGAGTGAAGGGAGCTCTTATCCTTGGTATTGTGGTAACTTCTCTTGCTACAGTTTTGGTTTCCTTTTTTGGAGTGAAGTACGGATGGCTTGCTAAACCTTTGGTGGAATTACCAAAGTCTTTGGTGGCTTTACCAAAGCTTGATGTGTTCTTTCAACTTGATGTGATAGGTGCGTTGAAACTCTCCATGATCGGGCCGGTGTTTTCTCTTCTTTTTACCGATATGTTTGATTCTATTTCGACCTTCATGGGAATTGCTCAGGTTTCCGGATTGGTGGATAAGGATGGGCAACCACTCAATGCAAAGAAAGCCCTTCTTGTGGATGCTGTTTCTACCACTATTTCCGGTCTCTTTGGAACCTCTTCGGGAACTACCTATATTGAATCAGCCGCTGGTGTGGAAGAAGGGGGAAGAACAGGTCTTACCGCCATTGTTACAGGACTTCTCTTTTTACCCTTTATGTTCTTGAGTCCTTTGTTGAGTTTTGTTCCTGCTGTGGCTACAGCTCCTATTCTTGTGATTGTGGGTGCCTTCATGATGAAGCCTCTTCTTCAGATAGACTGGAATAATTTTGAGGAAACTGTCCCAGCTTTTATGGCTTTGATTTTGATCCCTCTCACCTACTCTATCACGCAGGGTATTGTATGGGGATTTTTGATCTATACGCTTATCAAGCTTTTTACGGGCAAGATCAAAGAGATTCATCCCATGCTTTATGTGATTGATGTGTTGGCGATTTTGATTCTCTTTTTTCACTAAGCTTTACCACACCCCCCCTCTCAGAAAGAGAGGGGGGCTTTTTCTTGACGGAGAGAGTTTTCTATCGTATACTATAGGTACGCTAGGGGTGCCTCCGAGGCTGAGAGGGAGTATGTCTCCCAACCCTCGAACCTGATCCGGGTCATACCGGCGAAGGAAAGCGCCCTCCCCGGCGATAATGTGGGAGGTTCTTTGTGGATAGCCCTCTTGTCATAGGTGGTAAGGAGTTTTCCTGTAGGCTTTTTGTAGGAACGGGAAAGCTTCCTTCTTCTTCTCTTATTCCCGAGATTGTGAAGTCAAGTGGAACCCAGATGATCACGGTAGCTTTGAGACGGGTGAATCTCTCTCGCCCTGAGGAGAATATTCTCTCCTATATACCTGAAGGGGTGGTGGTTTTACCCAACACCTCAGGGGCAAGAAATGCTGAGGAAGCGGTGAGAATTGCCAGATTGGCTCGAGAAGCTGGTTGTGGTAATTTTGTCAAAATTGAAATCATTCATGAAATGGACTACCTTATGCCAGATAACGAGGAAACCATAAAGGCAACGGCTCTTTTGGCTAAAGAAGGCTTTGTGGTTTTGCCGTATGTAATGCCTGATTTAATTGCGGCTCAAAAGCTCGTGGATGCAGGGGCGGCGGCGGTGATGCCTTTGGGTTCTCCAATTGGTTCTCATCGTGGACTTCGGACCAAAGATCTGATTGCTATGCTCATTGAAAAGATTGATCTTCCTATTATTGTGGATGCAGGCATTGGAAAACCCTCTCATGCCGCAGAAGCCATGGAAATGGGGGCGGATGCCGTTCTCGTCAATACCGCCATTGCTACCAGTGTGGATCCGGTGGCGGCGGCAAGGGCTTTTAGTCTGGCAGTAGAGGCCGGGCGGATTTCTTACCTCTGTCAAAAGGCCCAGGAGAGTCTCTATGCCCAGGCAAGTTCTCCTCTTTCAGGTTTATTGTCATAGGAAAGAAAAATGAAAGCAACAACGGAGTTTCTTTCCTGGCTTGAGTACGATATTGAGGGGTTTGTTTCACGGGTGACATCCCAGGATGTGAAAAGGGTTCTGAGGAAGGATTCGTTAACGCCGGAGGATTTTCTCTGTCTTCTTTCTCCAGCAGCAGAGGGTTTTCTTGAGGAGATGGCTATCCTCTCTCAGAAGATAACAGCCCACCACTTCGGAAGGGCTATCCTTCTCTTTGCGCCTCTCTATATCGCCGACTACTGTCAGAATCAGTGTGTGTATTGTGGGTTTAGGGCTCAGAATCGATTTCCACGAACGAAACTTTCTCTTGAGGAGATTCGAAAAAATGGAGAAGTGCTTTCAGAAAAGGGATTTCGACATATTCTTCTTTTAACGGGAGATGCCCCTTCTATCACTCCTGTAGATTTTCTTGAAGAGGTTCTTTCTCTTCTTAGCCCTATGTTTGATTCGCTTGCTGTTGAGGTATATCCCCTTTCAGAAGAAGAGTATCTTCGCCTGCGAAGGGTTGGGTTGGATGGTCTTACGATCTATCAGGAAACGTACGACAGAGAGGTGTATGATGAGGTTCATCCAGCTGGTCCAAAAAAGGATTATCTCTGGCGACTTGGAACGCCGGAGAGGGGGGCTCTTGCCGGTCTTCGGTGGATAACCATTGGGGCGCTTTATGGTCTTGCCAATCCCCTTCATGATGCCTTCTGGACGGGGATGCATCTTCTCACTCTCAAAAAATATTACCCTTCGGTGGAATGGGGGCTTTCTCTTCCCAGGATGAATCCAGCAGAAGGGGATTTTGTTCCTACGTATCATCTCTCTGATAAGAAATTTGTGCAGTTTCTTTTTGCTTTTCGGATCTTTTTCCCCACAGCGGGGATCACCTTGTCTACAAGAGAACGACCACAGATGAGAGATATTCTTTTGCCTTTGGGGGTAACGAAGGTCTCAGCAGAATCCCATACAGAGGTGGGTGGCTATGCAGCCCAAAATCATCACATTCCCCAGTTCGAGGTAGCGGATAATCGAAGTGTGGAAGAAATGATAGCAGTGATTCGTTCAAAGGGGTTTGAACCAGTCTTCAAGGACTGGGTTGGGGTCTTATGAAAAACGAATCTCAAAGAGAAAAGATTTTTTGGGAAAATAAGGCGTTCTGGCTTCTTTTTCTTTTGAATTTTCTTTCATTCTCAAGTCATGCAGCTCTCAATACGCTTCCTGTGTATCTGGCAAAGAAGGGTTTTTCAAGGTCTTTCACAGGGCTTTTTATGAATATTCATGTCTTTGGGCTTGTGCTTTTTGTGGTGTTTTTGTTGCCGCTTGTGGAAAGGGTGGGAAAAAAAAGGATGATGGTTTTTTCGTATGGTCTGGAACTTTTTGCCTATTTTGGGATGTTTGTAGGGGCCTGGGATATGAGACTCTTGGTAGGTTTTCGGGTGCTTTCGGCTCTTTCGTACGCGGTGGGGTTTACGGTCAATGCAGCCCTGGCTTTTGATGTTCTCCCCCCTGAAAAACGGACAGGGGGTATTGCTCTCTTTGGTATTTCCGGTATTCTTTCCAATCCTTTTTGTGCCTGGATGGGACAGTTTTTTGTGACAGGTTTTCCCAGGGGGCTTTTTCTTTTGGGGGCACTTCTTACCCTTTTTGCCCTTTCTCTTGTCTTTTTTGTGGAAGAAAAGTCTCACACAAAGGATGAGTATCAGGCGAAGCATCTCTTTGATGTCTTGAAAAGAAAGGATCTCTGGGAGGAATTTTTGTTAGCCATGGTATTGGGAGGGGCTTTTGGAACGTTAGCTACCTTTGTCCCTCTGCAGACGATGGAACGTTTAGGTGCATCTTTTCTGACGGTGTATTTTGTGGCGTATTCTCTCACGGCGATAGGATGCCGGTTTTTCTTTTCCCCGGAGATGGACAGATTTTCTTCTGAGAAGCTTCTTTTGATGGGTTTTGCCCTTGTTTTCTTTGCCATGGGAAATATGGCTATTCTTTTGACAAAAATTCAGGTGGTGTTTACTGGCATTCTGTATGGAGTGGGACACACGATCTTGTATCCGGTGTTGAGTGCCCTGGTGGTGAAGCAGAGTCAGGAAGGGGAGAAATATATTACCAATAGTGTTTTTATTGGGTTCTATACGCTTGGTGGTTTTGTGTTTCCTTCTGGTCTTGGTGTGGTGGGAGACTGGCTCTCGACAAAAAGTATTTTCTGGGGAATGGCGATAGGAGCAGGGGTGGCCTTTCTCTGGCTTCTTATGGGGAGAAAGAGAGAAGAAAAAATTTTTAATTGAGATGTTTTTGCTTGCAAAAAATATATTTTCTTTTATAATGATAAACACAAATGCCGAAAAAGGAGGGAAAAATGAAGAAGGCAACCTTTACGGGAAGGGGTGGAGATCTCTTTGGGATTTTTCTGGTGAATTTTCTTCTCACGGTGATAACCTTAGGTATTTATGCGCCATGGGCAAGGGCAAGGTATCTGCGGTATATGGTTGGCCATATCGAGTTCGATGGAGAACCTTTTGAGTTCCATGGGAAGGGCGGAGAACTTTTCTGGGGGATTCTCAAGGTGTTGGTGGTGCTTTTTGTGCTTTTGCTTCCTTATACTGTGACTATAGCGGCTGGAGAGGTGGAACTTGCCCTGGTCTTTTATGGGGTTTTCTTTCTTGCGCTTCTGATTTTGATTCCTGTGTTTCTTCATGGGGCTTTGCGCTATACCTTTTCTCGTCTGAGCTGGCGCGGCATTCGTATGACCTATACAGGACAGCGGGGGGAACTCCTTCTTCTCTATCTCAAGGGTTTGTTTTTGACCTTGATTACCCTGGGTATTTATGGTCCCTGGTTTTCTTGTGAACTTTTGAGATATGTGTATGGCCATATCCGTATCGGGAATGTCTCCTTTGGTTTTGAGGGAAAGGGAGCAGAATTGTTTATCCACTATCTTTTGGGATTTCTTTTTTCACTTTTGACCTTGGGATTGTATAGCCCCTGGTTTTATGTGAGGGTGGCAAGATTCTTTGTTTCTCATACCTATGTGGAACAGGAGGGGAAAAGATCCTTCTTTGCTTTTGGCTTGAAAGGCGACGAGGTTCTTGGTTTCTGGATAATCAGGATTCTTCTGGCCATAGTTACCCTTGGTATAGCGACTCCCTGGATTATTGCTGACTGGATGAAGCGAAGGTTGGATGCCCTCTCTCTTGAAGGGGATATTGATAGCCAGTCTTTGATCCAGCACCCTGTTGAGGATGTGGGGGCCATGGGGTTTGGGTTTTTTGATCTCGGAGATGGGCTGTGGGGGTCTGTTTTCCCCTTATGAGTTACGAGGGGTTCTATCGTGATGGCAAAACCTCCCGGGATTATCCCGGGAGGTTAACGTTTGAGGAAAATATACTGGCTATCTCCTATAGAGATGAAGAAGGGGTTGAGGCTCTTGTCTTCTGGTCAAAAGAAGAGGTTTCTTTAGCCGAGGGATCAAGACCAGAGAGAATGATTCTCCTGTGCCAGGAGGGGCAGAGGGGCAGTTTTGTTTTTTCTGTGGATAAGAGAGATTTTGGGAAGATTCTGGCCTTTTTTGGAAAAAAAGAGGGGCGTTGGCGTCTTTTTCTTTTTTCTCTGCTTGGTATAGGGATGTTTCTTTTCTGGTTTTGGGGACTTCCTTTTCTTATTGACAGGAGTGTGGACTTTTTTCTTCAAGAGAAGCCTGTGTCAATTCAAAAGTTTCCGAAGGTTTTTGATGGGGACCCATCGTTTTCCATGACAGTCAATGAGAAGGCTTCAGAAAAGCTTCAGAGGTTTGTGTCGCGTTATCTTTCGCCGGATTTTCCTTCTGTATTCGTGGTGAAGGCTTCTTTTGAAAATGCCTTTGCGATGGTGTGGGGAGGTATTGTGATAAGTGAGAAGATGCTTCTTGCTCTTCGTACCCCTGAGGAATTGGCAGCTCTTCTTTATCACGAAGAGGGGCATCTCAAATACCATCATCCCCTGAAGATGTTTCTGAGACGAAATATAGGGATTTTTCTTTTGATGCTGGTCACGGGGGCAAATGATGTCTCCCAAATGGTGGTGAGAACAGGGGAAGAAATGATGGTTTTGCAGTACAATCGGGACTTTGAGATTTTGGCAGATGAGTATGCCCTGAAAAGATTGATGGAAAAGGGATTTTCTCCAGAGGCCATGGAAAAGCTGCTTCTTTTTCTTTCTGAAAGAAATCAGGAGGGTTTCTGGTTGTTTTCGACGCATCCCTCTTTTGAAAAGCGTATTGCTCTTTTGAGAGAGAAACGTAAGCGAATGAAAATGGAAAGGGGGGAGGTTTCTTTGAAGGGAATAGAGAAGGATTTTCTTTCTTTGAAACAGGAGCTCTGAAAAGAAAGATTTGATAATCCTTCTTGAGATAAGCGTTGAGAGACCTTTGCACATTCGTGCAAAGGTCTCATAAAAGTAATGAAAAATAAAATATAGTATAAGAATATTCTTTTTAGCAATAAAAAATTCTGTTTTTTGAATAAAAAACAAACAGGTCCTTGTAAACAGAAAAAACGGGGTTTCAGGGGCATAGCCCCTGACCAAGACAGGGGAAGAAAATACCCGTACAAGGGTCTCGATTTGCCTTTGTCTTTGTTTCTGTGTATATTGAGTCAAGGTATTGAAAGAAAAGAAAGAGACAGGGAGGAGGGTATGAGGTCTTCGCTTTCTGAATGGCAAAAGAGGGTTTTTTATGGGGGAGAGACGGAAGCGCCGTTTGAGAATGCCTACTGGAATAATAAACATCCCGGTCTCTATGTTGATCCTGTGTCTGGTGAGGTGCTTTTTTCTTCTCTGGATAAGTTTGACTCCGGGACAGGATGGCCAAGTTTTTCAAAACCGGTTCATCCTGAGCTTTTAGAATATAGAGAAGACTTTTCTTTGGGGATGCATCGGGTTGAGGTGAGAACAAGGCATACGAAGGGACACCTTGGACATGTGTTTGAGGATGGGCCTCCGCCAACGGGGATGAGATTCTGTATCAATTCGGCTTCGCTTCGGTTCATTCCTGTGGAGGATGTGGTCTCTGAAGGGTATGTAGAGTACTGGCCTTTGTTTTCTTTTCTTTCTCTACCTTTTGAACAGATTATTCTTGGAGCGGGATGTTTCTGGGGGGTGGAAGCCTATTTCAAACAGGTGGATGGGGTACTTGCCACCACTGTTGGGTATAGTGGGGGAGAACCCATGTGGCCAAGTTATGAGGATGTGTGTACAGGGGAAACAGGGCATGTGGAAACAGTCCTTGTGCGTTTTGATCCAAAGGTTCTTTCTTTAGAAAGTGTCTTAGGGCATTTCTTTTTTATTCATGATCCGGAGAGTGAGAATAGGCAGGGGTCTGATGTGGGAAGCCAGTATCGTTCGGCCATTTTTTATCTTGAGGAGGATCAGTTGCCTGTTGTTGAGAGATGGCTGGAAAGGCTTCGTCGGGAGGGAAAACAACCGGTCACAGAGGTTTCTCCGGTGAAGAATTTTTATCCTGCTGAGGAATACCATCAGGATTATTTAGACAAGAATCCAGGGGGTTACTGTCACATCAACCTTGGTCGAAAGTGGAAAGGGTGAATGGTCAGGTATAGCCGAAAGGCTGAAACTTGAAAAAAAATTTTTTTTCGTGTATAATACTAATTCCTGCCACCGTAGCTCAGTCGGTAGAGCAACTGATTCGTAATCAGTGGGCCAGCGGTTCAATCCCGCTCGGTGGCTTTAGGCTGCCCTCTCGGGCAGCCTTTTTTATTCAAATATTTTCCCCGAGGATCTTTTCGATGGTGCGCCATATCTCGGTAATTATGGTGTTGGCAACCAATCGTCCTTTTGGGGTGAGAATAAGTTTCTGCTGATCGATGGAGCAATAGGAAGAAAGGGATTGTATGGTGGTGAAGAGGAGACTTTCCTCTTTGTTTCCAATCCATTCGCGGATGGTATTCAAGGCTATCCCGTTGCTTGTGCGAAGACCAAGCATGAGTTTTTCCATCATCGCGGTTTTTGTATCGATGGTCTCCTGGAAACCATAGGGAAACCGGTTTGCTTTGATGGCTTCTTCATAGAGTAGAAGGTTTACCGTATTGGTGTAGCGAAAACTTTGCCAGGACAAAAAACCACTTGCCCCGATACCAAGCCCTATATAGGGTTCATAGGCCCAGTAGAGGCTGTTATGAATAGCCCGGTTTTCTTTTCCAAGGGAGAAGTTGGAAATCTCATACCATTCATAGAATCGAGAGAGTTTCATAGCAAGGTCTAAGTATTGTTGAGCTTGAAAATCAGGATCAGGTGTCTGAAAGGTCCCTCTTTTGGCAAGTCCGGCTATTGTGCTTCCCTCTTCACAGGAGAGGAGATAAAGGGAGAGATGGGGAGGGCGATGTTTCTCTATCCATGAAAGAAGAGAAAAAACATCAAGTTGTGGTATCCCTACAATGAAGTCAACACTGAGACGGGAAAATCCAGCCTCTTTTGCCATCGTGTAGGTTTTGTCGGCATCAAAAAGGGGACGGGAGAGAAAACGGAGAAGCTCAGGTTGAAGGGATTGAAAGCCAAGGCTGAGCCTGTCAAAGCCAAGGCTTTTCCAAAGGGAGAGGTTGGCTTTTGTGACATCCTCTGGGTTAACCTCGATGGTTCTTTCCATAGTTTCAAGAGTGAAAAGAGAAGAGATTCCCTCAAGTAAACGGGAAAGGAGTGAAGGTGAAAGAAGAGAGGGAGTACCTCCTCCTAAATAGAGGGTGTGGAAGGCAAGAGGTCCGTGAGCCTCCTGATAGAGACGAGCCTCTTGAAGAAGAAGATCAATGTAATGGCTTGCCCTTTCTTCATCATAGGGGATACCGCTCGCAAAGTGGCAGTAGAGACACTTTTTTCGACAAAAGGGGAGGTGAATATAGAGCCCTGTCATGGCTACTTCAAAAGGGTATCGACCCAGTGAGCAATATCGTCCTTGCCTTCACGGAGTTGTTTTACCAGGGGGATGGCGGAGATATTATCTCGATATGTTTTGAGCACATTGGTGGTCAGGACGGTTTCTAAGACGGTGAGAAACGAAAGAAAGTCTGGAGCCCACCAGCCAGCATGATGCTTGAGAGCAAAGAGAAGGTTTTTGCGTTCGGTCATATAGGTGGAATAATCCGTGGCAAGGAGAGGTTTTCCCAAAAGCATGGATTCAAAAAGAACAGACGGTCCAGCCTTGCCCACCACAATGTCGGCGGTATGCATGAGTTCATGCATATTTTCAACGAATTCGAAGATCCGTACAGGATAGGGAGAGGTTTTTGAGAGTTCCATCATCTTTTCATAGAGGGGTTTATTTCGTCCACACACCACAAGCCAGTTGAAGGGCATACGCCGTTCGATGATGCGGGGGATAAAATCGTAGGCCTTGCCAATACCCTCTCCCCCATATACGACAAGGAGTGTTTGATAGGAGGGGTTGAGATTATACCTTTCAAAGAGAATTTCACGGGCAGGAAGGGGATCGTAAAATTTTCTTTCAATCGGAAATGGCATACGGACAATTTGAGAGGGTTTAACCCCCCGTCTGAGAAGCCCCTTTTCTACCTCATCGCTGGGAGCAAAGAGATAGTCGGCACGTTTTTCGCACCACCAGGAAAAGGGAGAAAAGGGATCAGTGATTACCCCTACCACCGGACAGGAGATTCTTTTTTTTCGTTTGGCTATGGCGGCAATGGTGATGGCAAAAAAATGGGTGGAGAGAATGAGATCCGGCTTCACCGAGGCATAATACTCTATACCCTTTTTGAGAAGACCAGGCATAAAAAGGGGAAGGTAAAGCCGGGAAATGGGGTGGAAAAGTTCCATGAGGGTCATCGAAAGGTCGGCCATCCAGCGATGGGCAAGAGAATACCTCCAGTATTTTCTCATAAACTCGTGTTCTTTGAGGGCACCGCTTGCCTCTGAAAGTTCTACAATGGTGATAGCATACTTTCCCGGGTAACAGGCCTCGATACCATCCCGGATAGCTTTGGCGGTAGCTAAATGACCAGCACCGGCCTCGACAATGGGCATAAGAATGGTTTTCATAAGCCCCCCTTTAGGTTTTTTTCTCCTCCGGCAAGACAAAATCCCTGAGAAAGGCGGCATTTTCTTCTGGTATGGATGGGTTAATGAACATGCCAGACCCTAATTCAAAACCAGCACTTCTCGTCAGGCGGGGAACCACTGTGATATACCAGTGGAAAAAGGCGGTGTGGCTATACCCCTGCGGCGCAGAACGCACGATATAGTTATAATCCGGGTCATTGAGACCATAGTAGAGCTTTCGAAGGACATGCCGGAGGGTAACGGAAAGATCAGCCAGTTCTTCTTCTGTGGCGTAGAGAAAACTTGATTTGTGTTTTCGTGGGAAAATCCACACCGCAAAAGGGGAAAAGGCGGCGTAAGGGACAAAAGCCACAAAGTATTCACTCTCATAGACAATCCGTTTTCCTTCGGTGAGTTCTCTTTCAAGCATGGTGCAAAAGATACAACTTCTATGTTCTTCATGGTAGCGGATGGATTCATTCATTCGTGCCATGACATCTCGGGGGATAACGGGAAGGGCAATAATCTGAGAGTGGGGATGAACAAGAGAAGCCCCGGCCCGACTTCCATGATTTCGGAAAAGGATCACCGATTCCACATAGGAAAAACTCATGAGGTGGGCCATGCGTTTCTGATACATGCGAAGAATATGATACACGTGGGTTGGATCGTAGAGGGCCACGGTGAGGTTATGCTGAGGGTGTTCGATCAGGACTTCATGATGCCCAATACCATCCATGGAACGGAAAAATCCCGTGGTGTTGACAGAGAAACCATCTTCGGGGGGGAGAAGAGCGGGATATTTATTGGGGATAACCCGAATCTGCCACTTGCCATTGGTTTCCATGGCATCAAGGGTAATATCGTTTCCGGTTTTTATCTCGTTTCCCGGGCAGAAGGGACAGTTTTCATCGTAAGCAGGATAGGCAGATTCACAGTTGAGTTTTTCTTCACGGAGTTGGTCAGGGCGCTTGCTTCTTTCGGTGGAGATAATCACCCATTCTTTTAGGAGAATGTTTTGCCGGAGTTCTGGCATAGATACCACCTTGGTTTATGATGGTTTTATTGTAAAGAAGGAAAGGAAAAAGTCAAGAGTTTAGAGACCTTTGCACGAATGTGCGAAGGTCTCAAAAAAGTAGTAAAAAACAAAAAATAGTATAAAAATGTTCCTTAACGTAATAAATAAAACTATTCCTTTGAACAAAAAAAAGACAAATAAGCCCTTGTAAATGGAAAAAGCGGGGTTTCAGGGGCGTAGCCCCTGACCCAGATAGGGGAAGAAAACACCCGTGCAAGGGTCTCAAATATGGAGTGGAGAATGGATAAAATTTTTCACAAGACTTTCTTTTTTTTGTTTGACAAAAAAATGGTTTTCTCTTAAAATACCTATAAAACATATAGGAAAATCTACCTTTAAGGAGGAGGTATGAAACTCTCCACCAAAAGCCGGTATGGACTTCGTCTTCTTTTTCGTTTGGCTACGGCGGGCAAAGAGATCGTTCCTTTGAGTGAAATAGCTGAGAAAGAGGCTATTTCTGAGAAGTATCTTGAACACATTATCAATCGCTTGAAGGTGGCTGGCATTGTCCAGGCTCAGAGGGGTATCAAGGGTGGGTATATTCTCTCAAAGAATCCTTCGGAGATATACCTTCTGGAGGTGATAGAGACCCTTGAGGGGCCGCTTACCTTGGTGGACTGTGTGAAGAATAAGGCCTGTAATCGAATGGCGCATTGCCCGACCCAATGGGTGTGGGATAGGCTTTCGACGGTTCTTCGTCAGGAGTTATCCCGTATGACCCTTGATGATATGATTCGAAAATATACAGAATCGGCAGCCCATAATTACGAGATATAGGAGGTGGTTCATGATAGCCAATAATATCACAGAACTCATTGGAAAGACTCCTTTGATTCGTCTTTCCCGGATGTGTAGTGAAGCGGAAGTTCTTTTGAAAGCAGAATTTTTCAATCCTCTCTCAAGTGTGAAAGACAGGATAGGGCTTTCTATGATTGAGGCCGCGGAAAAGGAAGGAAAACTCAAGCCGGGAAGTGTGATCATTGAACCAACCAGTGGAAATACCGGCATTGCCTTAGCTTTTATTGCGGCTCAGCGGGGGTATCGGCTTATTCTTGTGATGCCTGATACCATGAGTGTAGAGAGGAGAAAGCTTCTCAAGATCTTTGGGGCTGAGGTGGTGCTTACTCCCGGAGCGGAGGGGATGCGTGGAGCGGTAAACAAGGCCAATGAACTGGCGGAGAAGTATCCCGGAAGCCTGATTCTCCAGCAGTTTGAAAACCCGGCCAATCCGGAGATTCATAGAAAAACAACGGCGGAAGAGATCTGGCAGGATACAGATGGCAAGGTGGATATTTTTGTGGCGGGAGTGGGAACAGGGGGGACACTTACCGGGGTAGGTGAGGTGCTCAAGGCAAGAAACCCTCAGGTGAAGATTGTTGCCGTGGAACCCACCGATTCCCCTGTTCTTTCTGGAGGCAAACCTGGCCCGCATAAAATCCAGGGGATTGGGGCTGGTTTTGTTCCCAAAGTTCTCAATACCTCTATTATTGATGAGATTGTCCAGGTGAGGGCTGAGGATGCTGGCGCTGTTTCCCGTGAGCTTGCCAGAAAAGAGGGTATCCTTGTAGGGATATCGGCGGGGGCGAATGTCTGGGTAGCCCTTCAGTTGGCCAAACGTCCTGAGAATAAAGGAAAAACGATTGTGACCATCGGGTGTGATACCGGTGAAAGGTACCTCAGCACATGGCTTTTCGATGAATAAAAGGAGGCAAAGAATATGAAAGAGCGTTTTGAAACCCTTGCCCTTCATGCGGGGCATACCCTTGACGAAACCCTTTCACGAGCGGTTCCTCTTTATCGTACCACGTCCTACGTATTCAAGAGTAGTGAACATGCCGCTAATCTTTTTGCTCTGAAAGAACCAGGCAATATCTATACCCGTATTATGAACCCTACCACGGATGTTCTTGAAAAGCGAATGGCTATCCTGGAGGGTGGGTTAGGGGCGGTGGCCCTCGCTTCCGGCACCAATGCTATTCATTATGCCATCATCAATCTTGCTCAGCAGGGAGATGAGATTGTTTCCGCAAGCAATCTCTACGGGGGAACCTTTACCATGTTCCATGATATTCTTCCCCAGTTTGGTATTACCACCCGGTTTGTGGATATTCGTCAGCCGGAGAATGTGAGAAAGGCCATTACCCCAAAAACAAAGGCGGTTTTTGTGGAAACCATTGGTAATCCTTCTCTTGATGTTACGGATATTGAGGCGGTGGCAAGGATTGCGCATGAGCATGAGATTCCTCTCATTGTAGATTCTACATTTACCACCCCCTATCTTTTGCGTCCCATTGAGTACGGGGCGGATATTGTGGTCCATTCACTTACCAAGTGGATTGGTGGCCATGGAACAGCTATTGGGGGAATTGTGGTAGATAGCGGGAAGTTTAACTGGAAAAATCCCAAGTTTCCTCTTCTCAATGAGCCTGATCCCAGTTACCACAATCTTCGGTTTGCCCATGATCTGGGGGAGATGAATCCCATGGCGTATATTATGCGTATGCGTCTTGTGCCTCTTCGCAATTTAGGGGGATGTCTTTCCCCGGACAATGCATGGGTATTTTTGCAGGGACTGGAAACCCTGGCTCTTCGTATGGAAAGGCATAGTAGTAATGCCCTTGCCGTGGCCAAGTTCCTGAAAACTCACCCCAAAGTGGCCTGGGTACGATATCCGGGTCTCGAGGATGATCCTACCTATCCTGTGGCCAGACGTTATCTTGCAAAAGGGTTTGGTGGGATGGTGGTTTTTGGTGTGAAGGGCGGAAGAAAGGAAGGCCAGAAATTTATTGAATCTCTCAAGCTCTTTTCTCATCTTGCCAATGTGGGAGATGCGAAGAGTTTGGCTATTCATCCCGCGACTACCACCCATTCCCAGCTTTCGGATGAAGACATGAAAGCGGGAGGGATTACGCCGGATCTTATTCGGCTTTCCATTGGTATTGAGCATATTGAGGATATTCTTTCGGACCTGGATCAGGCTCTTGCAAAGGTGTAGGGGATATGCGGATTGTGGTGAATGGAGAAGAGAGGGAGGTCATTTCTTCCCTCTCCGTGGAAAAGTATATAGAAAGTCTTGGGCTTTCCCTCAAGCGAGTGGTGGTGGAGTATAATGGTGAGGTACTTTCCAAAGAAAAATGGAAAGAGACCGTCCTGAAAGAGGGGGATAAACTAGAAATAGTGCATTTTGTTGGAGGGGGTTGATGCGCATTGGAATAGCTGGTGTGGGTGGTATTGGAAGTAATGTAGCCATGCATCTGGTGAGGGCCGGCATTTCTTTCTTGAAGATAGTGGATTTTGACAAGGTGGACGTTTCCAATCTCAATCGGCAGTTTTATTTTGCGCATCAGGTTGGTCGTCCAAAGGTTTTGATGCTAGTAGAAAACCTGAAAGCCATTCGTCCTGAGGTGGAGATCGAGGTGATAGAAACCTTTTTAGATGAGACAAACATGGAAAAGCTTTTTGCTGATTGTGATTGTATCGTAGAGGGCTTTGACAGGGCTGAGAGCAAGGCACTTCTTTTGAAGACTTTCTGGGGATCGGGAAAATACCTTGTGTCTGCGAATGGGATAGCAGGGAATAAGGTGGAAGCGATACGGATTTATAGACCGAAACCAACGATCGCTATTGTGGGCGATTTTGTTTCAGATGTTGCTCACCATCCTCTCAGTTCGGCAAAGGTCGGGGTTGTGGCGGCTATGATGGCTTCAGTGGTCTTAGAATGGGCGGGTATTTTTGAAGAAAAAAGAAATGAGGAGTAGAGCCGTGCGAAAAATAGAACGCTTTCCTTTTTGGGCGGGACTTTTGGTGGGAGCCGTGGTTCTCTTTGGGGTTCCTGTTGCCCTTTCTTTTGTCTGGAGGTGGTTTACCTGGAATGGGGAAAGCCTTTTTTTAGCCATACCCCTTTTTCAATTTGCAGTGGCTATAAGCCTTTTTTTCCTTTTGAAAGAGGGGAATCTCAGTCGTGAGGTGGCACTTTATCTCCCTGAAAAACCGGGGAAGTTAGTGGCCACGATTGTTTGTTCGTGGCTTTCTCTTCTCATGATGGTCAGCGGAATGGTGTTTTCGTTTCTTGTGGTGTTGAATGCCCTCTCTGGTGGGAGCATGATAGCACAGGCTATGGAGGATATGGTCCATTATCAGGCAAACTATGGTCTTATTTTTGATACTCTTGAGGGGAAAGGCTTTCTTACCAAGCTCTGGCTTTTTGTCAACCTTGTTCTTTTGGTTCCCATGACGGAAGAATGGCTTTTTCGCGGGCTTCTCTACGAAGGGCTCTCTCGTCATCTTTCAAAAGGATGGGCTATTCTTCTTCAGGCTCTTGTTTTTGCTTCTCTTCATCCATGGGGTTTCTATACAGTTCTGTATGTGGCGATAGGGCTTCTGCTTGGCTGGTTCCGGGCCAAATTTTCTTCTCTCTGGCCCGGGATATGGGCTCATCAGTTTCAGAATATGATGGCGTTTTTTTCCTTTCTCATAGGGGGGAGATATATCATGACGCTTGATCCCTCATGGTTTGGAGTGGAGAATCTGTATTCTCTTGTTCCTTTTACCCTTTTGATGGGGGGACTTTCAGTCTTTTTTGTGAGAAAGCTTTTGTCATGGCCCTCTACCACTGCCACTGAAGGCTAAGGGCAAAACGACTCTTTTTTTCGTAGAGAAGAAGACGGGTGGCTACAGAGAATTCTTTTCTCCGGTAGCGAACAAGAAAACACCACACCTCGGTTTTCTCGTAAAACCAGAGACTTTCCATTTCCTGGGATTCTATAGGGGGAAAGGTGAGAGAGATGGGATTCCCCTCAAGAGGGGAAAGCCAGCTATACCAGAGGGTTATATACCATTTCTCCTGTCCAAGGGAGGTTCGCAGATGGTATTCATTTCCCCATTGGTGTTGGTGATGGTGAAGACGGACCTTTGTTTCCCAAAAGAAGGTATCAAAAAGTTTCCCTTCTAAAGAGAGCCCTTCAGAGGAAAAGAGTTGATTGGTTCGATAGTCGAAAGAAAGGGGGATGGCTATCCTTCGAAGGGACACTCTTTCATTTCCTATCGTTTGGGCATAGGCGCCTTCTCCTCCTACCTTGAGGGTGGTATAGGAGGTTTGTTGGTTGGTGTACCATTCTCCTCTTAGGAGGGTTTCCCAGGGGCGAAAATTGGCAAAGAGGCTCACAAGAAGACCGCTTTTTCCTGTTATACCGCGGTAAAGTTCCCCACTGAGAGGTGAAAAAAAGTTTGTTTCTCCATGGTAGAAAACACCTGCGAAGGAGAGTTTTCCTCTGCGGCGAAGCCACCCTATCCAGGCATGTCCTTTTGAAGAGGCTATTTCTCCTCCTGTCTCTATCTTTTGAAAGGTAACTTTGCCAAAAACGCTTCCCATAGAAAGAGGGGTGTTTGTGGCAAGAGTCTGGAAACCCTGGATGCCTATTTTTGTTTCTGAGCTTCCTATGGCAAGCCATCCTCCACCAAGGACCAACTGATTCGAGGACAAAATACCCCCTAAAGAGAATATTTTCCACCACGTTTCCAAGCCTATGCCTCGAAGAATCTCATCATAACGATTGTTGTTCTGGTCTCTTTTGGCGGAATAGGGCCTTGAGAGACCTTTTTCCCAGGGAATCATCTCTGACGGATAGCGAGAGATGATGGAAAAGGTATTCCCAGAGACAAGTCCAGCCCCCTGACGATAGACAAGGTCTCCTATGATGATTTTTCCCCATGAAGGGGAGAAGAATGCTCCCATGATGGCCTGTGTCTGAATGGTAGAAAGGTTTCCCGTGGTTTTTTGTGGTTCGGGGAGAAGAAGGTAAGCCTCAAAAGAGGGAAGGGTGAGCGTGCTTCGATAGAGGAGATTTGAGCCTTCTATTCTGAGGCTGTGGGACCATCTCGTATGGTTGGGAAGAGGAGAAATGGTGATGAAGGGGGCGAGTCGCTGGATCTCTTCTTGTGTCCATCCCAAGGAAAGAAGATCCCGTGGAGAACCAAATCCCTTTTTTTGTCGATAGGCTAAGATTTTTTTGACCTTTCCCTCATCCATTCCGGGAAGAAGGGAGAGAGCCGAGGAAGAAGCCGAATTCAGATCGACAGGATAGAGGAGAAAGTCGGCCAAGTCCGAAGAAGACTCTTCAGGGGGAAGAGGGGGAGGAAGGATGAAGTGGTAGCGAAACCATGAAAGGCTTTCTTCTGGAACACCACAGAGAAGAAGTTCTTCATAAGACCATATCCAGCCATTTTTTTGTCTCCAGGATAAAAGAGAATGGATGAGAGTGCTACTTACTCCATTGGTGCGTAAAATGGCAGCAAGACGGTCCTCGGCAATGGTATTGAGATCAATCGGATGAGCGAATGCCCTGAGGGCGATCAAGCTTATACCCAATGCCACGAAGTGTCTGAAGACACGACCCATAGTTTTTTAACTTCTCCCGCAGATGTTTTATATGGACATCAATGGTTCTATCCATGATGGCCTTTTCGTTATTCCAGAGGCGCTCAATGAGATTTTCCCGGCTAAAAACCTGTCCCGGGTTTTCTACTAAAATAGCCAAAAGGCGGAATTCTGTGGCGGTAAGGGGGACCTCTTCTCCATCGATAGTGGCGTGAAAGCGAGCGGTGTCTAAACGGATACCTTCCCACTGGAGAATAGAAGAAGAGGGGGGTGGGGAGGATTGGTGTCTTCGAAGTACAGCCCGAACACGGCTCACCATTTCTCTTGGGCTGAAAGGCTTGGGGATGTAGTCGTCAGCGCCTAAATCAAGTCCGATAACTCTATCAATCTCTTCTCCCCTGGCACTGATGCAGAGGATACCTATAGAAGGATTTTTTTCCTTGAGCCAGCGAATGAGATCAAGCCCGCTGCGATCGGGCAGCATAATATCTAAAATAACCACATCTGGTTTTTTTGTGGCCTCTTGAAAGCTGCGCATAAACTCTCCGGCGGTAGCAAAACCTCTGCAAGAAAAACCGTTTTCTTCGAGCACGGTTTTTTCTAACTCCCGGATATCAGTCTCATCCTCGACAATCCATACGATCTCTGGCATATACCCCCCTAATGCCGCAAATGGTGTCGTGCTCTTGTCATCTGAGAGAGGAGTCTTTCTACACTTCGGAAATAGTTTTCTTTGCTACTCAATTCTACAAAGTCAAGCCCGAATCTCTGAAAAACAGAGGTATAAAACTCGCGGTAGCGATGGTAGGCAGACTCTCTATTCAAAAGGATGGTTTTATTCTGGAGCGTTTCAATATCCTCAAGAGAAGCCAACATGGGTATGGCGTGGTTCCAGGGCATGAGAAAAGGAAGAGAGGGGTGCTTTTCACTTTCATCATGGATCACAAGAGGGATAACCTCGTGTTTATCACAGAGACGAGAAAGGGCTCTATCATACTCTCCGTCTAAAAAGTCACTGAGAAGGAAAAGGATAGATGGTTTTTTGATGAGGCTTGCCACCTCTTCATACGAATGGGCTAAAGAGGTCCCGCGAAATTGTGGAGGGGCATACCAGATGTCTCGGATAATACGGAGAAGTTGAGAGTAGTTGTGTTTGGCAGGAACAAACTGTTCTACCTTAGTTGTATGAAGGATAAGCCCCACCTTATCCTGGTTGTAGTGGGCAATGAAGCCTAAAAAGGCGGCGACTTCTGCCATGATCTGGCGTTTGGAGATGGTTTCTCCATAGAGGGAGGAGAAACTGATATCCACCACAAAATAAACGGTGAGCTGTCTTTCTTCTACGAATTGTTTTATGTAGGGCTCACGCATTCTCGCTGTCACATTCCAGTCAATATCACGAACGTCGTCTCCATAGCTGTATTCCCGCACATCAGAGAACTCAATGCCTTTGCCTTTGAAAACACTGTGGTATTGATGGGTGAGCTGATCTTTGATGAGTTTTTTTGCACGAATTTCGAGGTGTTTTACTCTCGAGATAATTTGCTGAATAGAATCAGGCAGAAGGGTCGTTTTTGTCATGGGGAATCTCCTGGGTTGAGGATTCCTTGGAAAGGATAGTGGCCTTGGTGTATCTCGCTCCATCCTCGTCGTATTCGCTTTCTTTTTCACCTTTGAAACTCTGGAGCCAGAGGAGAAAAAGCCATACAAACCCTATCAAGAAAAACGGCAACGCCAAAAGAAAAAGAAGGGGCAGGACAACAGAGAGAATAGACAGGAGGGCTATTCCACCCAAGACGAGGGTTGTCCAGAGCCAGAGTTTTTCCCAAAAACGATTCATGGTTTCTCCTTGATGAGTATTATACATCAAGAGAGGAAAGAAAGCAAAAAAAGAAGGGGGCACAGGGAAGAAGGCGATTTCAATAGAGGGAGGAGGGTTTAACTTATCGAAGGGCTGTGGTCGATAAAAAAAATATGAAAAGAGGATTCTGGCTTTTTCTTTTTCTTCTTGCTCTCTCTGGAGCGGGGTTTGCTGAGGTTGTGGGGAAAAGTGTGCGTGGTCGAAAGATTGAAGCCTTTGTGTATGGCCGGGGAAATGAAACCATTCTTTTTGTTGGGGGCATTCATGGAGATGAACGGCAGGGAGTGGAGATACTCAATCGTTTTCGCACTATGATAAAGAAAACCCCTTCGGTCTTAAAAGAGGTGAGAGTTGTTATTGTTCCTAAGGCCAATCCCGATGGTGTGCGGAGGGGGACACGACAAAATGCCCGAGGAGTGGATATCAATAGAAATTTTCCTACAAAGGGGTTTACCACGAATTACCAAAAGAGGGTATATTATCCCGGCAAATTTGCGGCAAGTGAACCAGAAACGAAGGTACTGATGAAACTTATTCAACGTTATAAACCATCTCTTGTGGTGACTCTTCACGCGCAACTCCATTGTATGATGGTGGAAGGAGAGGTGTGGGAAACGGCACGTTATATGCAATATTACAATCATTATCCCTTGGTGAAAGAACTTGGATATGATACACCGGGATCGTTTGGAGAGTACTGCCTTGAGAGGGGTATTTCTATGATTACTGTAGAGGTTCCGAGGCTTCCTGTTGATGCTCTCTGGGAACAGAATAAGAAGGCTCTTCTTGAGGTTCTTCGATATCCTCCGGGAAAATTGGCCAAGGAGAAACTTCTTTTGGAAGGCAAGAAGAATCCTTCTCTTTTTGAGGCTTTGCAACGCCAGGATTGGTATCTATGGAGAGATACCTTTACCAATATGAGCGAGTGGAGAAAACAAGACAAAGAGGGAAATACAGCTCTTCATTATGCGATCAGAAGGAGGGATATTCCTTTGGCTCTCTGGTTGATTGAGAGGGATATTCACCTTACCACGACCAACAGAAAGGGGTGGTCTCCCCTTTTTGAGGCGGCGTATTGGGGTGTAGCGGATGTGGTCAGGAGTCTCTTGAGAAAAGGAGTGCCTGCTGAGATAAGGGATCCTTATGGATGGACACCCCTTATTCTTGCGGCTCAGCAGGGACACAGGGAGGTTGTCAAACTTCTTGTTGAAGCGGGGGCTTGTGTGAATAGTCAGGATATCTATGGGTATTCAGCCCTTATGGAGGCGGTGCGCAGGCAGTATCCTGATATTGTGCAGTATCTTTTAGCAAGGGGGGCGGATCCTCATCAAACCAATCGGTATGGCCAAACAGCAAGTCGCCAGGCTATTTTGGCCCGTTCTACCAATACCCTTGTGCTTTTAGGCGGGGGTCAATAATGACGAGTTGTCCTTTTTAGAATCTGAGACCTTTGCACGAATGTACAAAGGTCTCAAGAAAGTAATAAAAAAACAAAAAGTAGTATAAAAATGTTCCTTTCCATAATAAACAAGCCCATTTTTTTGGATAAAAAAGACAAATAAGCCCTTGTAAACAGAAAAAGCGGGGTTTCAGGGGCGTAGCCCCTGACCCAGATAGGGGGAAAACACCCGTGCAAGGGTCTCAATCTATGGATTTTTATTTCACCAATCGTTCTTTCCAGAGAATTCCCTTGCCAAACCCTGTTTTTCCAAGGGAATAAAAAGCCGCAAAGAGAAGATTGAGAAAGATAACAGGATAGCCAAGAACGGATAACCAGGATTGTTTTCTGTTTCGCATGAATATTCCCCAGGCAGTGAGAAAAACGATCACAGAAAAAAGCGAAGGGGGAAAAGCGAAGAAATGTTTCAGAGTGTGCACAAAAGGCCAGAGAATGGCTGAGGTGATACCAAAGACTAACGCAAGAAAGAGAAAAAGATTTGGTAACGTTTTTTTCAGGAGACCTGCAGTGGGAAGATGAGGAAAAGCAAAAAAAGTTCCTCCCTGGCCGATAATAGGACACAAGGAGGAACCCATGCGTAAAGAATTCACCTTCACTTTGACTATCGACTACCCTGACACAAAACTTGAGACGTTAGTGGTGGTTTTTCTCCAGGCCATCAAAGGAGTGTTTGAGTCATTTGTTCATCAGATTTCTGTAGAAGTGGCAGAAAAAGAAATAAAAGAAGGTCGTATCACCTGTACATGCGGAGAAAAACATCACTTCATATGGAAAACAAAGCATGGAAAAAACACTGTTTTTGTTCTGATGCCCTTTGGAAAGATCACTCTTCCTCAGCTCCAAATTCAATGCAAAAAGTGTGGAAGAAAACTTTTTCTCACAAGATCTCTTCTTGGTGTAGAAAAGCGAAAAAGGCAAATCCTGAAAGATATCTACAGAGTGGCTTTAGCCGGGGCTCTTACCACCTATCGAGTGGCCGCTCGTATTCTTTCCTTCACAGGGTATAAAATAGGTCTTAGCACCCTCTGGAAAAACCTTCAAAATATTGGGAGAAAGATACATTTCAGTATCTCAGAAAAAGAAAAACCCTGTGGAGAAGCCGATGGGACGGGTATTCCTGTTCAGGGCAAGAAAAAAGGAGAAGAAGCTAAAATTCTTTTGCAGGAGAGGCAACAAGCCTCCCCATTGACAGGAAAAAATACAAGAATAGCAGGCCTTCTTGTGGATAATTACCATGCAGGTTGGGACAAACTTCTTAAGCCCATTCAAGAAAAACACTCTTTTTCTCGGTTTTTTCTTGTTGTCGATGGAGATACAGGGATTAACCAGGGCAAACATCCCGGTATCGTTTTTCAACGATGTTTGTGGCATGTAAGTTATCAATTGAAGTATTTTCTTCGTCTTGATAGAGTGAGATATCGTTCTTCTGAGTGGACAAATATTGTCGCTG
Source organism: Longinema margulisiae (assembly GCF_025266855.1). Classification (GTDB taxonomy): domain Bacteria; phylum Spirochaetota; class Brevinematia; order Brevinematales; family Thermospiraceae; genus Thermospira. Next base: position 1,120,378 of record NZ_CP053071.1, read on the forward strand.
AAACAGGGAAAGCCTGTTTCTTGGGGTACAAAAATGACTGGCAAACAAGACTTGGTTATCAAAGCGAGCGCAGACAGCATATTCAGAATCTTCTTGACTTATTTCACGAAAAAGGGCGCAAACATTGTTTTTATTATCTTCTTCGTGCTCAAAAAGACATGTTCGCCTGTGACAGTGAAGATGGTTTGCCAAGAACAACCTCAAGGGCAGAACGGCTGATGCGAACCATAAACCAGAGAATGGATGTGGGGGTATGGAAAAGAGAAGGGGCAACCAATGTTCTTGCTGTGCGTTTGCATTACTACTATAATCGTGATGAGGCTATCGATGGTGTCTACTGGCAGGATGTGATATAAAACATAGGGATGGTACGTACTTATTGCCCTGTTTTATGGCCTAAAAAGGGTACTTTCCCCAGAAAAAACTTGTTTATCTAAAATGTTCCCTGTATACTACAGTTGACAAAAATCTTTTGAGCCAGGGGTAACTTCTTTATCCTTTTCTCTCTCTTTCAGGTCTCCTGTTGGAAACGTAATCAAAGATTTTTGGAGATAGCAGGATAAATGACCCTTGCAATCCCAAAAAAACCATGGGCAAAATTATCATACATGCGACATCTTACCACTTCCTTGGCATCGATAAAGATGGACCGGAACCCGTGTTTTTTCACAAGAGAAGAGAGAGCGAGATCTTCTACCGGATGATCCCGGACCTTTTCAAATCCTCCCATGGTTTTGAGGACTTTCCTTTTGAACAAAAGAATTTGTCCAATTGCAAAGGAAAAGAAAGGCCATGAGGTGAGATAGACAAGAGGAAGAGGAAGGAAAAGAATGGTCATCATATAAACAGCGGGAAGAATAAGTTTCTCTCCTGGGCTTTTTGCTTCATGAAGAGCAAAAGCGGAGAGAAAATCAACATTCCATCTTTCCATCTGTCCTACAAGAAACCTGAGAGAATCCTTAGCATGCACCGTATCAGCATCGGTAAACAAAAGGAGATCTCCTTTTGCGGCCTCGTAGAGTTGTTGAGAGGCGTATGGTTTTCCTTTCCATCCCTCAGGGAGTGGTTGTCCGTTGAGGTAGCGAAAACGGGGATGGGAAAGGAATTCTTGAAGAATGTCCTCTGTTTCGTCGGTAGAATTGTCATTGAGAACGATCACTTCGTAATTGGGATAATCCTGCGAGAGAAGAGAGACAAGACACGGACGAATTCGATGAGCTTCGTTTCTGGCGGGAATGAGAACAGAGACCATGGGGTAGGAAGAGGGTTCTTTTTTTCTCGCTGTGAGGCGAAGAAAGATGACATTGATAAGAGTAATAGTAAGAAAAAAGAGATTCACTACCAAGGTACCATCTAACAAAGACCATACCCCCTGTCTCATATTTTCCCTCTTATGGTATTATACAGCGAAGGAGGGGAAGTTGTCTACAGGAAAGAGTGGGCAAGGAGTGGAAAAATGATAAACTCTTTCCATTGAAATTTTCTTTTTATTTTTTTCTCTTTTATTTTTTATGGAGAAACCTCTATTTGCCATGTTTGGAGGGTTGTAGTGGTAAGAGTATAGCCAATCATATGGTAGTTCTTCTGATTTCCAAGAACAATGGCGGTGATGACATCATCCTGATTTTCTTTTCCATATGTTTTGGTCCAGAGGACATTTCCATCATGTCCAAATTTTATTGCCCAACCATCTTTATCTTTTCTTGACGGTGGGATATACCATCCAGCCAAGAGAACACTCCCGTCTTGCAAAAGAATGGCATGGTGTCCCTGATAGAAACCATCGAGGACCTGTTGCCACAGGATGGTTTGAGCTTTTACTCGGATTACAAAAAGTCTCTGGTTATTGGTATTATACCAAAGAGTCAACATGGAACCATCTTCCAGAGGAAAAGAAAGTGAAGAGAAAAAGGCTGGAAGAGGAGAGGACACGGTGGGTTTGGTAAGAGCTTCTTTAGCAATTTTGAGAATAAGAAGTCTCTTTGTTTTTTGTGGTGTTTCTGACCAGCCGATTACCAGGCTATTCTCATTTTTATCTGTGGCTATGCCTGTAAACATGGTATCACCTGGTCCTTCATAGAGGAATTCTCCGCGGATTTCTCCTTTTTCATCAAGAGCAACAACCCAACCCTGTTTGGTTTTTGTGGTTTTTTTCCATCCGGCTCCTTGATAACGGTTGCCCTCTTCAGAGAAAGCAAGAAACTCCTCATCTGCTGAGGTTCCTATATTTTTGTCACCGAGTTTTGTGCCATCAGGGGTGACAAAGAGTACGTATCCATCTTTGTCCCCACCAGAGGTTTCTGTTGAGCCATAGATGACAATGTCGCCCAACGAAGTTTTGAAGATACCTCTCGTCACCTGATCTTTTGGAGAGTCATATATCCTTTCCTGGAGAATATTGCCTTTCTCGTCAATTTTCAATGAAAAAACATCTAATCCATTTCCTGAAATCTCTCCCACCAGCAAAAAACTTCCGTCGTCGAGGCGAATTCCCTCTCTGAGAAGGGGATTTTTCCATGTTTTTTCATATTTCTTTTCCCATAGGACTTGGCCGGTGGAGCTGATTCTTGAAAGAAATGAGTATATCTCGCCAAAATTTGCCCATCCTATGAGAATGACATCTTCTCCGACGGACAAAAGGGAGGTTATTTCCTGAATTTCCGTATCAAACTCTTTTTTCCAGAGGAGTTTTCCCTCGTAATTATAGAGGGCGATCCATTCTCTTCCTGTTCCGAAAAGGTCTCTTCCAACCACCCATATTTTCCCATTCGATAGGGGAAGAATTCGTCTGGCTATTTGCCCACTTATTTGAGTTTGGATGGCGTGAAAAAAGGTTTTCAGGATATTTCCATTGGAGTCAAGATTCATCCAGCAGGCTTTTGGTTCTCGAAACAGTGATGTTTCGGGTTGGTACCCTGCCACCCATATAGCACCGTCTTTTGACCTGACTAAAGAAAGAGCGGCACTTCCTTCAGCTAACATGTTTGTCCACGTTGTTCGGAAAGAAAAACCGAAGTTCCATACCAAGGCAAAGGAAAGAAAAAGACCCCATTCTTTTCTCATGTTTTTCTCCTTCAAAAGAATTATTCATATAAAATAATACCCTCAAAGGGAAAAAATATCAAAAAATGAGTATTTTGGTGTTGGCAAAAGACACAAAAACCTCTTTTTTGTTCCCTTTCTTCTTCATAGAAAGTTCTTTTGTTGCTTTTTTTTCAGGTCTGTTGTATAATTAAAGAAAACAAAAAAGAGACTGGGAGATTCAAGGGGCACATGCAAAGTATAACCGTCGAAGTAAAGAACGAATACGGAATTCATGCACGACCGGCTTCTCTACTTGTTGAACTTGCCAACAAATTTCAAAGTGAAATCACCATCACGATGGGGGATAGGGTGGTGACGGCCAAGAGTGTGATGAATGTGCTCCTTTTAGCGGCGGGGAAGGGATCAAAGCTTGTGATTACGGCGGATGGTCCGGATGAGGCTCAGGCGCTTCGGGAACTTCGGGAACTTATTGAGGTGGCCAAATTCCATGAGGAATAAATGGATTTTCCCTGTGCTTTTCTTGTTTTGCAGCATGGGGTTTTCTGAACTGGTGATAGATAGGATTGCTATTCGGGGAACGTCTTTTTATCTTTCGGTGAGAACCTTTCCTTCTCCTGAGTTTAATCCCTTTCTCTTTTTTCAGGGAGGAAATATTCTCGCGGTAGGCTATGATATTCGGGTATTCAAGAGGGCATCGTTTCCAGAGCCTGATCTTTTTCTTACGAACATCAAGGTAAGGTATGAAATAAAGAAGGATTATTTGAATGAGGGATATGTAGCCAATGTCTGGTATGGATGTGAATTTGCCTATAAACGGTGGATAGAGAGTGATGAAAAACTGCTTCGTTTTTTGTATCGACTTGAGAATTTTCGGGCGTTTTCCTTTACGGGGGCCACAGACGAGGATTATTTCTATTTAGAGGTCTCTCAGTTTTTCGATTCAGAGCTGAGTCCGGAAAAGGAAAATGATATCTTTGGGCGTTTTTTCCGGTCTCTTTTAGGAATGCGCTACGAAATCAGTCCAGTTCGAAGCAGGGTGTTCAACAAAAATGGTATTTTCAAGTAAACGTTGGGCTTTTGTTGTTTTTGCTCTTGATCTTGGGCTTTCTCTTTTCTTTGCCTGGTTGGGGTACAGATGGATGGTGAGTCTTCAGGGGAATGCGACCCTGAGGCTTTTTGTTCCTCTGGTTCTGTTTGCCTCCAGCTTTCTTGGCATCTGGCTTGTGTATCGAAGTTTTGTCACCTTTCTTTTTCAAAGGAAGGGCATTCGGGGGTATAAGCTTCGGGGGAAGATTACCTTTTTCTTTTTGGGGGTGACCTTCGGGACGATCCTTGTCGTTGGTGGGGTGATGTTTTATCTTATTCTTCTCACGGAAGTGAATTTTATTGACAAGGAATATACGACCGCTGAAAAGATTTTGGCTGGTTATCAGGAACTGATTGCCTACAACAAGAGTGAGTTTGAGCGGTGGAATATGAGTCTTTTGCGGTATCAGGAGGATCAGTTTCCTGTGGTTTTTACCTGGAAGGATACCAATTTGGCCTTTCTGCGAAGTGATGAGACAGAGCTGGTGAAACTGATCATAGAAAACAAGGAGAGTCTTTTTGAGGCTTTTTCTGATCCTGAAAAAAAGAGTCTTTTTCTCGGGGAGGAAAGGGCGGCGTTAATTGCCCGGAAGGAGAAGAAGTTTTTTGCGGTATGGCTTCCAGAACATATTCAGGCGGCATATAAAACAATTTATGACAGTCGGGATGAATACCGCCAGATGCTTTTTCTCAAGAAATATATACGGGTGATTACTCTTCTTGTGATTGTGGTGATCTCGGTACCGGTGTTTCTTCTTGCCTTTGCGGTGAGTGTTCGTGTGGCCAAAAACCTCACGAAGAGCATTGAAGCGTTGGCTCGTGGAACAAAGATCTTTGCCCTTGGAAACTTGGATTATCGAGTCGAGATTCGTTCGGGTGATGAACTTGAAGACTTGGCCAAGAATTTTAACACCATGGCAGAAAAACTCAGTGTGGCCACACGCCAGATCAAAAGAATGGAGCGTCTTGAGGCATGGAAGGAAATGGCCAAAAGGCTTGCCCATGAAATCAAAAATCCCCTCACCCCCATCAAACTTTCAGCGGAGAGGCTTTTGTATGCCTATACCATGAACCCGGATGGATTTGAGGAAGTTCTTGAGAAAACCTCTCATATTATTATCAATGAGACCAAGAGATTGGAAAACCTTGTCAATCAGTTTTCCAAGTTTGCCCGTCTTCCTGATCCTGTTATTGCTCTTCATGACTTTCGACAGACGGTTGAGGAGGTTTATCATTTTTTCAAAAATGCCTATGCCCAGGTTGATCTTTCCCTTGAGGTTTACGAGGGGGAATATAGCTGGGAGATTCCCTATGATCATGACCAGATAAAACAGGTGATTATCAATCTTGTGCAAAATGCCTGTGAGGCGGCCAATCCTGAAAATCCCAAAGTCCTTCTCCGAATTGAAAGGAAACCCTCAAGTGTGTTGCTTACTGTAGCCGACAATGGAAAAGGGATTCCACCAGAGATTCAGGACAAGATTTTTGAACCCTATTTTACGACCAAAAATCAGGGGACGGGGTTGGGCCTCGCTATTGTGGAGCGTTTGGTAACGGAGCACCACGGTTATATCTGGTTTGAGAGCAGTTCAGAGGGGACACACTTTTTTGTAGAGCTTCCTGTGGGACCTGTACAGGAGGGGATAAATGAAGCATAAGATCCTTGTTGTTGATGATGAACCGAATATCAGGGAAACTATCAGTGATATCCTCAAGGATACGGGATATGAGGTGGTTGCTGTTGGAGATGGTGAAGAAGCCTGCAAAATTGTAGGAAAAGAAGATTTTGATACGGTGATCCTGGACGTCATGCTTCCTGGAAAAGGGGGGCTGGAGGTTCTTGAGTATATTCACAGGGAATTTCCCCTGCTTCCTGTGGTGGTGATTTCTGGTCATGGGAACATCAAGATGGCTGTTGAGGCCATGCGCAAAGGGGCTTATGATTTCATTGAGAAACCCCTCTCCATTGAGCGTATTCTTGGAACCACGAGAAATGCTATTACGTATAAAAATCTTCTTTTAGAAAACATGAGTTTGAAATCAACGGCCAATATTGCCCCAACCTTTGTGGGAAAATCACCGGTGATAACACAGATTCTTGCCTCTCTTCCCCAGATTGCTCAGAGTGATGCCGGGGTTCTGATTACAGGGGAGAATGGTACAGGCAAGGAGGTGATAGCAAGGCTGATTCACTATCATTCCCGGCGTCGTTATTTTCCCTTTGTTGGGGTGAATTGTGCGGCTATTCCTGAAACCCTGATTGAAAGTGAGCTTTTTGGTTATGAGAAAGGGGCGTTTACAGGGGCAAACAAGCAGAAAAAGGGAAAGTTTGAACAGGCTCATCGGGGGACACTCTTTTTGGATGAGATAGGGGATCTCAGCCTCTCTGCTCAGGCCAAGGTGCTTCGTGTTCTTCAGGAGAGTGAGTTCGAGAGAGTGGGTGGTAATGAGTTGATCAAGGTAGATGTGCGTATCATTGCCGCCACAAATCAGAATTTAGTGGAAAAGATCCAGAAGGGAGAATTTCGAGAGGATCTCTATTATCGTTTGAATGTGGTTCCTCTTCATTTGCCTCCTTTGCGTGAAAGAAAAGAGGATATTCCAGAGCTTGTGGAGTATTTTTTAGCAGAAGAAAGGGAGCGGAATCGCAGGGAGATAACGATTACCCCGGATGCGGTGGCTTTTCTTGCCACCCAGCCCTGGAAGGGGAATGTAAGAGAACTCAAAAACTTTATTCAGCGTTTGGTGATTCTCTGTCCGGGGAATACGATTACCCTTGCCTATGTGCAACAGCATCTTTTCCCTGGTTCACAGAATCTTCTTCAGGAAGAGATGCGGCGACTTTCTCTCAAGGATGCCAAACGAGAATTTGAGAAGCAACTCATTCTTGACAGGCTTGCCCAGTTTCAGATGAACATGGCCAAAACGGCCGAATCGCTGGATATTGAACGCACCTATCTCTATAGAAAAATGAAAGAACTTGGTATTATGGAGCAAGAGGAGTGAAGAGGCTTCTTCTCCACACCTGTTGTGCCCCCTGTATGCTTCCCTCCATAGAGGTACTTTTGGGAAGATCTCCATGGGAGAGGGTTTTGGAGGCTCCCCCTGAATATGAGGTTTCCGTATGGTTTTACAACCCCAATATTACCGATCCTGAGGAATACCTCAGGAGAAAAGCGGCTCTTTTGGTGGTGATGAAAGAACGCTATCCGGATATTCCCCTTCTTGATGATGAAAGTGAAAAGGATAGGGAGCACTGGTTTTTGACAGCTTCTCTTTTGAAGGATGAGCCAGAAAGGGGGAAAAGGTGTATTTTTTGCTATGGGTATCGGTTGTATAGGGCTTTTCTCAAGGCGAAACGAGAGGGTATGGATGCGGTAGCGACCACCCTTACGCTGAGTCCCCTCAAAAACACGGAGGCTATCAATCGAATAGGGCTTCTTCTGGAAAGGCGTTTTGGGATTTCGTATGTAGTTTCTGATTTCAAAAAACAAAACGGCATGAAACGCTCAAAAGAGCTGTGTCTTCAGTATGGTGTTTACCGACAGGACTATTGTGGGTGTGAGTTTTCGAAACGGTCTAAGCTATAGTAAATATTGGCAAGGGTGGTGATCACGGCGGTAGCGGTGGTGAGGATCCTTTGCCCCAAAGAAACCGTGTGGAATCCCCAGGATTTGGCTTCTTCAGCTTCCTGAAGAGAAAATCCTCCCTCTGGGCCGATAAGAAGCTCGACGGTTGGAGGAGACTCGCCTGTCTCCAAGAGAGAACGAAGGCTTGTTTCTTTTTCGCCCTCCCATGGCATGATTTTGAGAGAAGAGGAATCAAGGAGGGAAGGTACATCCTTCCAGTGAAGGACAGGATGGATGGTCATAGTGGTGAGGCGACCTGTTTTTTTGGCTGTTTCTTCAACAAGGCGTAACCAGCGGGATTTGATGGTGCCCGTTATTTCGTGGGGGTAAATGGTGCGTTCTGAGAGGACAGGGATAATCTCCGTTACCCCAAGTTCGCAGGCGGTGGTGAGAATGGTTTCCCATGCAGGTCCCTTGGGTAGAGCCTGAAAAAGACGAACAGAAACGGTTCTTTCTTTTTGGAGGTGGGCTTCACAGATATGACAGAGAACGTGTTCCTTCTGGATGGCCTGGATTTGGAGAATAAGCCGTCGGCTCTGTCCATCCGTGGCCTCAAAGGTGTCTCCTACCTTTTTTCTCAGGACATGGACAAGATGGTGGGCATCGCTTCCTGTGAGAGAGACCTTTTGTCCCTGAATAGCTGAAAGGGGGATAAAAAAGCGGCGCATGGTTATCGGCGTCGTTCCATGAGTTTATCATAGATGATGTCGGGTGAAAGATCAAAGTAGGCCAAGACAAGCCACATGTGAAAGATGAGATCCGCCATTTCCCAGCCAATTTCTTCTGGGTTTGCATTTTTTGCCGCAATGATAAGTTCGCCTGCCTCTTCTCCAATTTTTTTGAGGATCCTATCAAGCCCTTCCCGAAGTTTTTTGGCCACATAGGAGTTCTCCGGCATGGTTTTTTTCCGCTCCATAATTACCTGATAGACTTCGGAAAGAATGGCCGATTTGTTTTCTTCGGAGATATTGCCTTCTTTCAGACTCTGGAAAAAGCAGGAGTAGCTCCCTGTATGGCAGGCCACGCCCTTTTGTTCTACTTTGATCAAAAGGGCATCACCATCACAATCGGCGATAATATCAACAATACGCTGGGTGTTACCTGAGGTTTCGCCTTTGTGCCAGAGGGACTGTCTTGAACGGCTATAAAACCAGGTTTCTCCTGTTTCGAGAGATTTTTTGAGGGACTCCTCATTCATATAAGCCAACGTGAGAACCTTTCCTGAGACAATGTCCTGCACAATAGCGGGGATAAGTCCCTTTTCGTCAAACTTGAGGGAATTGATATCTAATGCCATACTTACTCCTCTTCCTGTTCGTTGTCTTCTATAGTCATACCGTAACTTTCCAGCTTCCGGAGAAGGGTTTTTCTGCCTATCCCGAGGATGCGCGCGGTTTTTGATTTGTTTCCTCCGTTGGCATCAAGGGTGGCAAAGATGAGTCGTTTTTCTGCTTCCTCTAAGGAAATCCCTATGGGCAAAACAAGTTCATGGTAGGTTCTCTGGGAGACAACACTTTCTGGGAGATCCGTTTCTTCGATGACAGGACCCCGGGCAAAGATGACAATTTTTTCTATGGTATGTTGAAGTTCACGGATATTCCCCGGCCAGGGATAGCTTTCTAATAGTCTCATGGCTTTTGGATGGATCCCTTCAATGGGCCGGTGGTGTCTTTCTGCATAGTATTTGAGAAAATGGTTGACTAAAAGGGGGATGTCTTCTCTTCTTTCCCTGAGAGGAGGGAGTTCAATGTGGACCACATTGAGACGATAATAGAGGTCTTCGCGGAATTCCCCTTTGGCTACCATGGCTTTGAGGTTTTTGTTGGTAGCCGCTACAAGCCTTACGTTGACCCGGATGGTTTCTTCTCCCCCTATTCTTTCGAAGCTCTGTTCCTGAAGGACACGGAGGAGTTTGACCTGGACCATGGGGGAAATCTCCCCAATCTCATCAAGAAAAAGGGTTCCTCCATCGGCGAGTTCAAATCGTCCTTTTTTTCTGGCCGTTGCTCCGGTAAAGGCACCCTTCTCGTGTCCAAAGAGTTCGCTTTCGAGGAGGGTTTCCGGAAGGGCCGCACAATGTACCTTGACTAAAGGACCATTTCTTCTGGGGCTGTTGAGGTGGATGGCATTGGCAATGACCTCTTTTCCTGTGCCTGATTCGCCGCTGAGGAGTACGGTGGCATCGGTAGAAGCGACCTGTCTCACTTGATTGAGAACCGCCTGAAAAGATGGGGCTATTCCGATGATGTTTTCGAACCGATAGCGTTCATTGACAAGAGTTTCGAGGGTTTGCTGTCTTTCGTGTCGCTTTTTTTCTTCAAGAGCCCGTGAAAGAACCAAAGCGAGCTTGTCAAGATCGGGGGGTTTGACCATAAAATCATAAGCCCCTAATCGCATGGTTTCTACTGCCTCCTCTAAACCGCCATGGCCTGTCAAGACAATAACAGGGGTTTCTGGAGAGGGCCTCTGACGGAGAAACTCCATGCCAGAGATCTTGGGCATCTTGAGGTCCAAGATAACGGCGTCCGGACTGAAGGTACGAAGTTTTTCAAGCCCTTCTTCTCCGTTTTCAGCGGTAATCACCATGTAGCCTTCCATTTTGAGGGCTTGTTTGAGGGCTTCTCGAATATTTTTCTCGTCGTCAATGACGAGAACAACCGGGTCTGCCACCCATCCTCCTTCTGTAGGTAATTTTGGCATAGTATAGAGCAAAAAGACAAATTTTTCAAATTGAGTGGAGTCAGCATGAGAAGAAGGGGGATACGTTTGAGGAAAATGGGGGTTTTCCTTTGCCTTGACTTTTTTCTTCTTTGTCCATACAATAGTATAAGAAGGCAAAAAGGAGGTTTTGGTATGAGTACTCTTTATTGGGTGAGTGTTGGTGTTTTAGCTGTTATTCTTGGTGTTTTTATTTATTTTGATACACGAGAGGGATTTCATCGGGCTTTGTATCGTTTGCTTCGACTTTTGCTCCCTTTGGTTCTGGCGGGCATCATTGTTTTTCTGGTTTCCCTTATTTCTTCTGATAGGATGATTCGGGGTCTACTTGGTCTTATCCTTTCGGTGATCTTTTTTCTGGTGCTGAGTGCTTCTCTTCGGCTTCCAGAAAAAAAGGCTCATGCTGATGTGGTGAGCGTGTTTTTAGGCGCGCTGGTCGGGGTTATCAGAGCGTGGCTTGTGATTGGGTTTGTGGTATACTATCTGCATTTTTTCAAGATCTTTGATTTGGCGGAGATTGTAGCGGCTTCCTTTTACGGGGCTTTGGTGAGACCGGTGGAATGGCTTTTGTTTTTTACCTTTTTGAAATAAAGCGTGGGGTATTGTGAGACGGAAGAATTTTTGGGTCCGATATCCAAAAATTTGGGTTCCCGATCTCTATACGGATTCGCTTCTCCTCTGAGGGAAACATGAAGTATAGGTACGGATCCCCCCTTGTTACAAGGGACCAAAAATTGATCGATCAATACCCCACGAAAAAATAAATAAAGGAGCTGATATGGATCCCTCTGCTCTTGCCAAGATGTATGTAGATGCGGTAAAAAACAATACCATTAGCGCCTCTATTCTTACCAAACTTCCGGAACTTGTTACCTGCGACTGGACAAAAGTGGAATTGGTCGGGAGTGTTTTTTACATATCAGAGAGAACAAAAATCACCTATGATGGTGTTTTAGCTAAGTACCGTGGGGGATTGTACTATATCAAAAAAAAGGTCTTTGAGGTTCTTCAGCAGCATGATCGTCGTTTTCGGATGAAGTTGCCGGTGATTACCGTGGTAAGTTAGTGGAGGAACACTCTTTCTATAGGAACCTGCTTCCTTTGAAAAAGATGAGAAAGAGAAAATGAGACCTTGGCACGAATGTGCGAAGGTCTCAAAAAAGTAATAAAAAAACAAAAAGTAGTATAAAAATATTTATTGCTGTAATCAATAAACCTATTTTTTGAATAAAAACGACAAATAAGCCCTTGTAAACAGAAAAAGCCGGGAAGAGGGGCGTAGCCCCTGACCTAAAGAGGGGAAGAAAACATCCGTGCAAGAGTCTCAAAATGTTGACTTTTTGTGCAAAAATGGCTATGATGAGGTGTTAAATTTCCATGACGATAAGGAGGATATCATGAGGAAAGCCTTGGTTGGTATAGGGTTGGTGATGATGGTTTCTCTGGCTATGGCGGCTCCTACCTATTCAGGGGCTGATGGCTATATTATCGTGCCCAGTGTTGAGGCCGCCTATGGAGGGCGATTTGGTCTTTCCTTTAAGTATACACCAGAGGTTCCTCTCACGGTAGCGGCCAATTTCAGTCCTTTCTCTCAGCTGGAGCTTGGGGCAGGTATAGACATTGGGACAAGACCACAGAGCCCTCTTCTTCTCAATGGGAAGTTTCAGTTCACCAAACAGGGAGCCCTTGGGGCGATGGGAGAGATTGGTCTTGACAATACGGGGAATTTTTTCAGTCTCTATTTTGCCTGGCAGGAGGGTTTTAATGCCAGTGGAGTGGGGAGTAGTGGCGCGACCTTTATTGTTGGGTATACCTTCAACAATGCCTGGGATATCAATTTTGCCATTGGTTTTCAGAGGAATTTTTTGATTCCTCAGTTGTACATTATTGCTGATTTTTCGAATTTCCCCTATAAGTATGGCGTGGGTGCTCCGTATGCCAGTACCCATCGTGGTATCTTGAATGCCGGGCTTCGGTTTATTCTCACCGATTTCTTCTCTGTGGATTTTGTGGGACTTGATCTTATGGATGGCAACAGAAGCCTCATGGTGGGTGGCAATATCTATTTTGGTCTGTGGGGTGGTCGACGCTAACGTATGGAGAGGAAGTGGCTTATCACTTTTCTTGTTTCCACGGGTGTGTTTGTTCTCGTGATTATCATTTTCCTCTGGTCTGAAGGATATCTCAAGTTTTTTTCAGGGGAAAGGATGCCAAAGGGCGTCCTTTCCCTTTTTTCTCCTTCAGGTTTTGTGGAGTCTTCTGAAAATATCTCTTCTTTAGTCGATGTTTCTTCAGGGCAGGATAAGGAAACTACTCAGAGTATGGGCTTGGAGAGGGAAAGTGAGATGGTGGTGACCAATGTGTCTTCAGAAGAATCCTTGGCCAGGGAGATTATGACCTCTCTTGAGATAAAACAGTATGAAGAGGTTTTTCAGAAGGCTTCCCATTATCTAAGCCTTTATCCTCAAGGAGTTTATAGACATCTGGTGATGCAGAGTGTAGCTACCGCTCTTTATCATCAGAAAAACCTTTCAGAGGCTCTTCTCTGGTGCAAAAAGGCGGTAAGTGAGGAGGTTCCCCCTTCTTATGAGGTAGGGCTTGCTTCTTTGGTGGGGTTTGTACTCAAGGATATGGAAAAATTTGATCCAGCCTTTCTCTCATGGATGGAACAGGTGTATTTGAGGCATTCAGAGGAAAATATTTCCGCTTTAGTGGTGGGGATTGCCTATCAGTATCTGTATAAAAACGATCCCAAAACGGCACTGGCCTATCTTCAGGAGGCCAAGGGAGAACTTGCTTTGATTGGACGGGCAAGGGCTTATATAGCCCTTCAAAACTATCCGGCGGCTATTCAGGAGTATGAGAACTTTTTTGCTTTTTATCCCGGGAGTTCTCGTGAGGAAGGGGTAAAGACGGCATTTCTCAGGCAAACTCTCTACTATGCGAAACAGAATGAGAGGCAAAATCCATCGCTTGCGCTTTCCTATTATGAAAAATTGGCTCGTTTTCCTGATTCAAGAGAGGCGGAAGAGGGCTTTTTGGCGGCAATTCGTCTTCTTAGGCAGAGAAAAAATTACCAGGAAGCGTTTCGTGTGGCGAAAAAAGGTCTTTCTAATGCTCGAAAGGACAGAGATCCAGAGATTCTTTTTGAGATGGCCGGCTGTTACTATGAAAATGGCCAGAAAGAAGAGGCTCGTCAGACATATGAGGAGTTTCTTTCTCGTTATATGAATCATCCACTTTCTTCTCAGGCCAAGGGATGGCTTGAGCTTCTTTCCAAGGAGAGTATGCTTGCTGAGTGAGGGAGACGGTTTTGTGTGTTCATCCGTTGTGTCTTTTGAAGACAAAAACTGGAGGGAGAGATGATTTCTGTGGTTCTTGTGGAACCAGAGGGTGATATGAATATTGGGATGATTGCCCGAAGTATGATGAATATGGATGTGGAGAGGCTTGTTCTTGTTTCTCCACAGACAAATCATCTCTCGGAGAATGCCCTTTCGTTTGCCGTTCATGCAAAACCCATCCTGCAAAAGGCCGAGGTAGTTTCGACGTTAAAGGAGGCTCTTGTGGGGGTTGATGTGTCCCTTGCGGTGACCCGTCGGATTGGGCAATGGCGGCAGAAGGATGTGGTATTGCCAGAATGGTCTTTGGTTATGGCGCCTTATCGAGAGAGACATATTGCCCTTGTTTTTGGAAGGGAAAAGAGCGGGCTTACCAATGAGGAAATCACCACCTGTGATATGATTCTCACCATCCCTTCGTCGGAAGCCTTTCCTTCCCTCAATCTTGCGCAGGCGGTAATGACGGTGTTGTATGAGATTTATCGGAGTCAGTGGAAAGAGCAAAACGTTCATCACGCGGTAGAAAGGAAGGAATTTGAAGCCATGCTTTCCATGATTATTGAAACTCTTGAGACCATGGGCTATTTCAAGACCGTGCCCAGGGAAAGGCTGGAAGCCTACCTTCGGAAACTTCTCTATCGAATGGCACCGGACGAAAATAGTGCTCTGATTGTGAAAAATCTCTTTCGCCGTATTCAGGGGAGACTTATGGCTTATCAGAAAGCGCTGGAAAAAAGCGGTTTGTCCAGAGAGAAAGATCTTCCATGATGTAGCATACGCCGATACCCATCTTGTCGGCAAGAGGTATTCCCTTCTCTTTTCCTACAAGAAACATCACGGTTGAGAGCCCGTCGCTCTCTATCCCTTTTGGGGCTACCACGGTCACAGAGATAACCCCATTGGAGACGGGATATCCTGTTTTTGGATTCAGGATATGGTGATATCGGATACCCCTTTCGATGAAGTACTGTTCATAATCCCCGGAGGTGGCGACACTCCCTTCATGAAGAGAAAAGAGAGCAAGAACTTCGTTTGGACGACGGGGATGACGGATGGCTATTTGCCAGGGGGTATGATCGGTTTTTTCCCCCCAGACCAGGATATTTCCCCCTGCATTGAGGAGAAAACCCGAAAGGGGTTTGGTTTTGAGATACTCAGCCATAACATCGAGGGCGTATCCCTTGAGAATTCCGCCTAAGTCTATTCTTCTCCCATGCAGAGAAACAAAAGATTTGTCTCTTTTCACAGCAGAAAAACCCACCAGAGAAAGGGTTTTCTCTATTTCTGATGACGAGGGAACACGAGGAGTGCCTTCCTGATAAAAACCCCAGAGACGCATCAGGGGTTCTACGGTGGGATCAAAAAGCCCATCGGAAAGGGCGAAGAGTCTTTCCACTTCTTGCCAGACAAGAAGAAGATCCTTGTCTATGGTGCCTTTTCCGTCGTTATTCAGGGTAAAAAGAAGGGAATTACTCAGGTGAAGGCTATATCGTTTCTCAAGGTTCTCTACAAGAGACAACGCTTCTTCGCCCCATTTTTTCGCTTCTTTTTCCTGCGAGGCGTAAATAACAACCTGAAAGAGGGTATTCATTTGAAAACGTTCGAGTCGAATCCTGTGAATGTTTTTTTGACAACTGGAAAGGGCAAGGCTTGCTGTGAGGAAAAGACAAAGCCACAGAGAAAAAGAGACAAGAGGATGTTTTCTCATGGTACTTCCTATTTTTTCTCTTCTGTGCGCAAAAAGGCGGAGAGTCCATGGGCCTGAAGTCCTTCGAGGTCGGCCATCTGTTTGACCTTTTCTGCATGCCTTTGCATATACTCTGGAGAAAGCCTGAGAATACTGGTGCGTTTGACAAAATCATACACCCCTAAGGGGGAAGCATACACAGCTGTTCCATAGGTGGGGATAACATGGTTAGGACCTGAGAAATAATCTCCCATGGCGACAGGTGTCCATGGGCCCACAAAAAGAGCCCCTATATGCTGAACATGAGAGAGGATTTCCGAGGTATCAAGGTGAAGCATAATCTCAGCGTGTTCTGGGGCGATACGATTCAAAAGATCAAAGCCCTCTTCATAGGAGTTTACGAGGATGCTATAGGAAAGGGAGAGGCTTTTTTCGATGATTTCCCGACGTGGAAGAGAGGCTACCACTTCAGGCAGGAGTTTCTCTACCTCTTCAAGGAGCTTGGCCGACGTTGAAAGAAAGAACACGACGCTATCTGGAGAGTGTTCTGCTTGAGCACAGAGATCCATGGCTATCCATTTCGCAGGAGCTGATTCGTCGGCAAAGATGGCCACTTCACTGGGACCGGCGATAGAATCAATTCCCACCCTTCCCTGAACAAGGCGTTTTGCCATGGCCACATAGGCATTCCCCGGTCCTGTAATCTTGTGGACAGGGGGGATGGTTTCTGTGCCGTAGGCAAGAGCGCCAATAGCCTGGGCGCCCCCTACCTTGAAAACAGCCTTGACTCCAAGTTTTTCAGCTAAAGCTAAAAGAAGGGGATGGACAGAGCCCTTCTTGTCGGGGGGAGTGACAAGGTAAATCTCTTTCACCCCGGCAAGAGAGGCAGGAATCACGTTCATCAGCACAGAAGAAGGGTAAAAAGCTCTTCCCCCTGGCACATAGACCCCCACCCTTTCTAAGGGGGTAATCACTTGACCCAAAAAAGCCCCATCGTCTTCATAGAACCAGCTTTTTTCCTTTTGCTTTTCGTGGTAGAGACGTATTCTTTTGGCGGCTTCAAGAAAATATTCCAGGACGGCGCTATAGTTTTCTTCTACTTCTTTTTGGGCTTTTCTGTACTCTTCTTCAGTGGCCACAAGGGAAAAAGAAGGATCTTCCACTCCATCAAAACGCCTCGTATACTCCATAACGGCGGCATCGCCTCTTTTAGCCACAGCCTTGAGAATCTCTTCGACCCTTTGCTGGAGTTCTAGGGAAATCTCTTCGGTTGTTCGTTGGTAGTTTTTGGCCTGTTGGGGAGACATTCGCTTCATGGTTTACTCCTTTTCAGTGAAGTATTATAAGAAAAAAAAGGGGAAAATGCCAAAATAGAGGGGATGATACTTTTTTGGTAACGTTTTTTTCAGGAGACCTGCAGTGGGAAGATGAGGAAAAGCAAAAAAAAGTTCCTCCCTGGCCGATAATAGGACACAAGGAGGAACCCATGCGTAAAGAATTCACCTTCACTTTGACTATCGACTACCCTGACACAAAACTTGAGACGTTAGTGGTGGTTTTTCTCCAGGCCATCAAAGGAGTGTTTGAGTCATTTGTTCATCAGATTTCTGTAGAAGTGGCAGAAAAAGAAATAAAAGAAGGTCGTATCACCTGTACATGCGGAGAAAAACATCACTTCATATGGAAAACAAAGCATGGAAAAAACACTGTTTTTGTTCTGATGCCCTTTGGAAAGATCACTCTTCCTCAGCTCCAAATTCAATGCAAAAAGTGTGGAAGAAAACTTTTTCTCACAAGATCTCTTCTTGGTGTAGAAAAGCGAAAAAGGCAAATCCTGAAAGATATCTACAGAGTGGCTTTAGCCGGGGCTCTTACCACCTATCGAGTGGCCGCTCGTATTCTTTCCTTCACAGGGTATAAAATAGGTCTTAGCACCCTCTGGAAAAACCTTCAAAATATTGGGAGAAAGATACATTTCAGTATCTCAGAAAAAGAAAAACCCTGTGGAGAAGCCGATGGGACGGGTATTCCTGTTCAGGGCAAGAAAAAAGGAGAAGAAGCTAAAATTCTTTTGCAGGAGAGGCAACAAGCCTCCCCATTGACAGGAAAAAATACAAGAATAGCAGGCCTTCTTGTGGATAATTACCATGCAGGTTGGGACAAACTTCTTAAGCCCATTCAAGAAAAACACTCTTTTTCTCGGTTTTTTCTTGTTGTCGATGGAGATACAGGGATTAACCAGGGCAAACATCCCGGTATCGTTTTTCAACGATGTTTGTGGCATGTAAGTTATCAATTGAAGTATTTTCTTCGTCTTGATAGAGTGAGATATCGTTCTTCTGAGTGGACAAATATTGTCGCTGAAACAGGGAAAGCCTGTTTCTTGGGGTACAAAAATGACTGGCAAACAAGACTTGGTTATCAAAGCGAGCGCAGACAGCATATTCAGAATCTTCTTGACTTATTTCACGAAAAAGGGCGCAAACATTGTTTTTATTATCTTCTTCGTGCTCAAAAAGACATGTTCGCCTGTGACAGTGAAGATGGTTTGCCAGGAACAACCTCAAGGGCAGAACGGGTGATGCGAACCATAAACCAGAGAATGGATGTAGGGGTATGGAAAAGAGAAGGGGCAACCAATGTTCTTGCTGTGCGTTTGCATTACTACTATAATCGTGATGAGGCTATCGATGGTGTCTACTGGCAGGATGTGATATAAAACATAGGGATGGTACGTACTTATTGCCCTGTTTTATGGCCTAAAAAGGGTACTTTCCCCAGAAAAAACTTGTTTATCTAAAATGTTCCCTGTATACTACAGTTGACAAAAATCTTTTGAGCCAGGGGTAACTTCTTTATCCTTTTCTCTCTCTTTCAGGTCTCCTGTTGGAAACGTAATCACTTTTTTATTTTGAAACCTTTGGTACGAATGTCCGAAGGTCTCGAACTTGATTTTTCCTTGAAATTTCTTATACTAAAAAGGTGAGATTTTTCCTAAAAATCCTTTGGAAGGAGAAAAGAATGAAATCCTATCGAAAAGAACTCTGGTTCTGTACAAAAAATCGTGTGGATTTTATTCATATTACCGAGGAGGTACAGAGGGCGGTAGTGGAATCAGGGATTCGTGAGGGACTCTGTCTTGTGAATGCGATGCATATCACGGCAAGTGTTTTTATCAATGATAATGAACCAGGGCTTCATGAGGATTACAAAGAGTGGCTTGAAAAGTTAGCACCCCACACCCCTTCTCTCTACAGGCATAATCATACAGGAGAAGATAATGGAGATGCTCATCTGAAACGCCAGGTGATGGGACGAGAGGTGGTGGTGGCTATTACGAATGGTCAATTGGATCTTGGACCGTGGGAACGTATCTTTTATGGGGAATTTGATGGTATGCGGCGGAAACGGGTTCTCATAAAAATCATTGGGGAATAGGAGAAGGGTATGATCATTCTTATTCGTCATGGCAAGGCGGTGGATGTCAATGAATGGAAAGGCTCTGATAATGAGAGGCCTCTTACGGCAGAGGGAGAAAAAAGAACAAAAAAGTTAGCCAAAGGTAGTCGTTTTCTTCTGGAGAAACTGAGGGATCCTGTTCTTTATTCTTCTCCCTATGTGCGGGCATATCAGACGGCTACCATCTTTGGGGATATATGGGAACTTGATGTTGTCAAGGATAGTCTTGTTGAACCGGGGTGGGATGCCAGACGCTGGCCTGAAGACTACAAAGAGAGGGATATCATCATTGTTGGACATATGCCGGATTTGAAGGAGGCCCTTTTTGCCCTTACTCAGGGACAGATAACGATTGAGTTTCAACCACCTTCGTTGGCAGCGGTGTCTTTTTCCGAGGAAAAAGCGAAACTGGTGGCCTATCTTACCTGGAAGGCGTTTTGAAAGGGTACATCTTATAATCATATTATAATATGAAAATATTTTCCTTTTTTGAAAAAAATATGTATATTATCAATAAGAAAACGAAAAGGAGGCCTCTATGGAAAGGCTTATTGATGCAAAAACAAGAAAAGAACTGGAGAATCTCTTTGCAGAGAGTCTCACAAGAAGTGTAGATGTGACGGTTTATAGTACAGGGGATGAAGAGATCCATGAGTTTGCCAGACAGTTTCCTGCAGAACTTGCTGAACTCTCTGACAAAATTACGGTGAAAACTCTGCCTGCTCGTGATGATATGACCAATCCTACTGTTGTCGTGGGAGAAAACTTAGGGTATCGGTTTGTCTTTTTGGGTACACCTTATGGACATGAGGCTTCCACGATTATTGAGGTGATACGCCTTCTTTCTCAGGGCAGATCCTCTCTTTCCCCCAAGTACCAGCAGGCGCTTCAGCGGCTTGATAGGGATGTGAAGATTCAGGTGTTTGTGACGCCCTCCTGTCCCTACTGTCCTCAGGCAGCTCTTCTGGCTACCCAGGTGATGCTGGCAAATCCGCAGAGGGTAGTTGTCGAGGTGGTGGAGGCTCAGGAAAACCCTGAACTCTCTATGCAATATCGGGTTTCTTCTGTGCCTCAACAGGTGATCAATGGGGATATGGATTCTATTACCATCGGTGTTCAAAGGGAACAGAATTTTGTTCAACAGGTAATTCGTTACGGGAGTAGTGATCCGGAAAAACTTCTCTCTGAGATGAACCAGAAAGCCTCTTCTCATCTTCCTGATGAGGTCCATGGGGAGATTGAACTCACGACAGAGAATTTTGATGAAGCTCTCACCAAGTATCCTCGTTTGGTGGTGGATTTCTGGGCTGAGTGGTGTATGCCCTGCAAGATGATGGCCCCTATCTTTGCCGATCTTGCTCATGAGGATACAAGCACGGTCTATGCGAAGTGCAATGTGGATGAGAATCCTGAGATCGCCGAACGCTATGGGATTGCCTCTATTCCTACCATTGGGGTTTTCCGTGGGGGAGAGCTGGCAAAAGAGATTGTGGGGGTGAGACCAAAAGCGCAGCTTGCCTCTGAGATTCAGGCGGCTTTGGCGTAGATTTTCGATTTTTTTTCCGCCCTGTGCTATACTATGGAGAAGAAAAGGGGTTGTTATGAAACGGGTATGGTTTGTGGTTTTTCTTCTTTTTTCTCAGATGGGCATAGGGTGGGAATTTTTCACCGAATACAGTCATACCATGAGTGCGCTTGGCAAGGATAATCTCTTTCGTGCGGGGATTACCACTCCTTTTGTGGCTGGTTTTGGTCTTTCCACCTATGGGGAGGCCAATATTTTCTTGGGAATACCTATTCAGAGTACCAATGCCCTTTCCCCTGGAACGACTCGAGGCTTTTTCTATAGTGCCGTGGGGCTGGATGTGGTATATCGAGAGATGAGATTTGAGGAAATTTTTCCTTATGGGCGTTTTGGAATCTGTATGATCTGGCCTCATCCTGAGATGACAACGAATGGGCAGGCTTTTGGTATTCGGGGAGGGGTGGGTATGGTTTTTGTACCTCTGAAGAATATAGGTCTTTCGCTTGGGATTGATTTTACCGGTCTCCTCGAAGGGGGAAGGGCGGAACGCATGGTGACAAAACCGGTGTATCATGAGGGCGTTCAAGTGGTTGGTGGGGTGTTCTGGCGCTTATAGGAGGAGCTATGTACGATGTGGTGATAGTCGGAGCAGGACCGGCGGGGATCAGTCTTGCGGTGGAGGCTATTGAGGCGGGTGTTCCCCGGGAAAGGATGCTGATTCTTGAAAAAGAAAAGGAGCATGCCTTTACCATCAAAAAATTTTATCCGGAGGCGAAATTAGTTACAGCCAACTACAAAGGGATGGAGCCAAGGTGTGAAGGGCTTCTCTGTATGACGGATCTTCCCAAAAGTGAGGTGATAGACTTCCTTGATAAAACCATCGAGCGATATACACTCCCCGTTCATTACGAAGAACAGGTATATGCTATCCATGAAGATATAGAAAAAAAGTGTTTTGTTGTCAAAACATCAAAGGCTTCTTATGAGACGAAAATTGTGGTGATAGCCATCGGCGTTTTGGGGAGACCGAACAAACCGGACTATCCACTTCCCGCCTCTTTGGGGAAGCGTATCCTTTTTGATGTCACCAGTCGTCCAGTGAGACAGGAAAAGGTGCTGGTGGTTGGGGGTGGGGACAGTGCCGCCGAATATGTGCAATATCTTCTCCAGTTTGAGAATACGATTACCATGAGTTATCGGCGGGAGAAGTTTGACCGTATGAATACCATCAATCGTCGTACCATTGAGGAACTGGAGAGGCTTGGGATCATTACGGTGCGGTATAATTCTCATATTCTTTCTGTGGAAGAGAAAGAGGGAAAGCCTTTGGTTCACTTTGCTGAGTCGCCAACTCCAGAAAGCTATGACACCATTGTGTATGCTCTTGGTGGCAGTTCTCCAAAGAATTTCCTTGAATCGATTGGTATAGCCTTTGATGGTCATCAGCCCCGTGTGAATGAACATGGGGAAACTAATATTCCCGGGATTTTTTTAGTGGGGGATCTTGTGCATTATCCGAAAGGAGGGTCTATCATTACGGCCTTCAATTCGGCTCGACGTGCCATGGAGGCTATTTGTGAGAGATATCTTGCCTGTGTTCCCAGGAGATAGGCATGCGTATTCTTGGTATCGAGACATCCTGTGATGAAACCTCTGTGGCTCTTGTAGAAGATGGAAAAACTATTCTGAAAGAGGCGACCTATTCTCAGATAGCGGTTCATCGGGAGTTTGATGGTGTGGTGCCTGAGATTGCGTCAAGGCAGCATATTCTTCATATTCTTCCTGTCCTTGAAAAGGTGATCACCCCTTCGGAACTCTCTTCAGTGGATGCTATTGCCGTGACGCAGGGACCGGGCTTGATAGGAAGCCTTCTCGTGGGACTTGGGGTCGCCAAGGCACTAGCCTATAGTGTGGGGAAACCCCTGATACCGGTGAATCATATCGAGGCCCATCTCTATGCACCCCACCTTTTCGCGGAGATTCCCTTCCCCTATATCGGTCTGGTGGCTTCTGGGGGGCATACCCTTCTCTTTCTCGTCAGGGATTTTCATCACTATGAGGTACTGGGATCTACGATTGATGATGCGGTTGGCGAGGCCTTTGATAAACTTGCCAAGGTGTTGGGGTTGGGTTATCCAGGAGGCCCTCTCATTGATCGCTTAGCTCAGACGGGGGATGCGGATAATTTTCTTGAAACCTCCAAAAGGCCTTCTCTTCTTCCGGATACGGAGAGAGATCGTTATAATTTCAGCTATTCTGGACTCAAAACGGCTTTTACCTACCGTATTCAGCACCTTGAGGACAAAGCCTCTCGATTAGCCGATATCTGTGCCGCCTTTCAGAGAGAGGCCATTGATTTGCTTCTTCGGAAAAGTCTCAATGCCCTGAAGGATTATGGGATGAGTACTTTTGTGATTTCTGGGGGGGTGTCGGCCAATTCCTATCTTCGCCAGAGGGTCACGGAATGGGAAACGCAGGGCATACACACCTTTATGGCTCCGCTTGCCTATTGTGGGGACAATGCGGCAATGGTGGCAGGACGGGCTTATTACGATGCCCTTGCAGGAAAGTATGGTAGTCTCAGAACGGATGCGTACTCTCGTCTTGATTTTGTCCGGAAAGGGAAGAGAATGCTGTAGGTCACTCTTGTTACTTCTTCTTTGAAAGAGAAGGGTATTGTTTACCCTATTTTTCTTTTTCCACATATCTCCTGAAAAGGACAGTAGCGGCAATGGTTGTCATCACTGGTCTGGGTAAAGGGTTCATCATCAGAAATGATGGTTAAAAGGGCCTTTTGTAGTCCTTTGACAAAGGGAGATTCCACTGTTTCATCAAAGGGAAGAGGATTATTTGTATCTTTTCTTTTTACATTGTGAAAGGTACCTTCTTGAATGGCACAGATGGAGAGAAACGGGGATTCTCCTTGATAAGGATTAGGTTCTCTTTTGTCTTGGGAGTGTTTTTCTCTCGCGTTTTTGACCAAAAAGGCGTAAAAGAAAAGCTGAAAGAGATGGGACCTTGAGGAGTTTTTGTAAAGGGTGCGAAGAAATTCTTCATCAAGAATGTTCGTATTCTCTTCACTTTTTTTGGTAGGGATATTGAGACTCTCTACTTTGCCGGTTTTGTAGTCAATGATGACCAGCGAACCCTTCCGTTTGTCCATACGGTCAAGGCGGCTTTTGAGCTGGAAGGTATAGGTATCAGCGGAAATTTCTCCCACAAATTCTGATTCTAACTCTACCACGTCAAAGGGGGTGTGGGGTTTGTGGCTCTCAAGAACCCTTTCGAGTTGTTGGATCATCATATGGCGAAGAAGGGCAAGTTTTCCTGTGATGGGCTGATCTGAAAATTCTTTTTTGATGGCTTTTTCTATCAGAGAGGAAAGATTGGCTTTCATTTGAACAATGTCGTTTTCTGTTATGGGTTGGGATTTTTCTCGATATTCACCAAAGAGAGTTTCGAGCACACTGTGAATGATGGTTCCCTTGACGGCGGCGTCGGGATCTTCTTCTAAGGTTTCTGTTTTTCTTACGCCAAGAATGTACTGGTAATAAAACCAGAGAGAACAGGTGAAGTAGGTCTTTATGGATGACGCTGAATAAGGGAGAGAAAGAAGCTTTTGTTTGATGGCCTCTGTTTTGGGGTAGCTGATGGGTGTTTCTAAAAGAGAGGTGAAGGGGTAGGTGTAGGTTTTTTCAAGTGGGGTTTTTTCGTTTTCACAATACTCAAAAAGAATTTGTTCAAGGTAGCGACTTTTTTCCTGAAGCCCTGTATCCTTGGCTTCTTTCGTGTAGAAGAGATACACTTCCTTGGCCCGTTTGAGAAGCCTGTAGAAATGATAGGCATAGACGGCCTCTGTTTCAAAAGCTTGAGGAAGGTTGTATTCTTTTCGTATGTCCTGGGGAATAAAAGAGCGGCTTGTTGCGGGAGCAGGCATGATGCCTTCGTTCATGGAAAGGATATAGAGGGTATCAAAGTCAAGGGCCTGGGTTTCTAACATTCCCATAATCTGCCACCCTTCAAGCGGTTCTCCGCTAAAAGCGATGGTAGTTTGAGCGATCACATCCCTGAGGATTTTGGCTACCGCATTGAAGGAAAGGACAAGGTTTTTTTCTTTCACAAGTTGCTGAACCTCGCTTATTCTCTGGAGAGCGGTATAGAGGAATTCCATGTCGAAAGAAAATCCCCTTTGTCTGTGGGCGTTCAACACCTCTTTGGTGAGCAGGAATATTCTCTCGAGGGTTTGTTTGCCATCGGGTTTTTCTGAGTACCACGAGACAAAGTGGGAGAAGAGGGTATTTTCTTTCTGGGGGTAGGGGAGGGTTGCCAGGAAACTTGTGGGAACTCGAGAGAGGTTCTTTTCTCGTATGAGAGAGATAGTTGAATTGAGGAGGTCGTTATCAAAAAGAAGTCGGGTATACTGATGGTCAAGGACCTCGATGAGAAGAGAGCCGGAAAGGGTGACGGTGTCTGTGGCATGGGGAGATGTCTCTGGTAGGCTTTCCCAGAGGGAGAGCAAAAGATCGAGCCACGAGGCTATCTGGGTAGCCTTCAGAGGAAAACCCATGGTGACGTTTACCGAGGGGAGATCAGGAGGAAGAGAATTCAAAACGGAAAAGAGAAGTTCTTCCTTGGGGAGAATAATAGCCACCTCATCGGGGCGTTTTCCCTGCTGAGGAGAAGGGTTCTGAAGATTTTTCTGAAGCGTTTCGCCCAAAAGTTTCACCATGGTGGTTTCGTTTGTTGTGGCAAAGATATGGATGGTTCGGTTGTTTTTTTGAGAAAGGAGGTCATCATGAGAGGAAATATCGGAAGAGAGGTGTTTCTTCCAGAATTCTCTATAGAAAAATCCTGCTTCCTGTTTTTCGTCCTCCGTAAAATACCTGTCCATATCAAGAAAGACCTTGTTTTTGTCCCCCGTAGAAAGAAAAAGCTTTTCCTCCGCTGGAGAAAGGGCGTGAAACCCCACCCAGAAGACGAAGTTAGCCTTTTGCTGGAGGGGGTGAGGGTGGTTCTCCGTGGCTTCTACAGCCTTTCGATAGACAAGTCCAGTGTACCCCTTTTTGTTCTGGAGGCATTGCTGAGTAAAGTGGTCATAGATGGCCCCAAGGCTATCCCAGAGATGAGAGAAGGCTTCTGCGATAGTTTGTGCCTCCTTTTCATAGTCCCGAAGTTTAAGGAGATGGTTATAAAGTGTGGAGATATCCACAAGACAACGGTCTATTTCATCGAAATCAGCAAGAAGGGTGGTGCCTAAGAAATAAAAGTCTTCAAAAGGAACAGGTTTTTTTTGGTTTTGTCTGTAGATGGTCTCATAACTCTGGTAAAGTTCAAAAAGAAGGGGGATACGTTCTGCCTTTTCCAAGCCAGAGAGGGTGGTGGCATACTCTTCTGAGGATAAACACAGCGGAGCCACAAAGGGGGTATCAGTCATCTCCCGGAGATATTCAAAGAGAAAGGTTCTGGCCCGTTTATTGGGAACAAGGATCAGGGAAGAGGAGAGTTTTTCTCGGTATGTTGTGAGAAGATCATGAGCGACTCTCTTGAGAAATTTTTCTACTCTTTCTTCTGCCATGGTTATACCACCTTGTGGAGTTCTCGAGAAGAGATCAGAAGTACATACCCTTCGACCTTTGTATATCCCATCTTCTGGATGGCATCACAATAGGTTTTGAGTTGTCCCTGATAACGGGAGAGAATACTTTGTTTGTCTTTTTCCTCTGACTGGAGTCCAGATTTGTAATCCACGACAATGGCCTGATTTTTGTCCTCTGCAAGAAAGATTTTGTCAGGGCGAATAAGTCCTGCCGGCGTGAGAAGGGTTTCTTCATTGTGGATAGAAAAGCCCTTTGTCCATCCCTTCTGGATAAAGAGATTCCATATTTCAGAGAGCAGGTTTTTGAGTTCATTTTGCTGTGTATCAGAAAGGCTTCCTGGAAGGCTATTGGCATAGTCCTTGATGATCGTTTCGATATCAGACTCCTTGAACACACGAGCCAAAAGTTCATGGAGGATGATACCTTCTTCCTGACTCTGGCGTTGCCTCTCGTGGAAGAGAAGATGAATCTCTGCTTCGTGGCGGTGAACACGCATCTTTTTTTGCCAGGGAGAGGATGGGAAATGAGTAAGGGTTTCATGGGGATGAGGAGAGGGGGTTTTTTCCTTCTGTGGCCACTTGCCTGTAGAAAAAAGAAGATAGGTATCTGAGAGTTTTTCACAAGAGATGGAAAGAAAAGGGGATGACATACTGGAGATGAGATCAAGCGTGAGATAGCCTAATTTTTTTTCAAGGTCTTCCTTTTTTCCTTTGAGAAATTCTTTTAGGTCGTTTTTCCATGTATCGGCGGAAAAGGAGGAGAAATCTTTTTTTTCTTCAAAAGAGACATATACCGAGAGAACATCCCTTGCCCTGGTAAAGGCGACGTAGAGGATGTTCACTTCGTCTAAAAGGCTGAGGTCTTTCTCTTCCTCATAGGTTTTGTCCACTCCAGGGACATATGTGAGGGTTTCTTTCATCCTGTAGAGCCAAGAGGAAGGCGGAGTGGGAGAGATACAATGGTGGGACAAAGAAGGCCACGGACCAATAATATCCTTGTCATTTCTGGCTTTTTCTGAGAGGAAAGGAAAAAGAACGACGGGGAACTCAAGCCCTTTGGCTTTGTGTATGCTCATAAGGCGTACCGCGTCGGCGGAAGGATCCGGGTCGATGGTAAGAGAGAGGGAGAGTTCTTCATCCCACGTGGTGAGAAAATCAGCAATGGACCCCGTCTTTTTGAGAGAAAACTCCCGTAACACATCGAGAAGCTTGGCTAAAAAAACATAATGGCCTTGCTGTTGAGAGAGGGATAAGAGACGGATGATCTCTTCTCCAAGGTCAGGAAGGGTAAGGGTGAAAAGGGAGAGCCTTTTATCGAGGAGTTGAGAGACAAAAGAAAAAGCAGAGTGTTTATCCTTGTAAGAGGCTGTGTTTTGGCTGATCTTTTCAAGAGAGGGAAGGGTCTGGTTTGAGGAAGTCAGCTTTTCAAAAAACTCTTTGAGAATATCCGCGTCTATAGGGCTTGAAAAAACCTCTCCATAGAGATGGAGGAAGGTGAGGATCGCATTGAGATCGGTGGGCCGTACTAAGAAACGCAGTGAGGCCATGACAAGTCTTACCGCTTGAGAACTGGCAACAAAGAGAGCGTCCTCGGAGATGACGGGGATATCTTGTTCAAGAAGCGCACTGGCCAAAAGAGAAGCGGTTTTGTTTTTTCGGACAAGGATGGCGATATCCCGGTAGGCATACCCATGGTTTTTAGCCTGTTCGATTTTTGTTTTACACCACGAGACGAGAGAGGAAAGATTCTCTTCCTCATTGTTTTCCTCGGAATTGTTTTCCTCGGAGGAATTTTCCTTATTCTTCTTGTCTTTTTTTGAGAGGATTTCAAAATCAAAGGAAACCAAGCCTTCCTCGTTTCGATGAGCCTCTTGTTTCATATTTTCATACGATTTGGCAAAAAAGGAATGGGAGTTTTGTGAAGAATCTTGGGTGGAAATCCTTGTAAGAAGATCGGCAAAATACTGGTTCACAAATTCCACGATGGTTTTTCGGCTACGGTAGTTGGTATCAAGGGAGATGGAGGTAGTTTGGTGGGGGAATTTTTTTGTTACCTCAGAAAGCATAATACGGACGTCTCCATTTCGCCATCGGTAGATGGCCTGCTTGGGATCACCAACAAGATAGGCCTTTCCTCCACTGGCTATCGCTTCCTCAATAAGGGGAGAGAGATTTTCCCACTGGAGACGGGAGGTATCCTGAAACTCATCGATGAAGAAATACCGATAGCGTTCCCCTAAACGGATATAGAGATAGGGAACCATGGCTTCGGAAATATTTTGATGGAGTCGTCGCCCAAATTCCTCAAGGGGAATACGCTGGGTTGTCCAGATTTTTCTTTCAAGGATGGACTGAAAGGTGTTCATCAGGGCAAGTGAAAACAGGTGAGTGATGAGAGCCTCATAGGTACGAAAAAGGAGTTCTACGTTCTCTTTTCCTTTTCGCCACCTGAGTTCAGCGAGAGCGGGATCCACCTCTTCTTTTTTCCATTGGGCAATTTTCTTTTCCTTCTCTGTGGTAGGTGGATCTTTTGTCCATTTGTCGAGTCTATCTGATTCATACTTCAAGTCATCATTTTCATTGTTGATAATACGTTCAAAAAAAGAGAGGTTGCCACCTCCTTTATAGGAGAGGTCTTCCTTCTGAATGCCCTGTGGGAGAGTCTTGATGACTTTTTGAGCTATCTCTTTTCTTTTCTGGCTGAGAGAAAAGAACGTATCTTTGATATGTTTGTAGAGGGTACTGTTATAGTGTATGAGGTTATCGTTGAGCAAGGGATAGAGGGCGAGATAATTGGTTTCTTTGTAAATGGTGTGGGCCTTTTTCAAAAGCTCCTTTTCGATGGAGGAGGAGTTTTTTTCAAGACTATAGGTAATCACATCTTCTAAGAGATCGGTTATCTTCTCGTCTTTTCCAAACTGATCTAAGATTTCAGAGAGAATCTCTTCAAAGAGGGCTTTCTTGTCAAGAAGAACATCAAAGCGAAAAGGTATGCCGAGTTCAAAGGCGACACTCTGGGCAAGACGTGTCAAAAAGCTATCAATGGTGGTGATGGTAAAAAAACTGTAGTGATGCAAGAGGTAGTGAAGCACTCTTTGTGATCTCGTGGAGAGGTCTGGGTAGGTCGTCCAGAGCTCGGGATAGAGAGTTGTGTCGCCTGTGGAAAGCCTTTGCAGGGCGTAGAGTACTCGTTCTTTCATCTCAGCCGCTGCTTTGTTGGTAAAGGTGATGGCTAAAAGGAAACGGAGTCTGGTTTCAAGTCCATTTTCAGAAACGTCAAGGAGCAAACTCAGATATTCCTTCACAATGGTGTAGGTTTTTCCAGACCCTGCAGAAGCCTGGTAAATAAGAAGGGAAGAATGTTTCTTCTCTGGCATTGTTCACCCTACAAGATGATATCATGAAAAATCACAAAAGTCAAGAAGATGAGGAGGGTTTCTTGCAGCACAAGAGAAATGCTTTTTAGGCTGTTGGGGTGGGCTATCACCATGTTTCGGCAAAACACCTCCTTTTTTGGCTGAAACATGGAGATAGCCATGGGCCACGATGGACAGGGCAAAGGTTTTTTAAGCAAGCTGTATCGAGATGAGTGTCTATTTTTGCAAGGGTTTCATTTCCTATCCACACAGAGACATTTATTTCACATTGGATTTTTTAGAGCAATGATTGATATTTTTTCTCCGTTACTTTATAATCGAAGTCTCAAGATGTGAAGGAGGATAAATATTTTTCCTAAAATATAGAATAAATTTTTTAGTGAGGAGGAATATATGAAATTCTGGAAATTGGTGGTAGGGTTTATTTTCTTGTTGGCGGGATGTTCTGGTTCACGGGTGATAATGCCTGAAGAAACAGTAACCCTGGAAAAGAATCAGGCTATAGTGGTGTTTCGCATCAACAGGGCGGATGATGTTACGGTGGTAGGGAGAATGATTATAATAAAAGAAGCTGGCACGGGCGAGACACATTTTTTTATTATTCCTGAATTGGGAAAACCAAAGCAATTTCCTGTCTTGAAAGTGATTGCTCTGCCTGCTGGCAAATATTTCTTTGATAGTTTGGATATTACAGAATTTGGAGATGGTGGAACTACTTATAAAGTTAATATTTCTCCAAATTCTTTTGTGGCGGAAGCGGGGAAGGTTGTGTATATTGGTGATCTCGTGGTGAAAAGCCGTGTAACGAAGAGTTTTCTCAAGGGGAAAGAGGGAACGTTTTGGTATCGTCTCAATGATCGCTATGAGGAAGTGAAAACGGCTCTGACAACACAGTATCCCAATATTGTTTCTAACTATACCCTTGAAAAACGACTGGCTGAGTTTAAGAACACCCTCTTTGACTGGAGAGAAGTAGATATCTCGGATGTGAAAATCACACCTGCTAAGGGTACAATGGAAAACCCTGTGCTTGTAGAGATAACTATCTCCGCTACAGACAGTCAAGATAATGAGGAATTGTTCTGGGTGAATTTGCTGACTAAAACGGCTGAAAAACGGGACGCTGCTATCTTTTCTTACATTTCTTCTGTCTATGGAGAAGAAAATAAAGGGTGGTTTTTAATAGAGCAGAAAGTAATTTCAGAAAAAAAATTAACTGAATGTGTGATTTATGATAAATCAAAGAATGAACAAACAAAAATTTACTTCAAGATAAGTTATATAGAGAAAAAATAGCTTTCGGCAAAGATTTTTCTCCCCCTGTCTTTGAAGAAGGCAGGGGGAGTTTTCTTATCCCATTATCCCAAATATCCAACCCGCAAAGGTTGAAAGAATAACGACAAGAGAAACATAGGTTAGTGTCTTTTTTGCCCCTAATTCACCCCAGATGACCATGATAGACGGGAGAGAAAGTGATGGACCTGCTAAAAGAAGTGCCAGGGCTGGTCCCTGCCCCATGCCTGAACCTAAGAGCCCCTGAATAATAGGAATCTCTGTGAGAGTGGCAAAATACATCAGTGCCCCAGAGAGAGAAGCAAAAAAGTTTGCCTGAAGGGAATTTCCTCCGACAAGGGAAGCCACCCACCGGGAGGGGATGAGAGCCTCCGCTCCGGGACGGCCAAGCAGGAAACCAGCGAGCAAGACCCCACCAAAAAGAAGAGGGATGATTTGGAGGGCAAAATCCCTGGTAGCCACCACCCAGTCCACAAGTTCCTCCTTTTTGAACCATCGCCACAATATAAAAAGAAGAGCAACGCCGAGTCCTCCAGAAATCAGCCACTTATTCTGGTAGAAGATATCCCATAAAACCACACTCCCCTTTGATGGTGTCCAGTTGAGAAAAACAAGAATTGCAACCATGGTGCCCAAGTAAAGGGTATCCTGCCAGAGTTTTCTTGGCATCGTTTCCGTGGAAGCCTGAAAAAGTCTCTCATCAGCAAGCCTTGCCTCATCTTCCCTTCGGAAGAACAGATGCATCAGGATACCGATAAGGATAGCCAAAAGGATAGCGCCCACGGTTCTGGCTATACCTAATTTGAGTCCGAGAACCTTGGCAGAGAGAACAATTGCCAAGATATTTATAGCCGGTCCAGAGTAAAGAAAACTAATAGCCGGTCCGAGGCCTGCTCCTTTCTTATAGATACCCTTGAAAAGAGGAAGAACGGTACAGGAACAGACAGAAAGAATGGCCCCAGACACAGAAGCCACGGAGTAAGCAAGCCACTTTGGGGCTTTTGGACCGAGATAGCGAATCACGGCCTGGTGGTTTACAAAGACCGTAATAGCCCCGGCAATAAAAAAGGCCGGTACGAGACAGAGAAGTACATGGTGATGAACATAATCCGAGAGCATAAGAAAGGCTTCTGTGAGAGCCTTCTGAACACCTTGAGTTTGGAAAGGAAGAAAATACACCACCAGAAAGAGAAGGAAGTAAAGGAAAATCTGCCTATTGGGGGAATACGACTTGACACTCATCCTTAGGCCTCCTTCTTTTCTTCATGTCCTTCAAAAAGTTTTCCTTTGAGAAGATACAGCATGGTAAAGAAAAAGAGACCCAGGACAACTATATTGAGTACGATACCCGTTCCCACTCCTACCCACAGGAGAAAGGGAAATTCCCGGGAAAGAACAACAGAGGCGATGGTAAAGGCAGCTAAAGGAAAGGTATAAGCCCACCACGAAAGAGCGAAACGAATTTTCGTAAACCAGTTTATAAAGGTGAAGAGAATCAACACAAAGAAAAAGGCAATCCAGTAGAAAACGATGGCCATCTCTTGCCCACTCATTTTGGACAAGGCTATCGCCATTACCGAGGGAGGGGCAATGAGAATAAAAAGGGTTGGGATCAATTTGTCCGGCAAAGGATGATGAAAAATGAGTCTATAAAAAAGTATCACCATCAAGAGAAACCAGAGAAAACCGCCAATACTCAGAAAAAACCACTGAATCCATGGGGGAAGAAAATCCCCGAGTGCCGGTACAAGAATATTCCCAACGGCAGGAATGAACCAGGAAGGGTTCATGTGCTGGATCTCAAAATGAGATTGTTTGAGCCAGGAAGAAATGATAGCAAGAGAAAAAAGAAACTGAAGAACACTTCCTGCCACAAAGATTTTTTCTCCTACGGGAGAACTGACAAGCCGCAACCCCTGTCCTACTAATATTGTGGCTACAGAAACCGTAGCAAAAAAACTCAAGGCTACAGGATGAAAAAATTCCGCCTTTACTGATTCAAAAGCAAAGAAAACCTTGAGAAGATACAAAAGGGAGACAACGGCGAATATTACTACTCCAGTCCAGAGCCAAACGAGACTTATGTTGTGAGGGAGATTGAAGACCTTTTCTAAACGAGCAGAGGCCAACGTTACTCCCATAATCCCCATGATAACAGAAAAAAGAGAAATTGGAATTTTTGAAAGTTTCATAGTTTCCGCCTATTTTTTCAAGAGTTCTGCAATCTGCTCCGGGGAAAGCACCTTGCCGGAACTTTTCACCTCACCATTGATAGCCAAGGCCGGTGTTCTCATCACACCGTAAGCCATAATATCATCCATGTTTGTCACTTTTTCAATCGTGGCCTCCATGCCTAAAAGAGAAAGAGCCTTTCTGGTATTTTCTTCAAGGCGAATACAGTTTGGACATCCTCCACCCAAAATAGCAATTCGCATCATGGTTTCCTCCTTTTTTTGTCTTTTATGAAAGTGATGTCTTGTGGAGAATTTTCGCAGAGGGAACATCCTGAATCATCTCGCAGAGAGAGACGTTTTTTTCTGTTTTCTCTATCTTTGTGAGTTATTTCATCTTCCACGACACTGATAAGTTCCCAGAGTTTGGTTTCTGCAGGCGAAGAACCTTTTATCAGGGAATATTTGACAAATCGTCCTTCTTTTTCTTCGCTCACAAGACCGCCTATTTTCAACTCTTTGAGATGACGGGAAATGGCATAAAAAGGCATCTCTAAAATATCCCTGATCTCGCAAACATAAAGCCACTCCACTTCGGAAAGAAGCTTCACAATCCGAAATCGGGTGGGGTCGCTTACTACTCTGAAGACGTCCAAGAGAGAGAGACTTGTATTATTATTTGCATATTTGTGCATATATACAATTGTATGGGAAAAGAAAGAAAATGTCAAGTTTAGCTTTTCCTTTTCTTTGGAACAATAAAAAGAGACTGTCGTTCCACATATGAAACTGAATACCTATTTCCACATTTCGAGACCCTTGCACGGGTGTTTTCTTCCCCTATCTGGGTCAGGGGCTACGCCCCTGAAACCCCGCTTTTTCTGTTTACAAGGGCCTATTTGTCTTTTTTTACTCAAAAAAGTAGAATTATTTATTATGATAAGGAATATTTTTATACTATTTTTATTTTTTTATTACTTTTTTGAGACCTTCGCACATTCGTGCAAAGGTCTCATTTCTTATGAACAAGGAAAGGAAACAACACAAAAGCTTTCTGTTATGATGCCTATTGAAAAAAGAGTCGTGCTTGAAAACATGACGGCAAGATATGGCTATTCCCCTATTTCAGCCTGATGGGGGATAGCTTTCTCTTTTGTTCAAACGAGTTGTGTGTATTTGTATGTCCTGTGGTGTGTTATAGGTCTTTTGTGTGAGAGAAGTGGAGATCTGGGGTGTTGCTGAAACATGGCAAGAGCTGTGGTTTTGTTCTGGATAGGGGAGGTTAAACGTTTAACCTCTGGCTTTTGCTGAAACAAGGTCATAGCCTTTTCCCCGCCCCTGCCGCGGTGCCATATCCAAAAAGCCCCTGCAGGGGACACGTGCCCTGCGGGCTGGTAATGGAAGCCATCGTCTTTTCACCACTGTCCGAGCCACAGGAGGTGGCGAGGAAGCCCGGGGTCAGACAGGGAGGGCTGTCCCCGGGGGGCTACGGAAGAGAGCGGGGCTACAGGCTTTTCTTCCAGCCCGCCAGGGGGATGAAGGTCGTTGGCTACAAAAACCGCCGCAGGGGCGGGGCCGGGGTTTCAAAAGGGGCGGAGCCCCTTTTGCCCCGCGCGGGAGCGCTTCGTGGAAGAAGGAAGATGGGTAACAAAAAGATCCTAAAACTGAAAGAGAAAAGATGGTTGAACAAGTATTCAGTGTTTGTGTGAAGATAACCATTCTGTATGAATGTGGAACGACAGGAACAACAAAAAGAGACCCTTGCACATTCGTGCAAAGGTCACAAAAAGATGGAGCATCTCAAAGTATTTCCTGAGTATTCGCAAGAGTTTCCCAAAGCCTTTACAAAATGTTTGGGTTCCATTATAATATTACCAGAAGGAACGAGGAGATTTGTATGAAGATTATTATCCCCGTGGCGGGGGTTGGAAGTCGCCTGAGACCCCATACCCACGTGACCCCCAAGTCGCTTATCCGTGTGGCTGGTAAGCCTATCATTGATTATATTCTTTCTCAGTGTTTGTCTCTCAATTTTTCTGAAATTGTGTTTATCATTGGCCATCTTGGCGATCAGATAAAGAGTTTTATCAAAACCCACTACTCTTTCCCTATGAGGTTTGTGCGTCAAACGGAATTCAAAGGGCTGGGGCATGCCATTTATCAGGCCCGTCATCTTTTTGAACAGGATGAGGATGTGGTTATTCTTCTTGGCGATATTATCTTCAATGCCCATCTCTCTTCTATCATTGGAGCCCAGGATAATATGTTAGGGGTGATGACGGTTTCCGATCCAAGGCGTTTTGGCGTGGTGATGATGGATGAAAGTGGCTATGTCACTAACCTGATTGAGAAGCCAGAGAATCCCCCTTCGAACGTGGTGATTGGTGGGGTGTATTATTTTCGAAGTGCCTATGCCCTTTTTGAGGCGATCAATTATCTCTTTGAGCATAATATCACCACCAAGAATGAGTATCAGCTCACCGATGCTATTAAGCGTCTGATGTATACGGGGGAGAAGGTGAAGACCTTTCCTATCTCGGATTGGTACGATTGTGGAGAAAAAGAGGCCCTTTTAGAAACCAATGAGCATCTTTTGCGTTCGGCCAATCTTCAGGTGAGGGTGCCGGGCTCTATTATCATTCCTCCGGTGTATATTCATGAGAGTGTTGAGGTGAAAAACTCTATCCTCGGCCCGAATGTTTCTATCTCTGAAGGGTGTGTTATCCGGAATGCTATCATCTCTCACTCTATTATTGGATCTGATGCCACGGTGGAAAATGCAATTCTCACCCGTTCTCTCATTGGGGATAACGCCTATCTTTGTGAAGCGCCAAGGGAAATGAATATAGGACCGGATTCAGAGATTGCGTCTTCGAGGTAGGTATGGGAAATATTCGCCTTTATACCATTGTTTTTGGTTTTCTTTTTCTTTTTCGGTTTTTGGCCCTTGGGCCCTGGATTCAGGTGCCTTTGTTTACTCCGTTGCAGGTGTCATTTTATCAGCTTGTGGTGGGTGAGAATCTTGTGTATCCCCTTGATGAGAATCAGAGTCAGGCGATGGCTCAAAAACTTTTCTGGTACCGTTTTGTTATCTGGGTGAAAGAGATTCTCATTGACGGGATGACGTGGCTTGGTATGATAGGGCTTTCGATCAAGAGAGAATTTTTTGGCAGGGTTTTCTGGAAAGCGTGGTTTTTTCTTTGTGTTGTGTGGCAGGTGGCTATTACGCTCTGGTTGAGTACAGAGGGGATAGGGGTGGTGATGGGTCTTCTTTTGTCAGCGGCGGCACCGTATCTTCTCTGGGTATATGGGTGGCAAAGACAGTGGCTTCAAAAGAGATACGAATGAGAGCGGCACTTACTATTGCTGGGTCTGATCCTTCGGGTGGGGCTGGAATTCAGGCTGATCTCAAAACCTTTGCGACCATTGGAGTCTATGGGGCAGCGGTGATTACAGCCTTGACAGCTCAGAATACCACAGGTGTCTATGGAAGTGTCCTTGTAGATCCGGATTTTGTGAAACTCCAGATTCGGGTCGTACTTGAGGATATTCCTATACGCTTTATCAAAACGGGAATGTTAGGTAGTTCCACCCTTGTTGAGGCGGTGGCGGAAAGCCTTCCAGAGGATTGTATTCTTGTGTGTGATCCGGTGATGTACGCTAAATCAGGATATCCCCTTTTAGAGCAAGGAGCCATTGAAACGCTCAAAAAAAGGCTTTTTCCAAAAGCTACCATCATGACCCCTAACTATCCAGAACTTGCGGAACTTTTGGGCGATGATTTTCATCCTGAAAAGCCGAAAGAAAATGGAGAAAGGCTTCTTTCGCTCTATCCTTCGCTTCAGGCTATCGTGGTCAAGGGAGGGCATCGGGAGGTAAGGGAGGGAGTGGTAGAGGATATTCTTGTGTATCGAGAGGGAAAGAATATCTTGACAAAAGTACTTTCTCATCCCTATATTTCTACTACCAGCACTCACGGAACAGGGTGTACCCTTGCTTCAGCTATTACCGCCTATTTGGCCAGGGGAGAAAATATGATAGAAGCAATAACGAAGGCAACCGATTATGTGAGCGTTTTGCTTTCGAAAACCACAGAGGAGACCTATGGTCATGGCCATGGTCCCCTTCCTCATCACCGTTTTAAGGAGAACCTATGACCCAGCTTGAGTATGCAAGAAAGAATCTTATTACCCCTGAGATGATAGAGGTGGCAAGGCAGGAGGAGCTTTCCCCGGAAGAGGTGAAAGACCTTGTTCTCAAGGGGGAGGTGGTGATTCTCAAAAATAACCGACGGAAAACGCTTCCTCTTGGGGTGGGTACAAAGATGCGCACCAAGGTCAACGCCAACATAGGAAGTTCCCCTGAAAAGATGGATGTGTCCTGGGAACTGGAAAAACTTTCCGTATGTGAAAAGTACGGAGCCGATACCGTGATGGACCTCAGTCTTGGAGTTATTCTGAATAGTGTCCGTCAGGAGATCCTCAAACGCACCCAGCTTCCTGTGGGTACGGTTCCTCTCTATCAGGTAGGGTTTGAATTGTCACGAAAATCACAGCGACTTGAGGATATGACTATTGAGCATTTCCTTGATGTGCTTCGACAGCAGGGAGAGGAGGGGGTTGATTTTGTCACTATCCATGCAGGTGTGACACAGAAGGCATGGGGCTATATCAAAGAGAAAAGTCGGATTCTTGATGTGGTCAGTCGTGGTGGGGCTATGATCTGCGCCTGGATGGAAAAGAACAATCAGGAGAATCCCCTCTACGAGCATTTTGATCGTATTCTTGAGGTGTGTCGTGAATATGATATGACCATCAGTTTGGGGGATGGGATGCGTCCCGGGGCGACGGCTGATGCAAGTGATAGAGCCCAGATTGAGGAACTTATCACCCTTGGAGAACTCGCAAAAAGAGCGCGTGAAGCAGGGGTTCAGGTGATGATAGAGGGACCGGGGCATGTTCCCCTTGATCAGGTGGTGGCGAATATTCAGATGGAGAAAAGCCTCTGTGATAGGGCCCCGTTCTATATTTTAGGACCACTGGTCACGGATATGGCGGCGGGCTATGATCATATTGCGGCGGCTATTGGTGGGGCGGTGGCGGGGGCAGCGGGAGCAGACTTCCTCTGTTATGTGACGCCGGCGGAACATCTTTGTTTGCCAGATTTAGAGGATGTGAAACAGGGTATTATTGCCTCAAAAATTGCGGCGCATGCGGCAGACATGGTGAAAAATCCCAAAAGGTTTCGAAAAATTGATGATGAGATGTCCCGGGCACGAAAAGCCCTTGACTGGGAAACTATGTTTCGTCTTTCTTTGGATCCTGAGTTAGCCCGCAAGCGCCGGGAGTCCTCTGGTGTAAAAGAAAACTACTGCAGTATGTGCGGGGAATTTTGCAGTGTCAGGACCCTTCAAGACCTTGGGCTTCTCTGATATGGAGTACGAGATACTTTCTCCAGCTGGAAGTTTTGACAAGATGCGCTTTGCCTTTGCCTATGGGGCTGATGCGGTGTATGTGGGGGCAAAGTCTTTTTCTCTCAGGGAACAGGCAACCAATCTTACCATAGAGGAACTGGCAGAGGCGGTGAACTATGCGCATCAGCGACACAAACGGATTTATCTGACCACCAATATCTTTTTTCACAACCGTCATATTCAGCCCTTCCAGGAGTTTGTGAGGGAGATTGCTCCCCTTGGAGTAGATGGGCTCATTGTTTCAGATTTGGGCATGATAACCTGGCTGCGGGAACATTACCCTGAGATTTCTATTCATGTGAGTACACAGGCCAATACCACGAACAAGGAAACCTGCCGCTTCTATGAGAAGCTTGGTGTTCGCCGGATTGTATTGGCAAGAGAAC
The DNA here is from genome assembly GCF_025266855.1 of Longinema margulisiae. Taxonomy (GTDB): domain Bacteria; phylum Spirochaetota; class Brevinematia; order Brevinematales; family Thermospiraceae; genus Thermospira. The sequence continues at coordinate 1,159,164 of NZ_CP053071.1, forward strand.
TCTCCATCGAGGAGATTAGTGAAATTCGTGAGGCGGTCTCCTTGGAACTGGAGGCTTTTGTTCATGGAGCGATGTGTGTGGCTTATTCGGGGAGGTGTTTGCTTTCGAATTACTTTACCAATCCAAGGCTCTATAAAGTGGGCGAAAAATTTTCTCCGGGGAAAACCGTTCGAACAAGGGACGCTAACCTTGGTGATTGTGCCCAGAGTTGTCGGTGGGAGTACTATCTTGTGGAAAAGAGTCGGCAGAATCAGATGATTCCTGTAGAAGAAACAGAACATGGCACAGCTATTCTCTCTTCAAAAGATCTTAATCTTGCCGCTCATTTAGACAGGCTTATGAAGGCGGGTATCAATAGTTTCAAGATTGAGGGAAGAATGAAGTCTATTTATTATGTGGCCAACGTCACGCGAGTGTATCGTCATGCCCTTGATGCCTTTCAAAGAGGGGAAAAACCTTCGTTGGCCATGCTTGCTGAACTGGAGAGAATAAGCCACAGGGAATACACCACTGGTTTTTATTTTTCCCACAACGAGTCGCTCCAGGTAACGGATCCTGCTTACGTCCGCGAGTATACCTTTTTGGCTTATGTGAAAGAGGTGAGAGACAACGAAACGGTTTGTCAAGCTATGAATCAGATACGTTCTGATCAGAATATAGAGGTGATTTTCCCTGATGGCAGAAATGAGGAACTCTGTGGTAAGCACTTTTTGGTCGGGGGAGAAAAGAGAAACCTTGTTCAGCCCAATGAGGAATTTGTCTTGAAAGGGAGAGTACTGGAGCCTTTTGCTATTCTCCGGGAAAATCCTTTTGGTGGTGCCTGAAACTTTTTTGCTCTCTTTTTGAACGTGGATATTATCTTTTTGAAATCGTGGGGTGAAAAGAAAAGAGAGGGGGGATTTTTTGAGGGAGGGGCTATTTCCTTGTTTCAGCTTGGGAGGGCTTTTGCTGAAACATGGTGATAGCCTGTGGGAAGCCCTTGTGAGAATACGAGGGAAAAAGGAGTTTGCTTTTTCTCTTTTTTTGCCTTATAGTAAAAAGTCTTCAAAGAATGGGTTTTTCAGGAGAGGAGTCAACTATTATAAATTCACCTCCTGAGGGAAGGAGGTAAGGCGAAAGGGGTCGAAGGTAGTTTGATGAGAGAGCATGGCGTAGAGGAGGCGAAGGAGTTTGTGAGCCACGCAGAGATTGGCCTTTTTAGCAACACGGGATTGAGCAAATTTGAGGTTAAAATACTCACCGAAAGCGGGGACAAAACGTCTGACAGAGCGAGCGAGGAGAAAAAGGATACGTCTGAGGTGACGGTTCCCTCGTCGAGAGATATGGCCTGTGGTCGAGGACTGTCCGGATTGATAAATAGCGGGGTCAAGACCTGCGTAAGCGATGAGTTTTTTGTAGTTCTCAAAACGGCTGATAGAGCCTATTTCGGCGAGGAAGGTAGCGGCACCGACAAGACCTATACCAGGGACGGAGGTAAGGATCTGTATTTCAGTGGGAAAAGCCTGAAGGGCGAGGGACTGGATGTGAGCGTCAAGTTTCTCGAGGTGCTCCTGGAGGAAAAAGAGCTGGCTTATAATGTTCTGGAGAACGTTTTCCTCGGCGGAGTCTGGAGAAGCGATGGAGGAAGAGGCGAGTTCTTTGATTTTAGTGATGGAGAGGCGGGATTTTCTGCCCCGTTTGTTTGGTGGGAAGAAGGCCTCGAGGGAACTTTCAGAGGCCTTCTGGATGGCGGTAGCGCCGGGGAAAGCCAGGAGGAGAGAAAGGAGGCTTTTGGGGTAACCTGTGGTGTACTTGAGGATTTCGGGGAAACAGTCGAAAATGGCGTCCTCGAGGAGGTTTTTTACCATAGCGATGAGGGTAACGACTTTTTCACGGTAACGGGTGAGGCTACGGAGTTCTGGACATGGATGCCGGAAGGGTTTTTCGAGGGAATGATACTGGGAGAGGAGAAAAAGAGCGATGTGATGAGCATCGATGGAGTCAGTTTTGGTTTTTCGAAGGGAGAGTCTGGAAAACGTTCGTGTCTGAAGTGGGTTAAGCACGAAAGTGCGGAAACTCTGAGAGGTCAAGAACCTGAAAAGATGGTGGTGATAACCGCCGGTAGATTCAAGACCGACGACCAGACTCTCCTTTGGGTAAATCGAGAGAAGGGTGAGGAGTTTGTCAAAGCCCTCTCTCTCCATGGGGAGGGCAGACGAGTGAAGGACCTGCCGCTGGTCGTCAAGGACACAGACGAAGAAATCTTTTTTGGCGACGTCGATACCGACGAAAAGGGTTGGGGTGTGAAGCATATGGCTTCCTCCTTATGGAATTTTGTGGTTTCTGGCAGGTCCTCCCACTCAAAACTCCATTATGACAAGGGCTTCTTAGCCCAATCAACTTATGATGAGTACGGGAGGCAGGAGACAGACTCCTCTAAGGGCTCTTCTGGCCCAGGAAATATTCGTCTTCCTGCCAGATGGGTGGTTTATTATAAAGGGAATTTTATGTAGGAGGAAAACGTATGCGAAAGTGGGTATATGTCTTTTTTCTCTGTATTCCCCTTTTTGCCTATACGCAGGTGGCGACAAACGGAGAAACCAACGGATTTCTTGATCGTTTTTATCAGGAAGAAACGAAACAGCAGGTGAAACCAGAAGGTGGCGGATGGTTCTGGGTTGTGGTGAAGATTTTCTTTTACACCAGTGTCTTTGCTGTGGGAGGTTTTTTCCTTGTTCGGTATTTCGTGAAGAAGAGTTCCGTTGAAACTACAGAGGATGCCACGTTTATTGAGGTTATTGCGGTGAAACAGACAGGCCTTGGGGGGTATATAGAGGTGATCAAGGTGGGGGCGAACTATTATCTTGTGGGGACCAGTGGAGATGGAGGGGTTAGGCTACTTGATAAAATTACGGACAAGGAGACCCTGGACTACATTGAACTTCATAAGGATGCCCTGAAGCCAAAACCTCAGGAATTTATGAATCTCATGGAAATGTTCCCATTTGTCAAAAAGGTGGATAGGGCGAAATATATCCAGAGTCAAAAGGACAGGCTGAAGAAGCTTTGATGACGAGAGTTTTTGTTGGCATGAGTGGCGGGGTGGATAGCTCCGCAGCCGCTTATCTCTTGAAAGAGGCGGGGTATCAGGTTGAGGGTGTGACCTTTGTGGCGGCTTTTGAGAGTGGGACAAAAAAGTGCTGTAGTCTTGAGGAAATTGAGGCGGCAAAGAGGGTATGTCAGTTTCTTGGTATTTCTCATCATGTTATTGATCTCAAGGATGTTTTTGAAGCAAGGGTGATTCGTTATTTTCTTGAGGGGTATCAGCAAGCCCTTGTTCCCAATCCCTGTGTGATGTGTAACCGATACATCAAGTTTGGGGCCCTCGTGGAGGAGGCTATAAGTCGTGGGGCTGATATGGTGGCTACCGGCCATTATGCCAGGGTCTTTCGGGATGAGAAAGAGGTAGGGCTTTATCGGGGGAAAGACATCACCAAGGATCAGTCGTATTTTCTTGCCTATGTCCCAAAAGAGATGTTTTCGTATGTCATCTTTCCCCTTGGGGATAAAACAAAAGCTGAGGTCAGGGAGATTGTGGCTCGTAGCGGTATGCCCATCTCTTCTTCGAAGGGGGAGAGTCAGGATGTGTGTTTTGTGCCGGGGGATTATAGGGAGTATCTTCTTTCTCATGGGGTATCTCTCAAAAAGGGAGATTTTCTCTACGAGGGAAAGCCTGTAGGAAAACACCGGGGACTTGCCCTGTACTCTCTTGGACAGCGCCGGGGGTTAGGGGTATCGATAGGGAAACGGCTCTATATTCGTTCTATGGATGTGGAGAGTGGGAATATTGTCTTGGGAGATGTGCCCAAGAGTCGGCAGGTGTGGCTTCGGGACGTTAATCTTCTCACGTCTTCTTTTCGTGAGGGGACTTATGAGGTACAGATTCGTTATCAGAGTGAGTTTGTGGCCTGTGAGGTGAAGTGGGAGGGGGAGTGTCTTCATCTTTTGCTTGAGAGACCGGCGGAGATTGTGACTCCTGGACAGTTGGGAGTTCTTTTTCTGGGGGATAGGGTGATAGCCAGTGGAATTATTGACAGGACTATCCTTGAGGAATAGCGATGCGGTATAAGTACAGGCCTGAGGATTTTGTGGTCAGGGAGAGACTACGAGAGGGAATTTTGCAACCAGAGGGAAAGTTTCAGGTGTTTCTTCTCGAGAAAAAGGGAAAAGAGACCTTTGAGGTTCTTGAGAGGCTTCAACGGTGGTGGAAAATCCCTTCACGTTCTCTTGGGATTGCCGGGATAAAAGATAAGTACGGACACACCTTTCAGTATATCAGTGTTCCGCGTACGATAAAAAAACTCCCTTCTCACGATGGGTTCCGTCTTGAATTTGTGGGGTATAGTGAGAAGCCCATCGATTCTGGCTGCCTTGCCGCGAATGATTTTTCTTTAGTGATACGAGAGGTTTCTTTTGAGGAAAAGAATAAGGTGATGAAGCGTTTAGAGAGTCTGCAGTCTCTTGGGATGCCCAACTATTTTGATGATCAGAGATTTGGTTCGTATGAAGAAAGGCGGTGGGTGGGGAAGCTTCTCTTTTTGGGACAAATGGAAGAGGTTCTGCGTTCCTTTATGCGAACGCATGCCCCCGAAGGTATCAGAAAAGATCTTCTCTCTTCGTGGGGGAAATGGAAAGTCTGTCTTGATCTTTGTGAGGGGAAAAGGTGGCGTGTTGGGGTGAGGGTGTTTTCTTTTCTTGCTCAAGAGGGGCATGAAAAGGGGTTTCGGCATGCGGTAGGGCTTCTGGATCATCGGTATCTTCTTCTGGTGGCCAATGCCTACCTTTCGTTTCTTTTCAACCGGAGTCTTTCTCTTCGTCTGCAGGGGGGAGAGGGGATTTTTCTTCCCATGAAGGGGGGAGAGGTCTTTTTCCCTGGGGAGAGGAAGACTATCCCTACAGAGGGGTGGGTGGTGGCCTATGATGTGCCTGAGGTGGATGGTTTTACAGAAGAGGTGCTGAGAGAGGAGGGGATTTCTCTTTCAGATCTCAAGATACGTGGGATTTATGGGGCAACTCTTCATGCCAAGAGGCGCTCTCTCTGGGTTTATCCAGAGGTGAAAGACTACGAGTGGAGAGAGGATGAGTTTTTCCCCGGTTTCTGGAAATTTTCTCTTTCGCTTTCTCTTCCACCGGGAAGTTATGCCACATTGGTACTTAAGTATCTTTGTTTTTGATAACCTCGTTTTCTGTCATCATGGCTCGAAGCTTTCGGCGGTAGTTGTCTTCGAGGTGATTGTAGATATAGGAGGCGATTTCTAACATTTCTTTTGGTTCCACGTTCTCGAACTTGAAACCGGCAATCACGTCCCGTCGTACCACCATCTTGGCGACGGTTTTTATCTCCCGACCATTGAGGCTGAGGATGACATTGTCATAGATTTCCCCAGGGGAAAGGAGGCTGATTTCAAGGGAGTCATCGGCTAACAGGGCAAAACCACCCGCACTGATATCCAGAATTTTTCCCCTCACAAAGCGGGCCATTTTCTTGAGAAACACAGAGGCTGTGGCTGTTTCGTGGGGTTGTGGTTGGACACGGATATGGAGTCGTTTGTCGCTTGAACGGATATTGTGGGAGACAATGAACTGGACAATCTCTTCTACCATGGCATCAGGCTGGTTTTTGAGTCGCATCACTGTGGTGATGCCTAACGGGACAAGTTCCTTGAGTTCTGCGGGGGGAAGATCTTTTGAACTGAGGACAATGGTATGAGTATTGTTGTATTTTTCCTTGAGTTTGCTGATGAAATCCTTTTCTGTTTTTTCTGTAAAGATCAAATGGAAGGGGGATTCTTCTTCACATTGTTGGCCAAGAAGATCCTCTGTCTCAGAACAGGGGATAGCCTCGATACCGAAGGGAATCAGACGTATCGCAAGTTCTTTGGCATACTCCGGGTTGTAGGCGTAAAGAAGTGCTTTCATAACCCACCTCCTTTTTCAAAAATATCATACAAAAAGACCTCAAAAAAGTCAACTTTTTAGAAAGAAGAAAAACACTTTGAGACCTTTGCACGAATGTGCAAAGGTCTCAAGAAAGTAATAAAAAAGCAAAAAGTAGTATAAAAATATTCCTTTCCATCAATAAACAAGCCTATTTTTTGGATAAAAAAAGACAAATAAGTCTTTGTAAACAGAAAAAGCGGGGTTTCAGGGGCGTAGCCCCTGACCCAGACAGAGGGAAAAAACATCCGTTCAAGGGTCTCACTTTTTTATTTTCCTTCTGTTGTTTCAGAGGAAAACTGGTCGCGTGGTTTTCCAGGTGAGGTAAACAGGGGGAAAGGTACAAAATTTTTCTGCATCTCAAAAATCAGAGTTATGGAAGGAAAAAGAGTGTTTGTGTGGGTGGTTTGATTTATGGCTATGACTTTGTTTCAGCTAAAGAAAGGGTGTTTGCTGAAACAGGGTAATAGCCGTTGCCTGTGGTTGTGCTTGTTTCTCATAAAGAGACCCTTGCACATTCGTGCAAAGGTCTCATAGAAATCTTTTGTCTGTGGGATAAACCCTTCTTCTCTTTTGGCGACTTTTCCCCCTGCCTACTTGCGATTTTCAAAAAACGCTTTACAATGATAGCGTAGAAAAAGGAGGGGGAAGTGCCTCGCGTGTGTGTGATTTATAATCCCGTGGCTGGAGAGGGGAAAGCCCAGCAGGTGGTCAATCAGTTCATGGATTTTCTCTCTCAAGCCTCTCCTCATCATGAGGTTACGGTATGGGCAACAGAAGGGAATAACCATGCCACCATGTTGGCCGAAAAAGCCTATGGACTTGGCTACAGAGAGTTTGTGTGCATTGGGGGAGATGGGACTTTCAATGAGATGTGTCAACCTTTAGTCGGGAGAAACAATATCAGGGTTTCTCTTATTCCGGCGGGAACAGGAAATGATCTTGTTCTGGGACTCGGGTTTTCGTCCTCTTTTGTGCCGGAGGAATGGGCTTCTTTTTTTCGTGATGAGGCTACAGCGATTGATGTGGGAAAGTGTAATGAACGCTACTTTTTTAACACCATGGGGATAGGGTTTGATGCCCTTGTGGCTTCTGAGTTTCGACACTGGACCTGGCTTCCAAGGAAATGGCGCTACTATCCTCCTATCTTCAAGAACCTTCTGTTTTACAAAGGCTATAACCTTACTTTCCGTGGAAAACAACAGGAGGTTTTTCTTGTCTCTATTGGCAATGGTCGGAGTTCTGGAGGGGGGATTGCCCTTACCCCATCAGCTTCATTAAACGATGGTCTTCTTGATCTTTGCTGGATAGAGAATGTGGGAACAGGCAAAAGGGTAAAAAACCTCTTTTTGGCCCTTCAGGGAAGACATACCTCTCTTCCCTTTGTTCATGAGGAGAAATTTACTTCTCTTTCTTTCTCCTCTGTTTCTCCCTGCGTTACCCATATCGATGGAGAGATTTATCATTTAGAGAGATGGTCTATTTCTGTCTGTCCAGCATCTCTTCCCATGGTGGTGAACAAAAACCGTGCCACACTTGTAGAGAGGAGGTCTCTATGATTTCACCAGTGTTACGTTTTCCTTCAGGAAGAAATTTCAAAGTGGAGAGTCATCCTTCTTCAAAGGAGTTTTGCCTTCTTTTTCTCAACAAAGAGACTCTTGTGTCGTATTTTAGGCTGAAAAAAGAGGAGATTTTTCCCTGTCTTCTTTTGCCCCTTCCCAAGAATGAACCCTGGGGGAAAAAGGGAGAACTTGTCCCTCTCATCCTTCTCTCGGATGCCAACCGGGACAAAACAGAAAAACTTCTTGCTTCTTATCCAGAGCTTTCTTCCTCTGCTCCTTTTTATTTTCTCACTCCCAGCACGAAAAAGGGATACGATGTGGAACTTCAAAATGATCATCTCTTCTGTTATTATACCCTTTATCAGGATGCATGGTATCCTGTCTCTTATACCCCTTTTCAGGGGGCTATTGTTGAGTTAGAAGGGGAGAAAAACTATGATTTCATTGCCTTTGGAAGTGAGAGTAACCTCAGTGTGGCGGTGTTAGAGGGGAGTGAGATTCATCTTTCTCCTGTTTTTGGGAGGCTTCTTGATTGGCAACAACTTGAGGCGGCTCATCAGTGGATGGAAAATCAGAAGAAGGCCTTTATTACCCGGGGGGTTATCTTCCACGAGTACTATCATGAGTCTCTTCTCCATACCTATCTCTCCAAGTACGGTCAAAAGAGTGCCTATACCCATACCGAGGCTCATTTTGCCAATGTTCTTTTTGACAATCACTTTTCAAATACCCCTCTGTTGGGTATTATCTTTGATGAGGAAGATCACACAAGCCATGGTACCATTGAGGGAAGCGATATTGTGTATGGAACGATGGGGCATGTTTCTTTTCTTGCCTCCTGGAGACCAATCCCTATTCCGGGGAACGCCTCCACTTACCTTGAACCCTGGCGAATTACCTTGGCTGTTCTCAGAGAGATCGCAGGAGATCTTGATGAACTGAATATTCCTTTCATGAACCACCTGAGAAGCAAAGAAGAGATTCGCTATGTGATCAGTGCGATCAACAAACGTATCATCAATGTGACCTCTTCCTCAAGTATGACGCATATTATTGTGGCTCTCTTTGAACTTTTGGATTACCGTGCCCTGGTGGAAGAATACGATATGGTGAATAAACGCTTGGATGAAATCTTCCTCTCGCAGGATATTTCTCCTTATGAGGTGTCGCTTATTCGAGAAAATAATGCGGTTTACCTCGATACCTATGATCTTTTCAAGCAGGTGCTCAAGGATATTCAGGAGGGTGAGAGTTCTTCTTTTATTCTTCACCGGGCTATTCATTCCCTCTTTGCCAATACCGCTTCGCTGGTGAGAGAATATGCCGATCAGTACAAAGAAAAACGAGTCGCTCTTTCTGGAAATCTTTTCATTCACCCCCATCTTTTGCAACTCATGGAATACCACCTTCGCAAGGCTGGTCTTGAACCCCTGATTCATCGGAATATCCCTACAGGGGATAGCAGTGTGGCTTTGGGGGCTCTTCTCCACATTTTGGCAAGAAAAGAGGCGAAAACATCTGCCGAGGAATAACCATGCGATACTTTTTTGTAGCCAATGCTCTTCATCGACGTCATGAACGTTCGCTCAACCAGTGCCTGAAGTATCTTGAGTCATTGGGTCACACCGTAGAACTGGCTTATACCCGTTATCCTGGGCACGCGAAAGAACTGGCATACAGGGCGGCTCTGGAGGGATGGGAATGTGTCGTGGGGGCTGGTGGTGATGGCACTCTTCATGAGGTGCTCAATGGGATTATCGGGAGTCACTGTCTTCTTGCCCTCTATCCCATGGGGACGGGAAATGTCTTTGCCCGTGAAATGCGACTTCCTACTTCCTGGAGAGCCATTGCCCGCATGCTTGATGAAAGACATACCATATCTCTGGATGTGGGGAAGGCTAACGAGCGTTTTTTTCTTTTGATGCTGAGTGCGGGCTTTGATGCCTATGCCCTTCGTACCCTTTCTGTTATGGAAGGGTCTCAGCGAGAACGGGGCTTGCGAAAACTCTTTGGGAAATTTGCGTATGTGGTTGGGGGGCTTCAGGCCTTAGGGAAGTATCGGTTCCCGATGATTACCGTGGAGATAGGAGAAAAGACCCATGAGGCATCTTTTGTCCTTGTTTCCAATATTCAGCGGTATGGCCGTTACTTCAAAATAACCCCCCGTGCCACTCCAGTGGATGGGAAGCTAGATGTTTTTCTGTATCAGGAAGTAGGGACCTGGAACCTGCTACGGCTTGTGTGGCGTGTGCTCTCCACAATCTGGCAACCCTATGGGACTACTACCCTCTTTCGCCGGGAAGAATCTCTTCAATGTGAGTCTCTTCGATTGACGGCAAAAGAGAAGGTTTTCTCCCAACTTGATGGCGAACCCTTTGATACCCTTCCCCTGACGATAACCATTCATCCCAAAGCCATTCGAATGATCCTTCCAAAAACCATCCATCAGAAGTATAGAGAGAGTGAGAGGAAAAGTTGATGACCATTCGTACGGAAATCCACCATATCGATCCCCATAACTGGCTCATTTTTACTAAGGGGGCTTATCAGAGAGCTTCATCCCCTCAATGGATCCGGGCTATTTTCTGGCAGGATACCATATATCCCTATGAGGGTAAACCGACAACCGAACCACACTCTTTTCTTCTCTTTGTTCCAGAAAATGAAAACGAGTGCCTTCTCTGCCTCAAAGAGGCTTGTCTCACGCAGGGAGGAAGGGAGGAAATCGAATGGGCCTCTGCTGCCCTCACGGCCTCTGAATGGGGAATAAGCGACAAAAACGTCATAGAGTTTTTTTCTTCTCATATACCCCTTCTTTCTCAAACACCCACCTTCTGGACCTGGATGAAAGATCATCGATCTCTCATAGCCAAAGCCGTTCACTACGGTATCTCTCTTCGACTTCTCTACGAGTGGAAAGATGATGAAAGCTGGATAGACTGGCTCACCAGTGCTATGGATTGTCTCTGTGCAAGTGGAAATCAACTGAGACAGATAAGGCAGGGATTTTTGAGCCTGAAAAATGGCAAAAACTGGTCTCTACAGAAAATTTTAGAGGAAGTAGACTGGGGGACCATACAAACTCTTCCAGAAGGTCCATCAAAACGGCTTGAGATTCTCATGAGGCGGCTCAAAGCTTTGCGGTATCCCCTTTTTACCACGTTAGAGGGTAGGCTTTTGTCCATTGCCACCGCTATACGAAAAAAAACTGGCTGGACCCTGTCCTGGCCTGATTTTCTCGAGGGTGATAGCCTTTTTCTTTCTTTTCCGGTGAGAGAAAAAAGAGATCTTGTTTCCCTCGACGAAAAGAGAAAATCTATTGAAAAAGAACTCGAAGAGGCGCTTGCTATTCTTCGGGGGGAGAAAAAATGATTGAGCGCCTTTTTTATGACCCCGGCGTAGAGATGGCCAGAGTAGAGGTGATATCCTCTCGACTTGGTCTTTCAGCCGTTGAGGCTACCAAAGAGGATCTCATAGAAAAGGTCAAAACCCTTCCTCTCGAAGAAAAATTTCTCTGGGGGAAATCCACCCTTTTTCTTACGAAGCAAAAGGGGCGTTTTCTCAAGAAATGTCCTGGTTCTGTGGGGGTCGTATGCTGCAACTATTACACCATCAATACCATCAGTGGATGCCCTTTTGATTGTACCTATTGTATTCTCCAGAATTATATTGAAAACAACCCCTTTATCACGGCATTTGTCAACAGGGAGGATATGATCCCAGAGATTGCTCATCATCTTTCCCGTTTTCCAAAGCTTCGGGTTGGGACGGGGGAACTCACGGATTCCCTCGCTCTTGATCCAGTGCTGGAAGAGAGCCTTTTTTTTCTCCGGATGATCCACGAACAGGGATGGGAAAACCGTATCACCATTGAATTCAAAACAAAATCCGCCGAAATAGATGCCCTTCTTGAAGCCCACAGGCGTTATCCCTCTGTTGATGTGGTGGTAGGATTCTCTGTCAATGTTCCCACTCTCACCGCACGTGAGGAATACAAAACCGCATCTTTTGAAAAGAGGCTTTTGGCCATGAGTCGTCTTCAAACAGGTGGAATACCTGTGGCCATTCACTTTGATCCGATCATTATGCTCGAGGACCTTCTCCCCGCCTACAAACAACTGGCGAAAGAGATTTTCTCTTGCTTAGACCATCGTCTCATTCGATGGATAAGTCTTGGTGGCTATAGGCATACGCTAAGCCTTGCTCCTCTTATTGAAAAGAGGTTTTCGGGTTCTCTTCTGTTGGCGGGAGAAATGTTCCCCTCGGATAGTGATCACAAATATCGATACCTCCAGCCCCTTCGACGGGCTTTCTATCAGGAAATCATTCGCACCATTCAGGGTGTTTTTCCTTCGGCTCCTCTCTATCTCTGTATGGAAAAGGCTTTTCTCTGGGAGCTTACGGGGCTTTCCGGGAAGGCCTGTCCTGAGTGTTTTGGGTAGGGGGCTTTTGGAAAGGGGTAAAGGGTTTGTGGAAGGGGGTTTTTAGATCTCCAAAGCGAATGTGAGGAGATGAAATGATAGCGCACATCTCCCGCTAACTGGTTGTTGTGCGAGGGGGAGAATATTCCTCTGGTTTTGTATTCATTTCTTAATTCCCTCCTTCTTTGCCGCTGGAGCACAAAACATGCGTGGAAATTTTCATTCTTCTTGATTATATAAATTATTCAGTGTTTGTGCAAGACTTCGAATATTTGAAAATCCCATCTCACTCGATAATATTGAAATGTCATATTTTTGAGCGATTTTAATATCTTCTAAAGAGAGATAATTTCCGTGAATAAATATCTCATTTATCTGGTCTTCGTCTTTTATATATTCTCTTTCTTCCGGGTTCTGACTTGCTATAAGAAAATCATGATACGCTTTTTCGATAATAGGCTTGGATTTTGTTTGAATACATTCTATACAGGAAAGTATTTCATTAATTTTCTCTTCAAGACTTTCCCTGTTCCTGTAAAAAATATTTCCATTTGAGTGAGCAGCGTCGTTTCTCTCTTTAACAATTTTTGTAAATCTACCAATTTCTGAATTATCTAAGCCGATGAGTTTTAAAAATCTGAATACAGTACTCTCATTTACCTGCCATAGAGCAAATGGTGTTGTAGCTTTTATCAATTCATTTTCCATATCTTTACTAAAACCCATCATCGCTTTTTTGAAATCTTCAGCACAATTTTCCTTGATCTGCCATATTTCAAAGTAAACAAAGCACATAAAGAGCATATGATACGCCAAAAAGGCAAAGGGATATTTTTCAGCGTTGTAGTTGGTTAAGAAGGAATCCCACAAGAAATCAACATACTCTTTTTCTGTTGGATTCTTGTAAGAAATTGGAAGAAACTCAAATATTTTCTGTGCTTCTTCCATATCACCCCTCCTAGACTTTTTCTATTATTTATTTTGTAGGATTCACAACTACCTGATAGACTCACATAACGCATCATAATGCTCTTTATCATTATTTTGCAGTAATTCAAAAACAACTCTTATACAATCATGTAATTCCTGAATATCAGGATGATTTCGAATATGTTCAGGATTTTCTTCATGAGAATACTCATCGAGTAATTTTAAAACCGTTTGTTTTTTATTCTGCTCAACAGATTGGAAAAACAGTTTGCATTTATCTTTAAATACCTTACCATCAGGGTATTTATAAAATAAATATGCTTCTAAAAAACGGCGGGCTATATTGGGTAGAATGTAGAGCATCTCAAAATTCGCTTGATCATTAGAATCTGCGAATTTCATAAGAATACTGAATAAATAATTATATTCCGATCTAAATCTTCTCAAGATATCTGGCAGGTTCTCTATTCTCGAAATTTTGCCGCCGTTTTGAAGTATCTTTTTGATCAGGTAATAATTTTCTTTCTCGCTTTTTTTCTTTTTATTTGGAGTGCCATCCGGATCTCCATAGACTAAATCTTTTAAGAGATTAAAAAAATCAAAATTATGTGTAGAGATGAATAGTTGACCACAATCTTTAAGCTTTTCTTGTAAAAAGCCATAGACCTTATAAGTGTGATTGCTATCCAGGCTGGAAACCGGATCATCGATGAATACAATCGCCTGATTTACAGCAAAATTATTTTCTTCTAATTTGGTGATAAAATAAACAAGCGCAATGATATTCCTTTCTCCCGTGCTTAAGTTTTTAGCCAGAGTGTTGCCTCTGAATATTTGATATTTACCATCATCGAGTGGTTTTATTCGCAGGTGATCATCGCCGAAGAAATCATTGAGGTAACGATTAATCTTTTCCGATCCCAAATTGCATTTCAGTATTTCTTCTCTTTTGCTCTCTATTTGCTTGGTGAGCTCCTGAATACGAGCCTCCAATTCAGCAATTTCCTTTGTCTTGTCTTCAATTTCTTTTTTTAGCGTAAAATATGTCGTTTCATCGATCGCGTAAGCAGAATAATACTGAATCAATTCTTCTTTGATCTTTTCTTTCTCTTTAGACAACCCCTGTATTTTTTTATTATTCGATTGAATCAACTCGTTGATTTTATTTATCGCTTGAACGATATCATCATCCAAAGGTTTCGAGAAATCTGAATTAACAATATCGAATGGCTTCTTTTTCTTTTCCTCCAGCTTTTCTGTTAATTGATCTAATTGACCAATCAAATCAGAAATACAGTTTTTTAAGCCCTGAATTCTTTTAACATATTCTTCTTGATATTCTTCGTAAAAATATGCCTTATCGGGAAAACTCAGTTTTTCCAGTTGGATTTTATACCGCCTAATCTCTGATTCAAGCGACTGAATATCCTCAATCAATTGATCGAATTCTTTTGAAAAATGCTTGTTGAGCTTATAAAATAAATCCTCCGGAAGGGGATTTCCGCAGAATTGGCAGATAGTTTCCTGTTGATGCAAACGAAGTCCTTCGCGCACCCAATTATTTAATTGAGGGTTTTCTTTTAGCTTTTCAATAACTTGTTGAGCCGTTATCTTTTTACTAAGTAATTGATTGCATTCCTGAATGAATTGATTTGATTTTAAGTCTATTTTTATTTCCGCAATATTTTCATACTGTCGTTGGTTCCTATAAATACTTAACTTTTTATCCCGATCCGCCTCACTAAAAATTTTTTCTTTATAATTTTCCTTTATCTTACTTATTTGACTTTCCAATCTCGTTTTATCCAATTCACGGGCATTGGTAATACTCAGGATTTTTCTGATTTCGGATGCTTTATTTGTGAGAGTATTATCCAGCTTCAACTCTAAATTATTTTTTTCGCTTTGTAACTTCCGCAGAATTTCATCTTGTTGATTTTTTTCATCCGTTAATCTTTTCAATTGCTCGTTTAATTCTATCGCCTCCGCACCTAAAATGAACACAGGGTTTAACCTGTGATTTTCATCGTTCCATTTAAAATTTTCTTCCACAAAATCTTCGTTAAATACCCTGATGTTCAAGGCATGATCGGCAAGGTTTTTATGTGTTAATTCGCCTTGATCTGTTTGTATTCTACATTCCAGGTTAGGGAAATCCGGATGGATGTTTTTTAATTCAAAGCAACGGAAAAGCCTTGACAGTGTCGTTTTCCCCGAATAGTTCCAGCCATAAATAAAATTATACTGCTTAAAATCAGCGCATATTTTAGAATCCCATGTGAAATCAGAATACACACCAAACCGAGCTATTTTTTTAATCTGTCTGATCATTTCACCCCTCCCAGACTTTATCTATCACCCGCTTGATTTTTTCTTCGTAGGTTTTGATGAGTTCGCGACAGCCGTCGATTACTTTGCGCTCCGCTTCGATTTTGTCCACAATGCGCTGCTGGACAGAGAGGGGCGGGAGGGGGATTTGAATGGATCGCAACTTTTCTTGGTTTAGCTTGGGAACCGTTACACCTGTGATATATTTTGATAAATCAATGCTATTCAAAAGATATACAATTATCTCGTCAATTATTTTTGACCTATCAGGCCTAATTACATGTGCATGATTATTTACCCAATACTTTCCTGTAGCAATAAAAGCTGTTTCTTCTCCAGCGCCCCATTTTGCACCATCTTCTCCAATTAAAACGAGCTTTTCGTCAAATATATATTGGTCAATATAATCAACAATACCGGTTGCACCATAATACGGGTAACATCCAGTTTTTCTTTCGCTTTTTTCAACTGGTTTTCTAAACCGGTCTAAAATCTCACACACATCCCCCAGCTTCACCATTTTCCAGCCTTCTGACAGTTCGTCTCTTTCCTCCGGATGTTCGGCCAGATACTGCTTGAGTTCGTCGTCCAGATAGCCTTGAATATCGGGTTTCCACGAATCCACCACCTGACGGCAACCGTCAATCAGCTTCTGGTAGCCTTCAATCTCGGCTACAATCTCGCGCTGGACTTCGAGAGGAGGGAGGGGGATTTTAAGCTCTTTTAACTTTGAATAATGTCGCTTATAGCCGTCAGACTCTATTGGGTTATTTTTTAAGAAATAATAAAAATACTTTGGAATAAATTCTTCATGCGGAGACAGTATTTTTATTCCATCTGCTCCTTGTGCGAATGAAAAATCAATATATTTAACCGTGCAGGTATGATCACCAAAAATAATATAAGGCTTTGACGGATTAATGATTGCAGTTTCATCATTTGTATAACCTGAAATAAATTCTTGGGACTGGTCAATAATAGGGATTTTCCCATCAGGCAAGTATTCTGATGTTTTTAATTTCTTTGGTGGTGTAATTATATCTACTGCATCAGCTAAGATCACTTCTTGATATTTCTGTTTAGATTTACTAACAACAATTCTATATCTCTCCCCGGTCAGGTTATATTCCCCTTTTTCTGCTATCTTCTCTTTCTTGACGAGCCAGGCAAAATTGTATTCGCCAAAATTTTTTACAGGATATTCAGGATTATCAGGATTTTTGGGGGGGTTATCCTTGTTATCCTGTTTATCCTGTTTATTCACTATCGTCTTCTTCCACTCATTCAAGCACTTCAATGCTTCGGGTAAGTCATTCTTATCAATCGGTCGTCTCTGGTCACCCAGATCAAAGCCGTCATTCTCTATTTTTACAAATAGAATGGAATCAGTTTTTTTGGCAAGTTGTCTGTCCATAAATAGAATTGAAGTTTTTACTCCAGAATAAGGTTTAAATACCCCTGCTGGAAGGGATACAACTGCATACAGATGATTTTCCACAAGCATTTTCCGCAGTGTTTTGTACGCATTAGCGCTCTGGAAGATAATCCCCTCCGGTACAATAATCGCCGCTCTACCTGTTGGGGTCAGATGCTCGGCGATGTAATCCACAAAAAGCACTTCGCTTCTATTGCTTTGCACGCTGAACTTTTTGTGCGGTTTGATGCCACCTTTCGGAGTCATAAACGGCGGATTGGCAAGGATGACATCGGCGTATTCATTCCAGCGGTCTTCGCTGGTGAGAGTGTCGTACTCTATAATCTGCGGTTGCACAAAACCGTGCAAATACATATTCACGAGAGAAAGCCTCACCATATCAGGCGAAATATCATACCCCTTAAAATTGGTCAGGAGCTTTTTTCGCTCTTCTGGAGTGAGTAAATCACCGGGTATTTTTTTGCAGTTTTCTTTGAGAATGTGTTTGTAGGATGAAATGAGAAACCCGGCAGTACCGCATGCAGGGTCTAAAATCGTTTCATGCTTTTGCGGATTGACTACCTGCACCATAAAATCAATAATGTGCCGTGGAGTTCTGAACTGTCCCGCATCGCCCTGACTTCCAAGGACAGAAAGGAGATATTCAAAAGCATCACCCAGCCGTTCGGAATGGTCATAGGAAAATTCATTGATGGTTTTCAAAAAAAGTTTTAAAGTTTCTGGGTCACGGTAGGGCAGATAGGCGTTTTTAAAAATATCCCGGAATAGCTGAGGAAGATTCGGGTTTTGATTGAGTTTTGTAATGGCTTCTGCATAGAGATTCAGCATTTCATAACCGCCAATGCGGGGGTCAAATATTTTGCTCCAAGCGTAGCGTTCATAATCGCCGACAAAAAAGCTTGGTTTTCCACCAAGTTCAACTGCTTCCTTGTCCATGTCGTCCATAAACTTGTAGATAAGGGCAATGGTTATCTGCTCTACCTGACTTTTAGGGTCTGGTACTTTGCCTACAAGAATATCGCGGGCAGTATCAATGCGTCGTTTGGTTTCGTTGTCTAACATAATCCCTCCATTGTGAAAAATTTTGTTTTTTTCAATATATTTTAAATATATGTCGAAACTTATCTATTTTCTCGACATATCTGCCATTTTATAATTCCTCCTTTGTTTAGATATGGTCTTTAGTATTCTCATATAAAGACAAATCATAGTCGGCAAATAGTTTGAATAGTGGTTCATTTATGTAGATATTTTCTCTGCCAATTTTTTCAAGTTTCAAAAAACCGCCCTCAACTAACTGTTCAAGGTAACTGGATGCCGTTTGCCTGTGGACTTTTAAATCATTTTGTATAAATTCTATTTTTGTATAGGGATGCTTGAATAGATTGTTTAATAAATCCTGTGAATAAAATTTGTATTTATCTCTGATTCTGTGTTTATAATCCATCATTAATGTGTGCATGTTTTTAATAAGTTCAATAGTTCCTTTTGAAGTGAGTTCTATACCTTTTAACATGTAGATAATCCATTCTTCCCAGCTATCTTCGTCTCTGACCTTTTGCAACAATTCATAGTAATTGGATTTTGTCCGGATAATATAACTGCTGAGGTACAACACTGGCAAATCAATTAATTTTTTATATATAAGATAAAGTATATTTATCATTCTTCCCGTTCTGCCATTGCCATCGTAAAAAGGATGTATTGATTCAAATTGAAAATGTATAATGCTCATTTTTATAAGAGGATCAACATGGTGTATGTTGTCGTCGTTAATATATTCTATTAAATTATTCATTAATTCGATTATACTATTGTAATCCTGAGGTGGAATATAAACGGTCTCACCTGTATTTTGATTTTTTAGTTCTGTACCCGGCAGTTTTCTATATCCTGCATTATTTGCAACAATTATTTCCTGCAATTTAAGAATCAAATCATTGGTTATTAAATTTTTTTCTTTTAACAATTTAAAACCCTCTCTCATTGCAACTGCATAACGATGCACTTCCTTTGCCGCAGGGTTGGACATAAAATTTCCAAAGAGATTCTCTTTATATAATTCATCATGAGTTGTAATAATATTTTCAACAGCCGAGCTATCTTTTGCTTCAAGTAAAGGGAGAGTACTTATCAGTATAAGTTCATTTGGAATTGTTTTTGCAACACCTTTCAATTCTGCTAAAAAGCGATGCGCATACGCAAGCTGTTTTAAAACTTGTTTTGTTTCAACATCTGTTTTTGGAGGAAGTGGTTTTAAAAAATAATGATTCTGCATTTTACTTACCTCCTTTTTATGCTATGAATTTGTTAAGTGGCACAAAGTCTTTTATGTATTCTGGTATTGCGTCCCGCAGTTTGGGCGGTAATTTCTTGAATGCCTCACCGTAAGGAGAAACATTTAATAACGCAAAATTCTTATCATCTATAATGGCTCTGAATTCCGCATCAAGAATATATGCCTTGAAAACAGTTTTTGCGTAGGTAAAATACTCTTCTTTTGGCAAGTATCTGCTGACAAACTTGTCAAACTCTTCATCCAGCAGTTCATTTTTTGTCTTGAAATACGGAATCATGCCGAAAATTTTTTCGATAATTTCTCGCATAGAAACACGTCGGTCAATCTGTATGGATGAGCGTAGTTTTTCAAGGGTAAAGTATTCTTCGGGCTTATTGAGAATATGCTCTTCAAGGTATGCCATGAGTTCATCCCATTTACCGGCTTGGGCCTGCTCTTTAAGTAGCGGATGTTCGATGATAGTCTTCTCAAACTTCTCAAAGTACATTCTGTCGATCTTCATGCCGTCTGGTCCAATGACAGAATGTTCGAGTTTGGTTATCTGGTCTGACCTTGAACTTTCATAGCTATCAATTCCGGATGGTTCACGCACTTCGGATGCGGTTGACTCGCCTGAGCCTGGCTTTGGAAGTTTTAAAACCTCATCATAATTAAACTTTTCTTCAAAATACTCGCAGTTGGCAAAGAAATCGAACAGTTTGAAATTTTCTTTTTGTTTTTCTCCAATCTGTGTCTTCAATTGCGGGTCAATAATATCGCTGGAAAAATTATATTTACGTGTACCTCTGCCTTTAATCTGAATAAAATCAGTTGGAGAAAAAATTGGTCGCATCAGGCAAAGGTTAAGTATATCCGGGCAGTCATAACCAGTTGTCATCATACCTACAGTTACACAAACACGGGTTTTACTGGTTTTATAAGATGGGTTAAAATTCCCAGTACCTGAAAGCCGGTTATTTGTAAAATTGACAGTGAACTGCTGAGCATCATCAATTCTTGAGGTAACCTGAATAGCAAAATCAGAGCTATACTTACCCCGAAACATCTGATCAGCCATTTCATTAAGAATCTGGGTTATTTTTGCTGCATGGTTTTGCGAAACACAAAAGACAATTGTTTTTCCAATCTCACCACTAATAGGATCTCTCAAAGCGTTTTCCATAAACGCCTTGCAAAAAGCTCTGTTTGTATTTTCAGAAAAAAACTTTTTCTCAAAGTCTTTATGTATATAGGTCTCTTCTACTTCTTCGCCATTCTCATTTTGTGAAATAACCGAATAACCCTCATCAGAAAGTAATTGTGTAGTGATTTCTGTTCTTGCATCAACTACCACAGGATTTACTAGAAAACCATCTCTTACACCATCAACAAGCGAATAGCGAAAAGTTGGTTCACCGTTTTCACAGCCAAAGGTTTTATAGGTATCAAGCAAAAGGCGACGTTCCAGCTGGCGTGGGTCATTCTCACCAAGCTCTGCAGTATCAATATTTTTTAGATAATCCTTCGGTGTTGCCGTCAAACCGAGCTTGTACCCGATAAAGTATTCAAAAACCGCTCTGCTGTTTCCGCCAATACTGCGATGAGCTTCATCTGAAATTACAAGGTCAAAATCATCGGGAGCAAAGAGCCGTTTGTAGCGGTTTTTGGATAAAAACGTCTGAATGGTGGAAACAACAATTTCTGCTTTCCGCCAATCGTCACGGTTTTCTTTGTAAATAACAGTCTTATAATCGTTTTTAAGGTAAGCGACAAAGGCTTTATATGCCTGATCTTCCAGTTCAAGCCGATCTACCAGAAATAAGACCCGTCGTGCATTTCCGGTTCGCAGGAATAATTTTATTACCGCGGCAGATACAAGTGTTTTTCCGGTTCCTGTAGCCATTTCGAAAAGGAAGCGATCTTTCCCTTCTTTTACTGCATTCTGAATTGAATTGACAGCACGAATCTGATATTTTCTTAAAAATCGGAGTTTGTTTGATTCAATATAATTTTTTCGGGTTTCTTCGTTAATGTATGAGGGATCTTTCATATAATCCGGTTTTTGTGTCAGAACAATGTAATCTGTATCGACTACTTCGCTGACTAAACTGCTTCTGTCTGGCTTAAAAGTAGAATATCCCTTTACTGTTTCAGGAGATGGAAAACGACTGATAATGTGAGGATTGCCCCTTTCCAAGTCCCAGAAATAGTGAATATTCCCATTTGATAGAATAATAAAGCGACAGTGTTGTGAAATAGCATATCGGCGAGCCTGTTCCTTGCCAAATAGCGGATTTTTATCCTCGGCTTTTGCTTCTAAGACAATAAATGGAAAACCTTGATCATCGAGAAGTAAGAAATCAATAAAGCCATTACTTGTTTTTTCAAAGTTTTCTCCAAACTCGTCTAATTTCTCTTTGGTAAGCTTGACATTGTTTTCAAGAAGAACATTTGCCCTGCCAGCTTCATTATCAAAGAAACGCCAGCCAGCTTCTTCAAGGAGTTTGTTGATTTTTATCCGTGCTTTTGCTTCTTTCTCTGCCATATTAAAGCTTTCCAGATATAAATATTTTATTCCTATATTCTCTTCGATCTCTATGTATGAGATGCCTCTTGGAGATAGAGTTAAAAAATTCCCTTATTGGAAGTTGTTTCATCTTTCCAGAATTTTTACATTCTGCCTCTTGCGCAACATTTTGTAAGTAAGTGAATTTGCAAATTATAGTTAACCACATATTTTCATTATAAAGAATGATCTTAGATTTTTCAAATTAAATTTTTTGTTTTTCGAAAAATATCAATACTCTTGTGTCGTTCCACATATGAAACTGAATACCTATTTTCACATTTCCTGTGAATAGGGAAATAACCCAAAAGCTTTTTGATTACGTTTCCAACAGGAGACCTGGAAGAGGGAGAAAAGGATAAGAAGTTAACCCTGGCCCAAAAGATTTTTGTTAGCTATAGTATACAGGGAACGTTTTAGATAAACAAGTTTTTTCTGAGGAAAAATCCCCCTTTCAGGCCATAAAACAGGGGAATAAGTACGTACTATTCCCATTTTTTTACATCACATCCTGCCAGTAGACACCATCGATAGCCTCATCACGGTTATAGTAGTAATGCAAACGTACAGCAAGAACATTGGTTGCCCCTTCTCTTTTCCATACACCTACATCCATTCTCTGGTTTATGGTTCTCATCACCCGTTCTGCCCTTGAGGTTGTTCCTGGTAAACCTTCTTCACTGTCACAGGCAAACATGTCTTTTTGAGCACGTAGAAGATAATAAAAACAATGTTTATGCCTTTTTTCTTGAAATAAAGAGAGAAGATTCTGGATATGCTGCTTTCGCTGACTTTGATAGCCAAGTTTTGTTTGCCAGTCATTTTTATACCCCAAGAAACAGGCTTTTCCTGTTTCAGCGACAATATTTGTCCACTCACGAGAACGATATCTCACTCCATCAAGACGAAGAAAATGCTTCAATTGATAACTCACATGCCACAAACATCGTTGAAAAACAATACCGGAATATTTGCCCTGGTTAATCCCTCTGTCTCCATCGACAACAAGAAAAAACCGAGAAAAAGAGTGTTTTTCTCGAATAGGCTTAAGAAGTTTGTCCCAACCTGCATGGTAATTATCCACAAGAAGGCCCGCTATTCTTGTATTTTTTCCTGTCAAAGGGGAGGCTTGTTGTCTCTCCTGCAAAAGAATTTTGACCTCTTCTCCTTTTTTCTTGCTCTGAACAGGAATACCCGTTCCATCGGCCTCCCCACAGGGTTTTTCTTTTTCCGATAGGCTGAAATGTATCTTTTTCCCAATATTTTGAAGGTTTTTCCAGAGGGTGCTGAGGCCGATTTTATAGCCTGTGAAGGAAAGAATCCGGGCAGCTACTCGATAGGTGGTAAGAGCCCCAGCTAAAGCCACTCTGTAGATATCTTTCAGGATTTGTCTTTTTCGCTTTTCTACACCAAGAAGAGATCTCGTAAGAAAAAGTTTTCTTCCACACTTTTTGCATTGAATCTGGAGTTGAGGAAGAGTGATTTTTCCAAAGGGCATCAGAACAAAAAAGGTGTTTTTTCCATGCTTTGTTTTCCATATGAAGTGATGTTTTTCTCCGCAGGTACAGGTGATATGACCTTTTTTTATTTCTTTTTCTGCCGCTTCTACAGAAATCTGATACACAAATGACTCAAACACTCCTTTGATAGCCTGGAGAAAAACCGCTACCAGTGTCTCAAGTTTTGTATCAGGGTAGTCGATAGTCAAAGTGAAGGTAAATTCTTTACGCATGGGTTCCTCCTTGTGTCGTATTATCGGCCAGGGAGGAACTTTTTTTTTATCTTTCCTCATCTTCTCGTGGCAGGTCTCCTGAAAAGAACGTTACCAGCTTTTTAAAAACATTACGGCAAGATAGAGTTATTACCCTGTTTCAGCTAAACCATGGTTCTTTGCTGAAACAAAGTCATAGCCCTCGCCCAAATCCCGCAATCTGGATAGAGAAGGCCCTGTTCTCCCTTTTTTTCTGTACCCCATCGGGCCGCTTTTGCGGTGGTGAATAGAACTTTTTGTACTGCTAACGGGGAAGTCCTTCCGAAGTGAGGGCACAGGATGTGCCCGAGGCGACATCTTCTGTTGCTTTCTTCTACAAGCCCACCGAAGCGTAGCCGCGGGGCCCCCGCTTTAGCGGGGAATCGGCGAAGCGAGGTGGGCGCTATGCTTCCGAAGTCAGGAGGACGAGTTGTGGTTGCCGAAGTCCCGAGGACGAGGCAATGTCACCCACGGAGGAAGGACTTCTTCGGGAAAGAGAAAGTCTTTTTGTCTGCTCGCAAAAGCGGCCTACCATCCGTCCGAGGCGCATGCGTAGCATGCGACGAGGATAACGCCCCTTTTGCCCTGCGCGGGAGCGCTTCTTGAAAGTAAGGAAGATAAATCATATCCCATACCCCCATTTGACAAAAGGTTTTTTTGTGGTATACTATTTGTATCTCTTTTCTGGAGGATAGATATGCAAAACAGGAAAATGATACTTTTTCTGCTCATGATAGGGATTTCTTTTACAGGATGTGCGGTGTCTTCCTCTTCTTCTGGAGGAGGCGGAGGGGGAACAGGAGAAACTGCTTCCCTTACGGTGTATTTCAAAAAACCGGAGAGCTGGATAGGTGCCTACATTTACTACTGGCCAAATGGCCCTGCGTGGACGAGTTCTCCGGCCATGGAGGATGTAGGGAACAACTGGTATCGTTACACCATTCAGGGGCGAAAGGAAAGCTGGCTTCTTTTCAAAGACAAGGCGGGTGATACCACCACAAAAACCCCTGATCTTTACCGCAATCGTACCGGATGGTACTGGACCAACGGAAACTGGTACGACTATAACCCGGAAGAGCCTTATGCCTGGATTGAATGTGAGACGTATACCTTTACCAACAAGGTGGTCGTGACCCTTCGAGTAAGTGGTCTCTCGGCTACAGGGGCTTATTCTACCAACGGGTCGGATTTTCAGGTCTATAGTGATGGCAGTACTATTGAAGTGGGTGAGGGTATGAGTGTAGGCGAGACGTGTACTCTTGTGGTGATGGGATACCATACGACCGTAACCAATTCCAACACCTATATCCTCTCAAAAGGTACCGTAGAATACCGCACAGAATTAGGGGTTGTCTATACCCCAGCAGGAAGTACCTTTGCCATCTGGGTTCCGGGGAATAAAACAGTAAAACTTCGCCTTGATGGTACCGATTATGAGATGAAACAAACCAACCTTCCACGATATCCAGAAGCAGATCCCAATACCATCTACTATGTCCATGTGCCAGGTAATCACTGGCTGAAGCCCTACAATTTTGTTGTAAGTGGTTTCTTGGTGAGGGATCCTTATGGAAAAATGGTAAATGGGAGTGGACAGAATATAGTCATTGATCCTTATACGAATATCACCGACCCTGATGGAGGGTGGAGTCCTCGTCCTCCCCTTGTGAATCGTGAGGATGCCATTGTCTATGAGGTTCATGTGAGGGATTTTACCATTGATAGTAGCTGGAATGGGCCTGAGGAAAAAAGAGGGAAGTTCTTAGGGATGGTGGAACCAGGAACGACCTACGGTGGCTACAAAACAGGCCTTGACCACCTCAAGGAGATGGGGATTACCCATGTGCAACTGATGCCGGTGTATGATTTTTATACCGTTCAATATAACTGGGGATACGATCCCTGGAACTACAATGTCCCTGAGGATCAGTATTCTCAGTGGTCAACAGATCCTACCAACCGCATCAAAGAGTTCAAAACCATGGTGAATGAGTTTCACAAAAATGGGATTCGGGTGATCATGGATGTGGTGTACAATCACACCTACAATAAGAGTGTGTTTGAATACATCAGTACGCTGTATTATACCCTGAATGATCTTTCTGGTTGTGGAAACTCCATTGATGCCGGCCAACCCATGGTGAGTCGTATGATTCGAGATTCTTTAGACTACTGGGTGAGCAATATGAATGTGGATGGGTTCAGGTTTGATTTGATTGGTATCTTCCCCTACGATGAGGTACGCAAGTGGGGAGAATACCTGAATAGCAAATATCCAGACAGAAATCTCCTCCTCTATGGGGAACCGTGGAATGGGTATGCCTCTGATCCTGCTGAAAATAGCAAGGTAAGGCTTGGCAAGATGCCCCTTCTTGCTTCTGCTCATGTCGGCGCTTTCAACCCCAAGTACAGGGAAAGGCTCAAAGGAGATAACGATGGGAAGGCTATGGCCTATGCCTTTGGGGTCCAACCTGACTGGACGGGAGGAATACCAGCAGGGGTGAGAGGATCTATTATGTACAGTAAGGGTATCTATGCCCTTGCAGATAACTGGGATTCTATGTTTGCCTATGATCCGGAACAATCCATCAACTATATTTCTGCTCATGACAATCTCTGCTGGTGGGACAAAATTCGGTACGCAGGGGCCACGAACGGCGAACAGGGAACCAATATCAATAAATTTGGGATAGGTATTATCCTCACCTCACAGGGAATACCATTCCTGCATGCAGGGGATGAGTTCTTGCGTACCAAAGTGCTCAATGAGAGTAGTTCTACAGACTGGGAAAAGGCCAAAAATTCCTACAATGCCGATGATGAGGTCAACAAGATTCGCTGGAATCTCAAATCGGCCAACATTTCCGTTTTCTCCTACTATACCAACATGATATGGCTGAGACGAACGTATCCTCATTTCCGTTATACCACCTGGGATGAGGTAGATACCTATGTCAAAGCAGGCCTGACGAATGATTGGAAGGTAACCACCAATCTTCTCATAGGAACTCCTTTGGGCCAATCCGATCTTTTTGTGGTCTATAACGCTGGAGAGGATTTCACGGTAGCCCTTCCCTCAGGGACGTGGACTATTATTGCTAATAGAAACGGGGTGGCGAATATTCCTGGACAAAGTGGAAGTGTTCTGGTGAAAAAGTATGAAGTGCTTGTTTTGAAAAAACAATAAACTCTTTCCCCGCCGTGGGAGATTCCTGCGGTGGGGAAAACTTGCTTTTTTCTTGCTTTTCCCTTATACTATTATCCTCATAAGGGAGAGGTGTCCGAGTCTGGCTTAAGGAGCACGCTTGGAAGGCGTGTGTACAGCAATGTACCGAGGGTTCAAATCCCTCCCTCTCCGAGATAGGCCATCACGCCAAAGTGGTGGCCTGTTTTTTTGGAGGGGGCTTTTGTCAATGCTCTCTCCTTTGATCAAAGGAGAGAGCTAAGCCACAAGCACCATCCCCTCCTCCACAAACTCCCTGTACGTCCTTGGCCCACACCCTACAAGCGACATGAGTATCCCTTCTATACGCTTTTCCCCTGCCGTATTCCACCGAAAACTAAACTCATCAAGATATCGCTGCATATGTTTCCGACATCCATAGTGATACGTCGTCGAAAGAAGTTCTCTTGCTTTTTCCATCATCTCGTACACCCAGTCTGGAAGAGAAAACACCACCCGCTTGCCTACAAGATACCTGCTTTCCGGGGAAAGGCCAAAACGGTTTTTCGCCTGTGAAGGAAGAAGGGTAAGCTTCGCAAGTGAAACTTCGTCTTCCTGTTTTGTCTCCACCACAGGGTATGGACCGCCACTTCTTCTCTGTATCTTTTGAATACCAGGAAGAAGAAACGCCGTGGCTATGAGATGGGGAAAAGCCCCCTTCTGGCTTTTACGGATAGCCTCCCGAATCTTGTGAAGAAAAAGCCATGCCGTCTCATACGAGATATCTAAACGTTTCTGTAAACTCTTTGCTGAAATTCCCTTCTCTGCAGAAAGGAGGGCTAAAGCTAAAAGCCATTCCTTGATCGAAAGATGTGAAGCGTGAAGAAGAGTACCACTTTTGAGAGAAACCTGGGCCCCACAGGCTGTGCACCGCCAGAGTTTCCTTCCAGAAATCTTTTTGCCGTGTCTTCCTTGACAGCGTGGACATACAAAACCATCAGGCCAACGAAGTTTGAAAAAGAGTTTCTCACACTCCCTTTCGCTCATTTTTTGAATCATCTCGTAGGAAAGATTCTCCATAAAAAACCTCCTTTTTGGTGTTTACATATATTATCGAGAAAAATTTGTCAAAGTTGTCCTATTAAAGTCATATATTTGTTAAAGTCAAAAATTTTCCTATGAAAGAAAAGGTTTTGGGTTGTTTTTTGGAAGATATTTTCTGAGAAAGGATGGGGAGATATGAGATGTGAGTATGCTCTCTCCTTTTTTCAAAAGAAAAGATGATAATTTATTTTATATAAAGAAGTTAGAAAAAGAATGTTTGAACAAAGGGGATAGCATACCAATTTTCTTCTCATATCTGGAGACTTCCCTCTAAGAGATTTTCCTCTCTTTTATTCTCGTCTTTTTCCAAGATATTTTGGCTGAGAAAAAAAGAGGCTGCAGAAAGTGAAACAATGCTATCCACTTTTTTCAAAGAACAATATAATAAGTATTCTTACCTAAAAAAATTAGGCGGCATATTTTTGAAGAAAGGAGAGAGCAAAAGATCTCCTTTCTTACTACTCTTTTTTAAAACTTGCTCTTTTCTAAAAAAACCTCTATAATATCATTTATAGAATACATAGCAAGGAGTTTTTATGAAAATACAAAAGGTATTTTTCTTTTTTCTTGTGATAGCAAGTGTGGCCGGATGCTATAATATTGACCGTGTGCGTCCAAATAATATCCATAAATTCTTGGAAAAGTATCCGGATCGAGGGATTATCTATCTCACCTATAGCTACTACAATCCAGAGGGTAGTTATATCGACGCTCTTGGCATATATCGTTTTCTGTGGAACTACAAGCAACCGCAGGAAACCTACTATCTTCTTGAGATGGAAAACACCAAAAGTAACGAGATGGTCGTCTATTATACCGCTCCGACGGTTATCAGTCCTGTGGATTTTATCATTAGTAATACTACCTTCAACACTACCATGGTGAGACATACCTTTCCTGAACAGCCTATTTATGTGCAAACCGGAGAAATTGTCTATCTCGGGCACATTTATATCCATATTACCAACACCAAGGTGGGATTTGTCCCAACAACTGCTTATAAACTTCTCTGGGAAGATAGAGAAGCCAGTGACAAAGAGGCCTTTTTCAAGAGTTTTCCTCAGCTCTCTAACTGGGTATGGCGAAAACAGCTTGTAGAGGTTTATGTCAAACCGCAAACGCCTTTCCCACAACCATCCGCACAACCTGCTTCTCCTACCCCACAGGTGATCTATGTAACAAATGTGATTGTGGTTACTAATACCAATCAGTAGTTAAGGTATCCTTCAAGGAGATATCCTCTTTTGGTAGTAGAACAAAGTGAGCCCATTGCACAAAGATGCAATGGGCTCAATAAAACAATAAAAACGAGACCTTTGCACATTCGTGCAAAGGTCTCAAAAAGTTATAAAAAAAGAGAAATAGCATAAAAATATCTTCTATCCATAATAAAAAATCCTCTCTTTTTGAATAAAAAAGACAAATATGCCCTTGTAAACAGAAAAAGCGGGGTTTCAGGGGTGAAACCCCTGACCCAAACAGGGGAAGAATACACTCGTGCAAGGGTCTCAAAACACAAATAAACTTCCATAAGCATAGAGATGGGATTTTCATGGGTGTAATTCCTCATGGAGAAAATGGAAGATTATAGTGATGGTAAGGTCTTCTTTTAGTTAGTTTTGATGGATTTCTATTGTTCCTTGGTAGGTGAGAAAGTATTTGCAAAATATCTTTTTTATCTCTACACTATACTATCTTTTTCAGGATGGGCTATGATAGATACACGTTTTCTTGAGGAGCATATTTTCCCTTTTGTAGAAAAACCTTCTCGGTATACTGGCGGGGAAATCCACAGTATTCAAAAAAGTCACAAAGATCGAACAACTTTAGCCCTTGTTTATCCTGATGTTTATGAGATTGGTATTTCCAACTTAGGCATACGGATTCTCTATGACCTTGTGAATAGGGATGATCGATTTGTGTGTGAAAGGGCCTACACTCCCTGGATAGATATGGAGGCAAAACTTTGGGAATACCAGATTCCCCTTTATAGTCTTGAGAGCAAGACACCACTTCGGGAATTTGATGTCGTGGGGTTTAGCTTTCAGTATGAACTTCTCTATACCAACTTTCTCACGGTTCTTGATCTTTCGGGTATTCCATTTTTTTCTTCTGAAAGGACGGAAGAAGATCCTTTGATTATTGCAGGTGGGCCTATTACGGGAAACATAGAGCCCATTGCTGATTTTGTTGATGCGGTGTGTGTTGGGGATGGGGAGTCAGCCCTTCTTGAGATAATGGAGGTGTGCCATACTCAGTCTTCTCTTTCACGAAAGCAACTTCTTCAAAGGCTATCAGAGATTCAAGGGGTGTATGTACCTTCTCTCTATACCCTTCATAAGAGAGGGGGGGTGGTTGTTCCTGAGGGAAAGCCTGTGCGTCTCAGGACAGAACAGGATTTGGAGAGACTTCCCTTTGTGACACGACAGATTATTCCCAACTGTGAGGCTGTGCAGGATAGGGCGGTGGTTGAGGTTTCGAGAGGGTGTACCCGGGGGTGTCGTTTTTGTCAGGCCGGCATTCATTATAGGCCGGTAAGAGAGAGAAGTGTGGGGACTATTCTTGAGCTGGCAAGAGAGGCAGTGAAGGAGACGGGGTATCGGGAGTTTTCTCTCATCAGTCTTTCTATAAGTGACTATTCAAGACTGAATGAACTTCTTCCTCTTTTACATGAACAGTTTTCCCCCCATGGGATTTCCTTTTCTTTGCCAAGTTTACGGCTTGATAGTTTTACCCTTGATCTTGCTGAGAAGGTTCAGGAGATTCGTAAGTCGGGTCTTACCTTTGCGGTCGAGGGGGCTACGGATGAAATTCGTCGTTCTATAAACAAAACCGTGACAGAAGAAGATCTCTGTAGTGTTATTGAAATTGCTCAGAATTTTGGCTGGCGATCGGTGAAGCTTTATTTTATGATAGGGCTTCCCTATACTACTCCTGCTGAAGAGGTCAGTGGAATTAAAACTCTTCTTGAAACGCTTAGTCGTCGTTTTCCGCGTATCACCCTCACGGCCAGTGTAGCGGTTTTTATTCCCAAGCCTCATACCCCCTTTCAGTGGGCTGGTCAGATGGATCCTGATGAGGCATTTGAATATTTTCAAGGGCTTATCGGTCATTTTCGACGAAATCATCGGGTACAGATTCGCTATAATCACCCCCATCTGAGTTTTTTGGAGGGGGTATTTTCGCGAGGGGATCGTCAGTTAGGAAAGGTAATTCTCGAGGCTTGGGAAATGGGGGCTCGTTTTGATAGCTGGAATGATAGAATTCGTTTAGATCTCTGGCAGAGGAGTTTTGAGAAAGTGGGTATTGATCCCTGGCAATATATAAAACCCAAGGAGGATGATGATCCTCTCCCCTGGCAGGTGATTGAAACGGTAAGTCGGGATTTTCTCCTGAGAGAAAAGAAAAAGGCAGAAGAGAGGAGCTTTTCTGATGATTGTCGAAAAGGGTGTGTGAATCATTGTCGGGTATGTGATTTTGTGACACTCAAGCCAAGAGAGGCAGAGAAAAAAACAGCTTTTGTTGATGTGAATTTTCTTTCCAATGTCCAGATAGGGAAGGAGCCATTAGAGGTCTTGCGGTTTTCCTTTACCAAGCGAGGAAGTGCACGCTATCTCTCACCGACTGATCTTGAGGAGGTTCTTTCCAGAGCCGTGATAAGATCCAATCTTCCTGTCTGTTATACGAGGGGATTCAATCCTCATTTCCGTTTTGCCTTTTTGTGGGCGTTACCTTTGGGATTTGAGAGTGAGCAGGAGATAGCAGAGGTTATGGTGTGGAAACACCTTCTTCCTGAGGAGTGGAGAGAGCGTTTCAATGAGAGTTTGCCTGATGGTATTCGCCTGATGGCAGTGAATCTTTTGCCCCTTGGTACCAAGGCACTCAGTCAGCGTGCCAAAACGCATCTCTGCGAAATGATGGTAGAAGCCCCTTCTCTTTTCTCTTCTCTTTCTTCTATTCCTGAAGAGGCGACCTTTCTCAAGCAGACAAAGTCCGGGGAGAAACGACTGTTGCTTCGAGAGTATATTCATTCGCTGACAACGGAAGGGATGACGAAGGTGTGTTTTACCCTGACAGAAGGAGGTATGCGTCTTCAGGATGTCCTTGAGGCTATAACCGGTATAGGGATGCCTGAACTTCTCCGTTATCGTCCCCTTCTTCTTAGGCGATTTGTGATCCAGGGGGGAAGAGAGGTTTCTCTCATGGAATTATAATCTGATAGCATGGCACGAATGTGCCATGCTATCAAAAAAGTTTGTCGTTCCACATTCATACAGAATGGTTATCTTCACACAAAAACTGAATAGTTGTTCGATCATCTTTTCTTTTTCAGTTTTGGGCTATTTTGTCACCCATTTTCCTTCTTTTACAAAGTACTCCCGTATGGGCAAAGGGGGCCTTGTCCTCGTCGCATGCTACGCATGCGCCTCGGACGGAAGACAGGCCGCTTTTGCGGGCAAAGAAAAACTTCTTCCTTTTCCAGGGGAAGCCCTTCCTCCGTGGGCGACCTCAACTCGTCCTCCTGACTTCGGAAAAAGCGCTCCCGCGCGGGCAAAAGGGGCTCCGCCCCTTTTGAAAACCCCGCCCCCGCCCCTGCGGCGGTTTCTGTAGCCACCGACCTGTCTCCCATGGTGCGGGCTGGAAGAAAAGCCTGTAGCCCCACTCTCTTCTGTAGCCGCCCGGGGACAGCCCTCCGTGCCTGACCCCGGGCTTCCTCACCACCTCCTGTGGTTCGGACATCGGCAAGAAAATGGAGCCCTCTTCCAACAGCCCGCATGGCCTCTACTCCCACGGGGCTTCTCCGACGGCACACCGCAGGCAGGGGCGAGGGCTATGGCAATATCTCAGCAAGAAGGGGGCTTTCTGAGACCACAGGACCCAGGGCTATGACCTTGTTTCAGCTAAACAACCCATCGGTTAAACGTTTAACCTATGTCTATACCTCTCCCTCTTTCTATTCCCATGTCTCAGCAAAAGCCCTCCAGCTCCGCTTTGGTGGGCTTGTGAGAAAAAACAACAAAAGATGTCGCCCCGGGTGCCTCCTGCACCCTCACTCCGGAAGGACTTCCCCCTTACGACAAAGGACGCACAACCGCAAAAGCGGCCCGGTGGATACTGAGCGAAGTCGAAGTGGGGTACAGAAAAAAAGGGGTGAAAGAACAGAGCTTTCTCGTGTTATTTCCTTGTTCATTAAGAAATGTGGAAATAGCTATTCAGTTTCCTATGTGGAACGACACATGCTCTCAAAAAAGTTGTAAAGAAGCACAATTAGCCAAAAAATATCTCTCTTGATAAAAACCACCCGCCTTTTTTTGAATAAAAAACAGGCCTGCTGTAAACAGAAAAAACGGGGTTTCAGGGGCGCAGCCCCTGACCCAAACAGGGGAAGAAAAAACTGTACAAGGGGCTCAATCTTTTTTCAAATATAAGTGCTGTCCCTTTGTTTTTGAGGTCTTCTTTTGGTACAGCAGGAGAGGGCTTTCTTGCTTTGTCTCAAGATTTTTGCTTTTTCTCCGAAAATCAAAAAGATAGGAGGATTTCATGGCACGATGGGCGTGGATGGTGCTTGTTCCTGTCTTTGGATGGGCTACGATTTTTCAGCCGATAGAGGAGAGAAGGTTTACCCTTGATACCCTTTCCTGGTATCGGATAGAGAATCTTCGTTTAGTGACACAGAAAAATGGGGTGGTTCTTCGCTTGCTTGAGGAAAGACCTGCTGCCGATCTCAGTGAGGATCTTCTCCTTGATTTTGAAACCCGTTCTCCACTTTTGAAGAACTATCAGATTACCTATGAGAATTATATACCCAATCCGTTTCAGGTTCGCAGTGGAAAGATAAGTGCCAAGTTTTTCACCAAGAATCAGAGCCTTCGGTTGCTTCCAAAAAGCAGTGCCCTTTTTCGTCCTGGTTCTATCCCCGGGAGTTTTACCATTGAGTTCTGGAGTTATTTTTATCAGATTTATGAGGGGCAGTCTATTGTAGAGTTTATTGGAAATAATTTAGGGGACGAGAGCGACCAGAATACGTATGGGTTTCGTATTGTAGTGAAGAAAAATAGACTCACCTGTATTTTTGAAAACTTTTTTTGGGATGGGGAGGAGAGTTATTCGGTGGAGATTTCAGAGGACATGCCACTTCTTTTGAATCGCTGGGAACATCATGCCGTTTCATTTAATATCCTTGATGGTCGGCTGGTGACGTGGCGGGGAGGGGTGGAACAGCAAACCCTCTGGGTGACAAAAACCCGTCGTCCTCGTTCGACTATTTTGATCCCAAAAATAAAAGAAGAGATCCATGCGTCATTGGCTATTGGGCAGGGTGGTTTTCTTTCCATGGATAATTTTGCGATTTTGCCCAATTTCAAGGATAGTTATGCCATTCAGAACTACAGGCAGAGGCCGGCGGAGTTGGTGAGTACTGTGTACAAGATGCCTTTTCTTTTTGAAATAAAGTCTCTTGAACTGTTGGCGAAATTGCCTGAAGAGCCATCTCTTGTGAAAATTGCCTATCGTTTGTCCAATCAGCCCTTTCCGCCTTCTGATACCACTCTTCCCTGGGTTTATCTTCCTTCCAAGGCGATGGAATTTCCATCTGAGATGATGATAGGGAAATATATTCAGTTCAAGATACAGTATTTTCCTTATGAGGAAAATGAAGAAAGTCCTCTTTTCTCGGGGCTTTCTCTTCGCTATACGGTGTATGAGAAGCCTGTGACCCCTCTCATTCTTTCCTCTGAGGCGGGAAATGGAGCCATTACCCTTTCCTGGCTTCCTTCTCCAGAGGAGAGTATTATAGGTTATGAGATTTACTATGGGCGCCGTTCTCAGGAGTATATGGGAGAGGAAAGCAAGGCAGGAAAATCACCTGTTTTTGTGCCTTATAAACAGGGAGGGAAGTTAGAAGCTATCTCCTACACGCTTGATGGTCTTGAGAATGATAGGGCTTATTTTGTTTCTGTTCGAGCGGTGGACAAATGGGGACAGAGGTCTGATTTTTCTCAGGAGATTGTGCTTTTCCCAAGTGATATTCACACCAGGCCAAGGTATAGCGTGAAATAGAGAAGGGGAAAGGGGCTATTCCCATGTTTTGGAAAAAAGAGGGTTCTGTGCTCTCTACTTTGCTCAAAAAAAGACGTATAAGTCATTTTCTTGTATTGAATTACATCTTTTCTTTTTGAGAGAAGGAGAGAGCCTTTCTCCGTACCCATAGTCAAGCGTTTCATCTTCTGTTATTCTAAACAGATCCCGACTATTCCCCTGTTTCAGCCAGAAAACGCCTCGGCTATCCCCTTTGATTACAAAAGAGAGACCTTTGCACGAAGGTGCAAAGGTCTCAAGAAAGTGATAAAAAACAAAAAATGGTATAGAAATGTTCCTTTCTATAATAAAAAATCCTATTTTTGGATAAAAAAGCAGATAAACCTTTGTAAACAGTAAAAACGGGGTTTCAGGGGCGTAGCCTCTGACCTAAACAAGAGAAGAAAACATTCGTCCAGGAGTCTCGTTTTTTATTTTTTCTTTTGCCTTTGTTCCTGAAGTTTCAGGGCGGTGTGGGCCATCCAGAGGGTAATATAGGCCCGGAAGGCGTCCTTGTTATGGATTTTTTCGATGAATTTCTCTGTGCGCATGATATTGCTTATCTCATGCTGGACAACAGAGGCGTCAATGTGCTTGAGGAAACGAAGTCGACTGAGGATTTTGCTGTGAACAAGATCAAAGTTGTCTTTTTTGGCTTCGGCGCTTAGGGTTTTGTTCCATTTGTCTCCAAGATTTTTGAGAACCTCTTCGACTGGTTCGCGTCCAGCGATGGAACGAATGAGATCGGCAAGAGATTCTTCGTTTACTTTGGTGTTTTTTGTGGATTTTTCCACATCAGAGAGGGAAACATAACTTTCCTGTTTTTTGTCCTTGTGCGATTTGGTTGCGGCAAGCCATTCGCTCATTTCTTTTTTCTCAGCGAGGGCTTTGGTTATAGCCTCGTCCATCTTTTTGCCAAAAAGTCCAAAGAACCACTGGAAGGGCTTGACAAGAACATTGAGAAAGAACTCCACAAAATTGAAAGGCATATTGTATTCGGCAAGTTTCACAAGGTCTTCGTAGGAGATGCGGAGAATTTCATCAAGAGGACGTCGGACGGGATGGGAAATATCATCCATATTCTCAAAGAAACGAAGGGCTTCTGGTTTGATGGCAGCGTTTTTTTGCACATGGTAATAAAGAAACTGAAAAAGAAGCGGGGTATTGTTGAGAAGGTCGGCAAGCATATCATTTTTCTCTTCGACCAGCTCCTGAAGGTAAATCACAAAGAGTTCTTTGGTTTTCATAAAGGGCATACGGAGAAAGTCTGAAGGCCTATCTTCGGCCTGTCGTTCGAGGTTTTGTTTGATATCAAGGGCAATACTATCAAGAAGGTCAAGAAAAATTCTCAAAAAATGGCTTCTGTGGATGTATCTCACCTCCCCATTGAGACGAAACACAAAAATAGCAGGAGGGAGTCCTTCCTTTTCCGGCACGGTATAGGTATCAAGAAACTCCTTGACCAAGTCAATGTAGTCATTCTCCTTGAAGGCCCTGAGAACAGAACTTTTGTCGCGAAATCCTAATACCTGTCTATGGGAGAAGGGAACGGCGTATCGTTCAAAGATCTGAAGGATGGCGTGCATGGCCTGTTTTCGGAAGTCTTCTTTCTTCTCAGCCTGTTGTCCCAAGAAGGTAAAAGCCTGGAGTATCCATCCTATCTGGAAGAGAAGATTTTCTTTCTTGGGATCGACACTGGTGATAACCTGGTGACAGAAGGCCTGGAGAAGGGAGACATCCTTTTGTAGCCAGGTAAAAAACTGCTCGACATTTTCTATAGAGGGCATGGTGGCTTTGTGGATCTGGCGCATCTTGTTGACAAAGAGGGCAAAAATGTTTGGCTGGGTCTGAAAAATACGGTCAAGCCTTTCCCAGGCGATCTTTGGAAGAGAGGCAAAATCCTCAGCAGGGACAACCATGTCTGTTTCATTCGGGAACTTGACTACCACAATGAGATCTTGCTGGTTTTTGAATTCTTCCACCAGTCCTGTGGAGAGGGTCTGAATATCAACTTCACGGACATACTCTGAGGTGCGGACATCGGGGGGGAGAGTTTCTCTGGTGGGAAACGGTTTGGGATTGGAGACAGCGGGAAGATAAAGAGCGTTTCGAAGGGATACCACGATAGGGATGATTTTGTTGGCCGGGTCCCGGGGATCCTGGAGAGTAAAGCCGATAACTTTGCCATTTTCTTGAATGGGGGAAAGATAGAGGTTTTTGTAGAGGGTCTTGTAAACCTCTTGCAGCGTAGCAAGCATCTGCTGTTCATTCTGGAGGTTACGGTTATTGATTTGTACGGCATAGGTGTAGAGTTCTTTGTAGAAGGGTTTGAGCAGGATTTGAGAGGTGTTATATTTTTCAGCATAGCGGCAGATACCTACAAAGAGATCTACCTCATCTTTGCTCGAGATTCCCATGCTATGGGCCAGTTCAATCTGTCTTGCCTCGTCTGCTCGAATCCACTCAGGAAATCGCATGATTTGCCTCTTTTTCTCCCACTATCATATTACCATAAAAAGGGCTTTCTGTCAAACGAGACTTTGCACGAATGTGCAAAGTCTCAAGAAAGTAATAGAAAACAGAAAGTAGTATAAAAATATTCCTTTCTATAATAAACAATCCTATTGTTGTGGATAAAAAAAGGCAAATAAGCCTTTGTAAACAGAAAAAGCGGGGAAGAGGGGCGTAGTCCCTGACCCAAACAGGGGAAGAAAATACCCGTGCAAGGGTTTCAGAGTATTCATTCTTCTATTACAAGAATGGTGATATGTTTTCTCTGGTTTTTTGAGACGGCTTCGATGGAGTGTTTTCCAGCTTCTAAGGTCCAGAAGAGCCGTCTTCCCCTTCCAATCTCTTTCCCGTCACAGAACCAGGTGATCTCTTCTCCCGTGGCTTCGAGGGGGATGGCCTGGGATTCTCTTGCGATGTTGGGGTCAATTCCAAAAACGGCTCCGTCGGAGGGGAAAAGGATAGAAAGTTCTGTGGCCTTATGGGTCTCAATACCCTTTTCCCTTGCCCATGATTGGTATTGAGGGGGAACAAAAAGCCTTCCCGTCGTATCGTGCCAGGTGCAGAACTCTTGAGGGAGATTATCGGGGGTATATATTTCCTGAAGGGTATGGGGACATCCTTCATGGGCAATCATCCCTGAGAGGGCGCAGATTTGCTGGGTGACAAGATGGAGGTTTTCAGCACGAAAAGGGGGAAATGGAAACCCCTTATTCCAGAGAAAAAGCTCAATGTTTCGCAGGATTTTGCCGGCTCCAGCGACAGAGGCAAGATCTTTCATGGGTTCATTGTAGAGATTGCCTACCCACACCGCCGTGGTGAGAAAGGGAGTATAGCCCACCACACAGTTATCACGAAAGTCCTTGGTTGTTCCTGTTTTCACAGCGACAGGGAAGGGAAAATAAATGGGAGAGGCATTTCCAAAGGCGGGGATCTTGTAGGCAGGTTCAGAAAGGATATGAGAGATAAGAAAGGCGCTTTCAGAGGAAATTACCTGTTTTGGAGAAGGATTGGTCATGGTGATGGTTTTTCCGTTGACAAACATAATGGAAGAAAGGCTACGGACGGGTGTATAGTATCCCCCGTTGGGAAATATGGTATACCCTTGCGCCAGTTCTAAGAGGGAGATGTCGGCATTGCCCAGAACCAGCCCTAAGCCATAAAAGGACGGGGATCTCACCAAAGAGGTGAAGCCAATTTTTTTCAAGAAATGGTAAAAAGACTCCATGCCGACCTTGGCTGTCACATACACAGCCGAGACATTGTAGGAGGAAGCTAAAGCCACGCCAAATCGAACAGGGCCATGATAGGTACGGGTGAAATTCTTGGGTATATAGCGGCCAATAGCCGAAGGGAATTCGGTGTACATGTCGGGGATGATGCTTGAGGCATGAAAAAGCCTTTTTTCTAAAGCAAGGGCGTAGGCAAAGGGTTTCATTACAGAGCCTACCTGCTTACGGATCAGGGTCGCGTTAATCTGGCCTTTGTTTTCGTCGAAGAAATCAAGAGAGCCTATCATCACCCGGAGTTCGGAAGTGGGATTATCAATCATCACCACAGCGGCATGTTTGGCGTTGTACTGCTCAAGGTCTTTCATCACCTCAGAGACAATCGGGAGAAGGTTGGTGTAGAGCACAAGATCAAAAGTGGTGTGAATGGCACTTATGGTTTCTGCTTTCGTGTATTTTTTGGCTTCTTTGAGGGCGTAGAGACAGAAAAGGGGGGCATAGATCCGCTCTTCCATGGGCAGGACACTCAGCATGGTATTGGTGTAGAGAGCCATCTGCTCAGCAGAAATAGCTATAGCCTTTGCTCTATAGGCTCTGGTGAGAAGGTCCTGGGCCCGATAGCTGAAGAGAATCCCTGATCGATAGGGCTGGTAACGGGTAGGGGCGGGCACAATCCTGATGAGGGCGGCCATCTCAAGTTCGGTGAGTTTGTCTATGGTTTTTCCGAAATAGACTTCGGCGGCTTTGCCAAAACCATAGATATTGTTGCCCAAAAAAACACTGTTGATATAGGTTTCAAGGATCTCCTGTTTGGTGAAATGGAGTTCAAGACGATAAGCTTCAATGATTTCGGTGAGTTTGGAAAAGAGGGTGTTTCGCATTTTCCCCCGACGAAGGCGAACAAGTTGCTGGGTAATGGTGGAGCCCCCTGAAACAATGCGTCCTGCTTTCAGGTTCTGGGACATGGCTCTGACAAGGGAGAGGGGACTCCAGCCAGTGTGTTGAAAGAAACGTTTATCTTCAGAGAAAAGAAGAAGAGAAAGAAAATTGGTAGGAACTTTTTCAAGGGGGACAAAGGAAGAGAATCCTCCGTTTTCTTTGGTGATCTCCATCAAAAGAAGATGGTTTCTATCATAGACTTTGATACTCTTTCGGGAAAAGGACAAAAGATAGTCTGAAGGGTAGGGCCAGAGAAGATAGAGAACCAGGCTTCCTAAGAAGGCGAAAAGAAGAAAAAAACGATGGATGAAAAAGAAGTGGAAGAGTTTTTTTGCGCTGGTAAGTCCCTGGGGAAAAATCATCTTTTTTTTCATCGGCAACTCCAGGGGGATAGTATACATGAGAAGGAGGAAAAAATCAATTTGAACCACGAAGAGCTTTGTGAAGAATGAAAAAGAAAGTGTTTTGAGATTTTTCTTCTTTGACAGGGAGATTTTTTTGCCTTATGATAAAAACGATGTCAAGATAAGGAGGTTTTTATGAAAAAGTGGATGGGGTTTTGTTTTCTTTTCATGGTATCGATGTTTGCGAATGAACTCCCCTTGAATCTTACGTATTGGGATCTTTCTTCTTCACGGCCTGTTGTGTTGACACTGGTTTTTTCAGAAGCGGTGGTGGGGACAAAAGATGTGGCGTCTATGAAAGAAGAACTCTCAAGAAAGGTTTTTTTTGATTTCAGTCCGAAGCTGAACTACACCCTTCAGGTCATAGATGAGAAAACCGTTGCTCTCACCATCAAGGATACCCTTCTTCCTGCAAAACGCTACTACCTCACCGTGAAAACAACAGAAAAGGCCATGCAGCAATTTACCATAGGGGGCAAAATCTTCCGTGCAAATACCCCTCTCTTTTTTGAAACACCCAAGCAAAGCGTGTCTTCGGCAACAAGAGCCTCTCGTCTTCCGGATAGTGAAATACGGCTTTTCTTTTCTCTTCCTGTGGATCTCAAAAATCTTGAGAAGGTGATAAAAATTACGCCTTCTATCACCTTTTCTATGATGTATGTCACCAACCGTGGGAGGATCTTTTCCAACGAGGTGGTGATCTATCCCCGAGGGGAAAAGACCAATACCCTGTACACCCTCACGATTGACAGGTCTCTTACCCCTGTGGGTGGAGAGCTTCCGATGGCAGAGGATTTTCGTTTTTTTTACAAGACGTATGAGCCTTTTACGGTGGAGAAAATTTTTTTAGCAGAAGAGGATAGAGAATACGAATCTTATGGGGGCAATACCATTGTGATAAAATTCAACAATGGTATCGCCGATATACCGGATGAAATGTTGCGAAGATGGGTTACGGTAAGCCCTGCTGTGAGCTTTCTTTCTTTTGAAAAGGATGACAATGTCTTGTATCTGAGGGGGAATTTTGTTCCTTATCAGAGGTATAACCTCTCTATTCAGTCCTTTCTTCGGGATGAGTTTGGACAGACATTGGGGAGAGAGGTTTCCTATTCTTTTCAGGCGACACCCTCTCCTTCCTATGTGTATGTTCCAACGGGGTATCTCATCATGGAAAATTACCTTGCCAATCTTCTTTCTCTCAAGACCATCAATATTGAGGGGATTTCTTTTTCGTATGTTTCGCTTACCAATCCGATGGAGATAGCTAAGTTTCTTCTGGAAAGGAACCCCGCCGAAATGATTGACAAATTGGCTCAGGAGAAAAAGGAGTTTCAACTTCCTGAGAAATGGAATAGTTTTGAGATTTACAAAATTCCTCTCAAGAGGTATCATCCTTCAGATGAAGGGTTTCTTCTTTACAAGGTGCAGGTAAAAAGAAGGACTCCTGCTTCAAAGTATGCCTGGACGCCACAGGCCTATTACGGCTATATCCAGTTTACGGATATTTCGGCAACATTCAAAGAAGGGCCCTGGGGAAATATGATCATCGTACGCTCGCTAAAAAATAATGCCCCTGTGAGTAATGCGAAGGTGTATGGATATGATACCAACACTCGGCGATGGGTTCTCGCAGGGGTGACAAGCAGGGCAGGAATCCTTCTTGAGACGAATGTGCTTTCTTTTCTCTATATGGTGGAAAGTGAAAAAAGCCGATTCTATATCTCATCTTCTTACCATCATAGTTCTCAGGTTCAGTATGGGTATGAGGGATATAGTGAGAAGCCAGGGTGTCTTGTTTTTTCTGATCGGTATCTCTATCAGCCAGGTGAGAGGGTTTTCCTCAAGGGGATTTACCGTTTCCGGTATAAGGACACATGGGTCATAGAACCAAAAAGGAAAGGGGCTTTTCGGGTAGAGGTCTATAACTCAAGAGATGAGATGATAGCGAAAACGAACTTTTTTTCAACATCAAAGGGGAGTTTCGATTTCTGGGTGGATATTCCAAAGGATGCCCCAACAGGGGAGTATGGTGTCAGGATTTTCTTTGAGGGGGATGAGCGATATAAAGAGAGTTGGTACAGTTCTTTTCAGGTGGAAGAGTTTCGGCCGGCCAGGGCAGAGATGCGTATTCAGGCCAATAAGCCCCTCTATCTCACAGGGGAAAAGATGAAGCTTGATCTGATAGGGTGGTATCTTTTTGGGGCTCCTGTGGGGAATTCGGTGAATTATACCGTATCGTTTCGCTCGTCTCCCTATCGAAGCAAGAGCTTCCCTCTCTATACCTTTTCATCCCGGCAGTGGTGGTATGAGTATGATGAGGATGAGTATGGGGGAGATTGGTACCGCTTTAGTGAAATTGCCAGTGGAACGCTTGAACCGAATGCAGAAGGCGTGGCTTCTACCACAGTGGATCTTTCAAGTATCTGTGATGACGGCTATCTCTCTATTTTTGCCCGGACCACGCTTCCTGATGATACACCTGTTTCAGGATACAAGTCCGATATTGAGGTGAGGAAGAAGCTCCATCTTGGTATCCGGGTGCCTTCTTTCTTCCATTCTGTGAACAAGCCGTTTTCAATCTCCCTTGTAGCCCTCAATGAGAAGGACCAGGTGGTCACCAATCAGGCTGTTCTTGTGGTGACTCACCATGAATGGAAGTCTTTTCGTGTGGCGGGACACGGGGGACGTTTTCAATGGGAATGGCGGGAAGTGACCACTCCTGTTTATTCCAATCAACTGGCGATTCATCAGTCCAGTGTTTCTCTTCAACTTGAGAAGCCAGGATACTATACGGCCACTGTCTATGAAAAGGCTGGAGGTAGTCTTGTTCCGCATGGGAGAACCTGGTTTTATGCTCTTGGAGGGGGATTTTATGGCTGGAGAATTGATGATGACGAGCGAACAGAGGTTATCTCCGATAAATCAGAATACTCAGTCGGGGAAACAGCCACCCTTCTCATTCAGAATCCATACCCTTCTGCGCGGGCAGTGATTACTGTGGAAAGGGAGAAATTTTACAAGTCGTATGAAATTCCTGCCACCAATAGTATGCTTACCTTTACCCTTCCGATTGAGGAGGAGTATATTCCCAATATCTATGTCTCGGTGATGCTCTATACAGGACGCACAGGGACAAATAAGGTTTCTAATGATGTGGATTATGCCCGGCCACAGTACAGGATCGGGTATGCGAATCTCCGGGTAATTCCTAAGGAAAAGACACTCTCTCTGATGATTACCACAGACAAGGAGACCTATGAGCCAAGGGAAAAGGTGAAGGCTCGTGTGCGGGTGAGGGATAGGAGTGGTAACCCAGTCAGTGCGGAGGTAACCCTTTCTGTGGCTGATAGGGG
This sequence comes from Longinema margulisiae, assembly GCF_025266855.1. Lineage (GTDB taxonomy): Bacteria > Spirochaetota > Brevinematia > Brevinematales > Thermospiraceae > Thermospira. The sequence goes on from NZ_CP053071.1 coordinate 1,202,187, forward strand.
AGTGTTAAACCTTGTGAATTATACTCTCCCAAATCCCCTTCAGTATTTTTATGCTCCGCGAGGTTTAGCGATATCCACCTATGAAACAAGGAATTTCATCTATGGACAGCGATACCTGAGTGAGAAGGGGGAGATTCTGGGGGGTGACGGAGGGGTATCACTCGGGATGATTGTTCCCAGGGCGCTTATCAAGTATACGGCTTTCTATGAGGCAAAACTCCAGATCACCAATGGAGAGGGGGAGGTTTCTTTCACACTTCCTGATAATCTCACCAGTTTCAAGGTGATGGCGGTGGCTCATACCACAAACTCAAAATTTGGTTATGGGGAAAGCAGTTTTGTGGTGAAGCGTCCCTTGATGGTGCTTGAGAGCTTCCCTACCTTTGTGAGGCCAAAGGATGAGTTTATGGCAGGTGGTATGGTGTTCAACTACACGGGAGAGAAGCAGACCCTCACGGTGGAGATGAGTGTTTCAGAGGAGCTTGCGGTAGGGGGAAAGAGGTCGATTTTGACCAACATTACGCTGGAGAATAATGCTTCGAGAGAGGTGCTCTTTCCTGTGTTGGTGAAGAGTCCAGGCACAGGACAGACAGCTCTTACGCTCAAGGTGATGGGGAAAGGGGTATCCGATGGGATCACCAAAACAATCCCCATCATGATCATGCGTTATCCTGAGACTGTGGCGCTATACGGCATGCTCTCAAATCAGCAAAACAGGGCTTCGAATGTGATCACGGTCACGACCAATGTGATGTCGGATCTTTCTTCTCTTGAGGTCACGGTTGCGCCGACAGCTTTTGTAGAACTCAAGGGGAATCTTGATTACCTTGTTTCGTATCCGTACGGGTGTGTGGAACAGAAGACCTCCCGTATTTTGCCGCTCATCACAGGAGAGGATGTGATCCTGAAATACAAACTCTTGCACACCAAAACCAGGGAGGACCTCAGGGCTATTGTTCAGGAGGTGATGAACGAGGTGCCGGAGTATTTCAAGGAGAAGGGGTTTTCCTACTGGAAGGATAGCTCTTATGTTTCAGGCTATCTCACAGTCTATGTCTTCTGGGTGTTGACATTGGCCCGTCAGGCGGGATATACCATCAATGATGCCTTTTATAACCGGGTTTTTGAGGTGGTGAAAGGGTATATTCAGAAGAATACGATTCCTGATGATTTTTCTTATTCCTATCGATGGCTTACGATATGTTATGCTCTCTATGCTACCTCTCTCAATGGCTATACGGATCCCTCGAAATTCGTATGGGCGTATAATGAGATGAAAACCCGGGATCCGGGGAATCTTTCTGCTCGGGCATTCTTTTTGATGGCGTTGGCCAAGTATCCTGATTTTCGAGAGAAGGCCGCTATACAGAAAGAACTTGTGGATTGGTTTGAGGCAAGGAAACGTCTCACAGGGGTCACGCTCTATTTTGAAGATACAACCGATTGGGGATGGTTCTACTATAGCTCTTCTGTTGGTACGGCATTGGTGCTTCAGGCCTATCTCACAGCGGGTATCACTCTTCCGGATGCCTACAAGGTGATCAATTTCCTGGTATCCCAGCGAAGGGGCTATGCGTGGGCACACACCCATGAGAATGCCTGGGTGTTTTATGCCTTTTCTACCTACCTCAAGATGTTTGAAAAAGAGGAGCCGAAGAGTACCTATGAAGTCTTGATGAATGCAAAGCAGATTCTCTCTGGAAGTTTTGAAAACAGAAATCAACCCGCTCAAAGGGGCGTGGTGAGTTTTGGTACGGAGGATATAGGTGAGAAAAATCTTCAGATTGCACGAACAGGACAGGGAACTCTCTATTATAACTATCGATACAGGTATATCCCTCGCTCTACCCCTCGCTTGGTGGAGAATGGGTTTACCATAGAAAGAAAATATATCGATCCCGACACAGGAAAGGAAGTGTCGGTGATGGAGAGGGGAAAAGATTATCTTGTACGTATTACCCTGAGTACGCCTGTGGTTCGTCATATGGTGGTGGTGGAGGATACCCTTCCCGCCGGGCTTGAGGTGGTGAATCTCTCCTTTGCTACCGAAGGGGGAAATCCCAACCAGGAGAGGGTGAGAAGAGAGAGTGCTGAGTATGATTTCTGGTGGAGTGGGTTTTCACACAAGGAGATTTACAAAGACAGGGTGATCTATAGTGCCGATGTGCTGTATGCCGGGTCGTACACGCTAACCTACCTTGTTCGGGCTGTTCTGCCGGGAGCCTTTTCCATCCCGGGTTGTCATGTAGAGGAGATGTATTCTCCTGAAAATTTTGCCACCGTGTATTTCCCGGAAAAGATGATTGTGCAATAAGAGAGCTTTTCAAAGGAAAGAAAAAAGCCCGTTACCTTTTGGGTAGCGGGCTTATCTTTTGAGACCTTTGCACGAATGTGCGAAGGTCTCAAAAAAGCAATAAAAACACAAAATTAGTATAAAAATATGCCTTTCCATAATAAAAAATCCTATTTTTTTGGATAAAAAAGACAAATAAGCCCTTGTAAACAGAAAAACGGGGAAGAGGGGCGTAGCCCCTGATCCAGAAAGGTCAAGAAGCCCCCTGTAAGGGTCTCTTTTTGTGTTTGGCTGTGGCAAGCCATTCCCTCATGGTCTTGTGGTGGAGATGGGTTTCTTCTTCGGTTGGTGCCCACGGGGCAAATTCCTTGTCTGTCGCAGGATCATAGGGGCCTGGTTTGACTTCAAAGGTGAGGCTTTTGGTGATAGGGATCAGAGTGTGCCAGCAGCCGGGGAGAAGATCCACGACGGAAACCTGTTTGCCGTCCATGAGGGTAGCCTCAATGATATTTCCCTCATCGTCAAAAAGAATAACCCATACCCTTCCAGAGAGAAGAACGAAGGTCTCTGTTTTGGGTGGGTTGAGGTGCCGATGGGGACGGACATAGGAGAAGGGCATCATGGCATTGAAAAACCGTTGGACAGTATCCGGGAGCTGGTGGAGGTTATAGTTTTTTCGTTTTCGAGGAGAGTTGGCCGCTTCCTGGAAAAGAGAAGCGGCTTCTTTTTTTCCAAAGGTCTGGAGAAAAATCTTTTCCATCTTCATAGGGTTTAGTCGGAGACAGAGATATAAATGTCCACTCGCCGGTTGTATGCCCTTCCTTCTGGGGTGGCGTTACTTTCAATGGGGTCATATTCTCCTCGACCGGAAGCCTTCATGATAGAAGGATCTACCCCAAAGTCAGCCAGAAACCGGACCACAGAACTGGCCCGTGCTGTGGACAACTCCCAGTTGGATGGGTACACCTTGGCCATTTCGGAGGCACGGGGGATTTGCGTGTTATCCGTATGGCCAATCACATCAATCTTGTAGCCTTCTTTGATGTTTTTGATCATCATGGCAATCTTTCGAAGGGTTTCCTTTCCTTCATCGAAGTCTATTTCGGCACTGCCTGGACGGAAAAAGAGGTCACTTGAGAGGGAGATTTTGATACCCTTCTGGGTTTCGTCTATACGGACTTTTCGAGCCCTGAGTTCTGGCTTGAGCATTTCCATCATCTCCTTCATGGAAATGGAGAGTTTGGTGCCCACTTCACGGGAGGGAAGGGATTCGACGGTGTGACCACCTTCGGCTAATTTCCCTGCGGAAAGGGTTTGTCCTCCCTCAAGAAACCCTATATTGCCGGTGAAAGCGGAGAGGATGAGTTGCAGGTCTGAGGTTTTGGCTTGAGGAGTCATGTTGGCAATAAGGAATACGAAGAAGGTGAGAAGGAGGTTATTCATGTCTCCGAAGGTCACCATCCATGCGGGGGTTGAATATCCTCCGGAGGGACATTTCTTTGGTCTTCCCATGAGACTACTCCTTCACTTCCTGTTTGGTGCGTTTGTCTGCCGGGACAAACGAGTTGAGACGTTCGCGCAGAATGGTGGGGTTATCACCGGCCTGAATGGAGAGCACTCCCTCTACCATAATCTCTTTTAAGAGAACCTCATACTGGTTGTAGAGGTCAAGACGGGAAGCCCATGGGAGAAAAAGGAAGTTGGCCATAATAGCACCGTAGAGGGTGGTGATAAGAGCCGTTGACATGTTGGCACCGATGGAGGCCACATCTGTCATGTTTTTGAGCATCGCAATAAGACCCTGAAGGGTCCCGATCATACCAAAAGCCGGGGCAAAATAAGCCCAGTCATCGAGCATCTTTTTCCCCTGGGCGTGGCGCTTTTCCAACTGGTCGAGTTCGTTGAACATGATGTTTTTCACCACCTCTGGGTCGGTACCATCCACCACAAGCTGGATGGCTTTTTTGAGAAAGGGATCGGGAACTTCGGCCACATCGTCTTCGAGGGAAAGCACACCCTCGCGTCTCGCTTTTTCGGCAAAGGTAACTAAGGTTTCAACGGTGGCTGCCGGGTCTATGCTGACCTTTTTGGTGGTGAGACCAATAATCTTGGGGAGAAGTTTGAATCGTTCCATGGGGGTGGCTATCAAGAGAGACCCAAGAGAACCAAAAACGGTGGTGAAGAGGGACATAAGGTCCCAGTAAATGAGGAGGTTTCCACCGGAACCAAGGAAGAATGAAAGGACAAGAAATCCGCCTCCTCCGACAAGTCCTATAAGCCATGCTAATTCCATAGGTTATCCCTCCTTTGAAAGCTTGATACCCTCCGCTACCGTTGAGGCAAGAAACCGGCGGAAGGCCGCAAACACCTCCTCCGGTTTCTCACGAACCATATAGCGGTTTCCATTCATCATGGTGATGACCGTATCCGGGTGTGCCTCAATACTTTCCACCTGGAAGTAGTTGAGGTAGAGTTCTGTATTGTTGATACGTGTTACCTTAATCATAACCTACTTCTTACCTCTTGAGGGTGAGAATCTCACGGAGCATATCATCCGAGGTGGTTACCACACGGGAGTTGGCCTGGAAACCTCTCTCGGTCACAATCATATCGGTAAAGGTTTCCGAGAGGTCCACGTTACTCATTTCGAGAGCACCGGCATAGATTTTGCCTCGTCCTACGGTTCCCGGAGCCCCGACATTGGGCATACCTGAGTTGTTGGATTCAGAGTAGAGGCTTTCTCCCTCTTTGGTGAGACCGGAGGGGTTCACAAAGGCGGCCAAAGCCACCTGTCCGAGAATACGGCGTTCTCCATTGGTATAAGCCCCTGTAATGGTGCCGGAATCGTCTATCTTGAAGCTTTCAAGATACCCCATCTCATAACCATCCTGGAAGTAGGCATAGGTGGTGGTTGGAGCACTGAACTGGGTGATAGAGTCCTTGACACTCCCTGCCTGCCCTAAGTGGAGTGTTACCTGTTTTTGCTGACCGTTGGGGAGGGTGAAACTCAGGATAGCCTCGAGATCGTTCTCTGTATCCGTCGTGGGGTTAGCCCCGGCGGCTTCTGTGATGGAGAGAAGGGTTCCCTTGTTGTCAAAGTTGACAATGAGTTCGTTGTTGGTATCTACCTTGACCCCACCGACGTTCAACGTGAGGTTGGTGACCGCATCCTCAGGGGTTTGTGGTTCAAGGGTGGCGGTCATTCTCCACTGATTGAGACCCTCCTTGCGGAAATTGAGGATTAGCCGTCGTTTTGTTCCATAGTCATCGAAGATATCAATGGCTGTTGAATGGGTGTTTTTGATCCGTTCTGTCTCGGTGGCGTTTGGTCCAAGAATAGGGGTGTCAAAATTGAGGTTACTCTTGAAGTTCACCACGGTGGTAGCCCGTGCCTCGAGTTTTTCCATCAGTGGGATACGAATATCTTCGAGGGGAGCTGAATGGTTGATATAGCGTTCCCCGTTGGCAAGGGTAACGGCATTCCATCCCTGAACTTTGAGGCCATTGGGGTTGACAAAATACCCATCACGATCAATGAGGAAGTTTCCGGCGCGGGTGTAGAAGGTACGATCCCCCTGATTGAGAATGAAAAAACCTTCACCGGTGATGGCTAAATCGGTGTTCTTGCCCGTTGTCTGGATACTACCCTGGGTCATGAGGGTATCAATACTGGCTATGGTCATACCAAGCCCGACCTGTTTGGGGTTCATACCTCCACGTTCATCCGTGGGTTTGGCGGCACCGGTGAGCGTCTGGGAGAGAATATCCTGGAAAGTCACACGACCCTTCTTGAAACCGGTGGTATTGACGTTGGCCACGTTGTTACCGATGACATCCATTCGTGTCTGATGGTTCTGAAGACCGGAAACGGCGGAATAGAGTGATCTCATCATAGGCCTACTCCTTGTATTTTTTCTCTTATTTTACCGGGGCGGCAATCTCGCTCACCTGTTCGAGAGTGACTTCCTCATTGTTGACATTGAGGAAGGTTTGTCCGTTTTTCACCCGGATGCTTTCCACAAGACCTTGAGCCATGACCCCATCGGCTCTCTCATACACCACCCACTTGTTGACAAGCCCAAGCGTACGGGTGAAGGCAAGTTCCTTGCTGAAGGTTTGCATGGTGGTAATCATTTCATTGAGTTGCTTGAGCGAGGTGAGTTGTGTCATCTGAGTGATAAACTCCTTGTCCTCAAGGGGCTTGGTGGGATCCTGGTTCCGGAGCTGGGTAATCAGAAGCTTCATAAAATCAGCTTCTGAGAGGCTGTTTTTGCTTCCCTGGTTCTGGGCCCGAATCTGGGCGTTGAATCCCTCAACCTTGTAAGTAAGTTCCTGCAGTTCAGCAGGGCTCATCTGGGTATTTATGTTCATATGAACCTCCTATACAATATAATTGACCCGAGTATCAGTCCAGAGGGAAGAGGATGTGATGCCTTCTGTCGCTATCACCTCACCTTCTCCCTGAAAAGAATGCACAGAAAAGTTAAGGGCTGGCTCTGGTTGTTTGTCATCACCGGGTTGCCCTAAACTCACATCAAGACTTCCTACCTGGACCCCCGCCTGCTGAAGCTGACGCTGGAGTTCACCGAGGTTCTGGTCAAAGAGGGCTTTGGCTTCGGGGGTGGAAACCACAATCTTGCCCATCATCTGTCCATCTTCGAGGACAATCTTCATCTCCATACGACCAAGATCCGGTGGGGTGAGTTGAAGCCTCATCTCGCTCTGTCCATCCCGAAGGGTAATGAGGGCTTTGCCTGCCACCTGCTGAAGCATCTGTTCTACAGATACCCTGGGAAGAGAGGGGAGAGCAGGGGCTGTTTTCACACCAAAATCCTGGATGGGTTTCGCTATAGGGGAGAATATTCCCTCTTTGGGGTCGATTTGTTTCAGAAGGCTTTCAATCTTTGAGGAGAAGCTTTCCTTGAGAGAAAGAGACTCGGAGAGGGGTTTTTCTCCTGTGGTTGGCTGATAGGTTCTTTTGTCAATGAGACGAATGAGGGGCTTCTCCTGCTCTTTCTGGGTTTCGCTGGTTCTTGCAAGAGAGGAGTTCTTGTCCTGTGAAGGGGTGCTTTCTCTTTGTGGGGACTGACTATTCTCCTGATCTAAGAAGGCCTTGGGGTTTTCTGTGGGAAGGGTTGTCTTGAGGTTTCCAAAGGGAGAGGAAACCATCTCATCTATCCATCCCAAAAAATGTTTCAGAAAGTCCTCATTGGAGAGTTTGCCCTTTTCCCAGGCCAAAACCATCTCTCGAAGGGAAGAGAGAAGTTCAGAGGCCTCCTGTTTCATGCCAGGGGAAAGAGAGGCTGTTCCCTGGTTGAGAAAGGAGAGCAGGGCCTCAAGAACTTCAGTGATATTTTCCTCTGTTTGTTTCTCTGGATGCTGGAGGAGGGCTTCTACTTTTTCACGGATATCCTGTATCTTTTCTGAGGGTCGTTTTTCTGTGGCGGGTTTTTCTTTGTGCTGAGTGGTCACCTTTTCAAGGGTGGCGGCAAATTCGCTTTTCTTTTCCCTCTCTCCTTTTGCCAAGGGCGAGGGGATATCCTTGCGAGACACATCAAAAGACATCTTTTCTGGCTGGAAGGTTTCTTTCAGGTTGGGGAATACCATTGTATTCATTGGGACACTCCTTTTGTGTCGTCTTTTATGTTTTCGGTTTTTTTTGAAAAAGTTTGAGAGAGATGAGGGGGGATTTTTTTGGGGGAGGTTATGGATCCTGATCCATACATTCTTGATGAAAAAACTGGATTTTTTTTTCATTTGCTTTATAATGTAGAAAGATATCAAGGGAAAGGGAAAAGGTATGCCTTTTATTACCAATGCTGGGGATTTTACTTTAGAGAGACGGTTGGAGGAGATTGTCCCCAGATGTGAGAAAATAAAGATCCTGGTTGGCTTTTTCTATTTTTCTGGTCTTAAGAAGTTTTATGAACTTTTGAGAAAAAATAGCGAGGTGAAGCTTCAGATACTCGTAGGACTTCTGGTGGATAAGACCAATTATGGACTGTATGAGTATGGGGGAGAGAAAGGTCTCAGTGGAGATGAGATCGTTGAGAGATATATCCAATCAATAAAAAGGTCTTTCAATAGTGAATATTTTGATAATAAAGAATTCTACGAACAAGTGAGTTTTTTTGTGGAGCTTATCAAAAAGAATCGTATTGAAATCAGAAAAACACGTGAACCTAACCATGGGAAACTATATCTTTTTTATTTGCAAGATACTATAACCCCCCATCTTTTTATTACAGGAAGCAGTAATCTGACAAAAGCAGGTCTTGAGGGGCAAAATGAGTTCAATGTAGAGATCAAAGACTATGGCTTTGAGGAAGCAGAAAAATATTTTGATTCTCTCTGGAAGAGAGCTGTTCCTTTGACGGAAGACAATGTGAACAAAGAAAGAATACTCCAAACCTTAGAAAGGGAAACCCTGCTTAAATCTATCACTCCTTTTCAGGCCTATGCGTATGTTTTGCAGTGTTATCTGGAGACCTATAGAGGGAAGGAAATAGGCCAAAGTTTAGAAGAGTTGATGAGACAAAGAGGATATACGCCCTATCGATATCAGATTGATGCGGTACAACAGGCGCTTTCTATCCTGGAACAGCATCATGGGGTTATCATTGCGGATGTGGTGGGTCTGGGGAAGACGGTCATTGCCTGTGCGATAGGCTATGAACTCAAGAAAAGAGGGATTGTGATAGCCCCACCTGGGCTTATTGGAGAGGATAACGGCACCGATGGCTGGAATAAATATCTGGAAGAATTTCGGTTGGCTTCTCTTGGCTGGAAGGCCTTTTCTCTTGGAGTACTGGATGATGTGGAAACGTATGTGAATACGGCAGGGGATATAGAGGTGGTGATAGTTGATGAGGCTCACCGATTTCGTAATCAGGATACAGAAAGCTATGAGAAGCTGCGCAACATTTGTCGAGGGAAAAAGGTTATCCTTTTGACGGCCACACCTTTCAACAATAGGCCATCGGATATCTTTTCTCTTTTGAAGCTTTTCCTTTTGCCCAAACAATCCACCATCACTCTTGATAATAATCTCAAAGGGATTTTTGACTCTTACAAGAAGGTTTTTGATCAGCTTTCCTATATCAAAAGGTATCATGATTCTGTTGATGAAAAAAGAAAGAGAGCTTCCGTCTATTATAAGATTTTATTTGGAGAAAAGGCTTTTGATCTTAAAGAAGTAAGAAAGCGTTCTCATCTGCTTGCTTCACATATCAGGCATACCATTGCCCCTATTACTATTCGGAGAAATCGGCTTGATCTTCTCTCTCATCCTGTCTATTCTCAAGAAGTGAATAGTCTGTCTCGTGTGGCGGATCCTCAGGAGTGGTTTTATGAGCTTAGCAAAGAACAATCGGCTTTTTATGACAAGGTGATCAGAGATTATTTTTCAGAAGTTACCGGGCGTTTCCATGGAGCTATGTATCGTCCTGAGGCATACAAAATCGGAATAAAAAAAGCAGAAGAAAATAGTTTGAGTGGAGAAGAGAATTTCAGGTATTTTCAACAGTTTAACTTGTACGATTTTATGAGAAGGCTTCTTGTGAAAAGATTTGAAAGCTCTTTTGGAGCTTTCCGAGAGAGTGTGCAAAATTTTCGAGATATCACGGAGAAGGTGATAAATTTTGTTTCTCGTACGGGCAAGTATGTTATGGATAGACGGTTGCTGGATGAGCTTTCTACGCCGAATGACGATGACCTGAATGAACGTCTTGAAAAACAAAAAGCCGAATGGGAAAGTCTTTCAGAAGAAGCGGTAACCAGGAACAAAAATCATGAAGAAGTATATGACATCAGTACCTTTCAAGATAAAGAGCTTTTTCTTCAACATTTGCAAGAAGACAGGAAATTGTTTGATGAAATTCTGAGAGAAATGAAAAACGTGGGTTTGTCATTGGTAGATCCCAAAGCTCAAATGCTTGTCCAGAAGATACAAAATCTTGAGAACGAGATTCCACCAAAGGCTGGGGAACCAAAAAGAAAGGTGATCATCTTTTCGGAATATGTGGATACGGTAAAATATCTTGAAAAGGTTTTGAGAGAGCATTTTGGAGAAAGACTTCTGGTTGTTTATAGTAATCTTACGAGAACCAAAACGGAGGAAATTTACAAAAATTTTGATGCTTCTTATTCACCCCAGGAAGATAACTATGATATTTTGCTCACCTCTGATAAACTTTCGGAGGGATTCAATCTCAATAGAGCGGGTATAGTGATCAACTATGATATTCCATGGAATCCAGTGCGTGTAATCCAGCGGCTTGGACGTATCAATCGTATCAGCAGGAAGGTCTTTGATACCCTCTATATCGTGAATTTCTTTCCTACTGAACAGGGGGCCGAATTGGTCGATAGCAGGACAATAGCTGCCAATAAAATGTTTCTCATTCATAATACGTTGGGTGAAGATACCAAGATCTTTGATACAGAAGAAGAACCTTCACCTTCCAGACTTTATCAGTGGTTGAATCGTAATCCCGATGAGATTGAAGAAGAGAGTTTTTATACCACGGTTGTCAAGGAATTTGAACGGATCAAAAATCAATACCCTGAGATTGTGGATTCTCTTGTTGATTTGCCTCCTCGAATCAAGGTGGCCAAAAGAGGGAGAGAAAATGAGCTCTATGTGGTGGTCAAGAAAGGCAATCTCTTTGTTCATTATAAAAATTATACCACCAACCACAAGAATGCCTTTTCCCTTCAGGAGGTTATTGAGAATCTGCGGGGGTCTCCTACAGAGGAGGCTCTTCCCTTGAGTGAGGGGTTCTGGGAGCACTATGAGGAGTTGTTGGTTTTTCAGAGTGAAGAGGGTGAGAAAGAAAGTGGGCAGAGTCGAGAAAAACAGGCATATAACAATTTGAAAACCCTTCTTCGGTCACCAGATACAAGGCTTCAACCACTGAAGGACTTTCTCAGGATGCTGATAGAGGACATTGAATCGTATGGAACTCTCCCGGATTTTACGCTTCGACGTATTGCAGATATTTCTCCACGAGATGAAGATAGAGATAAAGCGGTGGTGGAACTCCAGAACCTTCAAAAAGAATTAGGTCCTCGTTATCTTGAGGTGGAAAAAAGTCGTCTCGCCGAGTTGAGAAAAGAGATTATCATTGCTATAGAAAATCAGCAAGGGGGATAAAAGATGAGTCGAGATGTCTTGAAAGAGGTGATTGAGAATTTTTCTGAAGAGAATCTCACGGAATATTTTCGTCAGAGTTTTCCGGGTTTTGGTGAGGAGAAGAGGAATCTTCAGGAGTATCAAGATGATGAATTTTCGTCCGTGAAAAAAATAGGGGAGATAAGGTTTTCAGATGATGAAAAGGTGGGGGTGTTTCTCTTTCAAAGTCAAAACCATATCTCTTCTCGTTCAAGCAAGAAAAAACAGTACGAGAAGGCAAAAAGTATTTTGGAAAATACCTATCTCGATGGGGGGATTTTTGTTTTCTCTGATGATGAGGGGAATTTTCGGTTTTCTCTTGTGTATGCAGAATATAAAGGTACTCGGAGAGAATTCAGCACCTACAAACGATTCACCTACTATGTGAGTCGAGAGCAAAAGAATAGTACTTTCTTACGGCAGTTGGGGGGAAAAAGAATAACCAGTTTGCAGGAGATCCAAGAAGCTTTTAGTATTGAAAAAGTCACAGAAGAGTTTTTCGAGGCCTATAAACATGCTATAAACAACATAATCATTCCTTCTCTTGATCAGAATATTGACTACAATAAGCGGCATTCTTTTGCACAGCTTTTTCTTTCTCGAATATTTTTTCTCTATTTCTTACAAAAAAAGAATTGGCTCAAATGGAAAAACTATGAACAGGACAGTTCTTATATAAAAAATCTATGGCAAAAGTACAAAAATCATATAAGGGAAAATAATAAGGACAAAAAAGATACCTTTTACCCGATATGGCTTTCCTCTCTGTTTTTTGGGGCGTTTAATAAAAAGCTTCATTTGATCAGCCGTGAACTTCCTGAAGATATTCGAGAGTCTTTTAGTATTATGCCCTATCTGAATGGGGGATTGTTTTCAGAAACAGAACTTGATAGATTGGAATTTCGTGTTCCTGATAGTGTTTTTGAATGGCTTTTTGAGTTTGATCCTACCGAAAATGAGAGAAAAAGGGGGTTCCTTGAGACATTTAACTTTACTATTGATGAATCTCTTCCTCTTGATGTGGAAGTGGCTATTGACCCTGAAATGCTTGGGAAGGTGTATGAATCGTTGATAGCCGAAGAGGAAAGAGGCAGTGGAGGAATTTTTTACACCCCAAGAATCGAAATTGATTTCATGAGCAGAATGTCGCTTTGTACCTATTTGAGTGCTCAGACAGGTATTCAAAAAGATAAAATCATAGATTTTGTTTTTGATCCACATGAAAAGGCGAATCTATTGTCAAAGCAAGAATTACAAAAAGTTAAATCAGCCCTTGAAAACGTAAAGATAGTTGACCCTGCGTGTGGTTCAGCTTCTTTTCTTGTGGGAATCATGAATGTGCTTTTAGATCTTCATTGTGTTCTCACCAAACAAATAGAAAACAAAGAGGAAAATCTTTTTGCTCTCAAACAGCACATTCTTCAGGAAAATCTGTATGGCGTTGATGTGAAAGATTGGGCGGTGATGGTAGGTGAATTGAGACTCTGGTTGTCTCTCATCATAGAGACTGATGAAAAATATATGGATATCTATACAAGACCACTCTTGCCCAATTTGTCCTTCAAGATTCGTCAGGGGGACTCTCTTGTTGAAGAGATAGGGGAGATGCTGGTAAGTTTGAGGGGAGACTCTTTTCGATACTTGCCCCCGTCAATTGAGGGCAAGATAAGAGAACTTATTGATAGGAAAAACGCTTTCTTCTCAGGCCAGAGAAGTGCAGACCTCAGGGAAAGAGAAGAGATTGAAACCCTTGAGATCGGTATTTTGAAAGAGATTATCAATTTCCATATTCAAACGCTTTCACAGAAAATTGATGAGCTTGAACAGCAAAAAAGTGCTCTTCAGGGACAGGGGAAGCTTTTTCACGAAGGAATAGAACCTGATAGGATTGACCAGAAGGGTAAACAAAAAGAGGTACAGATTGAAGAAATAAGAAAAGAAAAAGAAAAATATCAACGCATTCTCACCACTATTGCAGAGCACACAAAAAAGGATTATTTTCTCTGGGAGGTTGATTTTGCGGAGGTCTTTGCTGAAAGAAGGGGATTTGACATCGTGATTGGCAATCCGCCGTATGTTTGTCAGGAACTGATAGCTCCACCATTGGCAAACCAGGGCGATTATTCCGATGAAAGATGGGGAGAATTGAAATCTCAGTACAAGAAAAAACTTATTGCTTCTGTGAAGAATATATGGAGAACTGTGCAGAAGATAGACAAAAAAAGTGATTTATATGTTTATTTCTATTATCATGGGCTTTCTTTGCTGAGGCCGGGAGGGGTTTTTTGTTTTATAAACTCAAATTCATGGCTTGATGTGGGCTATGGAGCAGGGCTTCAGGAATTTTTGCTTCAAAATATGAGACCACTCTTTATCATTGATAACCTCAAAAAGCGTTCCTTCAAACAGGCAAAAGTGAATACGGTGATTGTTTTCATCCAGAGACCAGAAGAAAAGTTAGAAGATTACACGGTGAAATTTGTTGCCTTCAAAAAACCATTTGAAGAAGTGCATAATGCCGAGGTAATAAAGAAAATAGAGAAAACAACGACCCCCCTCTTTGATGACGAGGATTGTAGAATTTTTCCAAAGACAAGAAAAGAGCTTTTGCTGGAAGGTGTGGAAATAGAAGAAGAACAAGAAATGAATCCATGGAATTTATCCCCTGAAAGTCTTCCCTATATTGGCAACAAATGGGGCGGGAAATATCTAAGGGCACCGGATATCTATTGGCGAATTATTGAAAAAAATAAGAATAGATTAGTTCCGCTGAGAGCTTTTTGTGAGTATCAATATGGCTTAAAACCGGGGAATGTAGATTTCTTCTATTTGTCTGAAAAAACAATAAAGGAATATGGAATTCCTATAAATTATACTTATCCCATTTTAACCTCAACTCAAGACATAAAAAAATTTTTTATTATAGCGGCCGATTGTGCAAAAATGTTTTATTGTGTTGAACCAATAGATAAGATTAAAAATAAAGGTGTTTACAATTATATTAAGGATGGAGAGAAGAAAAAGATACATCAAATTGTTTCTGTTAAAAATCACCGTCCTTTTTGGTATTCAATCCATCCAAATGATCCAGATGTAATCTTACTTCAGTTTTTTGATCAGCGATTTTGGACACTTCTATGTAAAGACAATATCGCTTGCTCTAATAATTTTTATTATGGGAAATTAACAATTGATATAAATATTGGGATAACTTTATTGAATTCAATTTTTTATTTTCTACAAGTTGAAATGTTCGGTAGAGTAAATATGGCCGAAGGAGTTTTAACCATTTATGGCGAGGATTTCCGATTTATTTTATTGCCCAAACCTGAGGTTCTTAACAAACAAATGTGTGAGAATGTGCTTACTACACTATTTACAAGAGAGATACAATCCATCTTCACCGAACTTGGCTTTGACCCCAATAAGCCCATTCGAGAACAGGAGCCCAATCCATTGCCAGATCGCAAAGCGCTTGATGATATTGTTTTTGATGTCCTAGGACTCTCAGAAGAAGAACGCAAGGAGGTCTACTGGGCTGTGGCAGAACTGGTGAAAAATAGGTTAGAGAAGGCGAGGAGTGTGAGATGAAAGAGGATTTGCTTATTTATTCTGATGAATCAGGTCTGAATGAAAGATATCGGTCTCTTTGTGCAGTTAGTGGCAAAGAAAATGATTTAGATGCTTTAAGACAATGTTTATTCAAAATTTTACAATCGAAAAATATTACAGAACTAAAATTTAATGAAATAAGTGGCCATGTTCCTAAGATTGAATGTTGCAAGGACTTTCTATGTGTTGCTATAGATTTTGCTTCAAGGAATAAAATAAGAATTGATGTTCTTATCTGGGATATTGAAGATTCAAGACATAAATTACGTGGTAGAGATGATAAAGAAAATTTGGAAAGGATGTATTTTCATTTACTGAAACATGTAGTTGAATCATGGGGTATTTTTGATTTTAAGTTTTTTCCGGATGAACACTCTGAATTTGATTATAGAAAAATTGCTAATTACTTGAATTTAACAAAATATCCAAGACAAAAGCCTGGAGATATTCCTCTTCTGTTTAGGGGAGAGAGAATAAATTTTAAGGTAAAAGAAGTAAAACCTCAAAATTCACAAAGAGAACCTCTTATTCAAATAGCGGATATATTTGCAGGTTTTGGTCGTTTCTCAATCCAAAAGTCAGCAGAGTACACCAAATGGCGTAGCAATAGTAGAAAAAATGAAAATCAAGATTGGCTTTTTTCTTCTGATGATATGTTAGAAGATCCGAAAGAAAATAAAACTCTAAATCAGAGATTTGAGCTCATTGATTTTCTATCCAAAAAATGCAAAGAAAAAAATATTTCTGTGAGTATCAAGAGTAATGATTATTTAAAAACATATGATTCAGCTTTACAAATTAACTTCTGGCATTATGAACCTCAGGGGGAATACGATAAAGCACCTACTAGAAAAAAAGGAACAAATGAAGATAAACGTTGAAAAATTACAGTTGTTAGGCGAACAATGGCTTGAGACTAAAATCCAGAGGATGAAAAATCTTTTGAAGATTGCTGAGCCTGATGAGGCGCTTTATCGCGAGATGATGCTTTCTCTTGGCTATCCGAAAAACAAGACCCCATTTTTAGAACTTGCTTTACTCCTTCCCTTCAAAGAGGTAAGAAAGCTAAAAGATCGGGCGCTAATAGAAACAGCGCTTCTTCACCGTGCTGGATTTGTGGATTGGAAGGAGGAAGTGCCCGAACATTTTGATTTGTCGTTGAAAATGGAAAAGAGTGTATGGGACTACCGCAATATCAGGCCGGCCAATTATCCTGAGAAGAGAATAGCGGGGATTGCTTTTCTTTTAAGCCAGACGCTATCTTCTGGACTGGTCGATTATTTTTTGGAGAGAATAGAGAAGGCAATGACCCCTCTTTGCACTCCTAAAGTGGCCAAACAATGTGTGCTAAATATAATGGAATTCAGTGGTTTAGGGATTCAAAGAAAAACGGAAATGTTTTTTAATATTATTTTGCCTTTTGCGATAGCTTATGTTCAAAGTGAACAGCAAGAGATGGTGAGATTTTTGCAAAACATTTTTGACTTGCATCCGCCTCTTTCAAAAAATTCGGTCACAAAATATTTTTGTGCTTCATTGCCAGAGGGAACCAGTTATGAGACGATTTGTATTTCCACAAAAACTTATTTTGGGATACATTTCTGGTACCTTCACCATAAAAATGGCAATCTCTGAGAATGGAATGTCAACAAAAAAAGAGAGTCGTACTCTGAATGAGTGATACTATGAGATGTGGTTTTGCTATGCCTGCTGTTTTTCATCATGCTTGCTGAAACATGGTGATAGCCGAAATTCTTCTCCCGATACCTTTCCAAAAACTCCCCCTCCCCCTTGCATTTTTCTCCACAACTGGCTATAATAAAGCGTGAGCACAACAACGCAGCTGATATTAAAAAAGAAGGAGGTCCTATGTGGACAGAAGAAATGGACAAGGAACTACTTGATCTTTTGACCCAGTATAGCTATGCCCCTGAACTTCTCGATCTGGCGGTGGAGCAAAACTTTCCCCGTCTTACACGAGCAGAGGTCTATCAGCGGATTTTCTACCTGCTGGGCAAGGTACAGCTTCTTCCCTCTGAAATTCCTCTTGAGTGGACAGCCTTTCTTTCCTATCATCAGGAACTGATGCGAAAGCTTGGTCGGCCTGTATCCATTCAGGTGGCTTTCTTGGACTATTTCTATGAACGCAAAAACTACTACCATGATCCGATGGTTATCGAACGAAGTATTTACAATTATACCCGCAATCAGACCTTTATCGATTCTCTCACCGGGCTTTATAACTACCGTTTTCTCCGGGATTTTCTCCAGAAGGAGAGCCGTCGGGCCAACAGGCACGGGGAAATGTTCAGTGTGATTCTCATTGATATTGATGATTTCAAGTCTATCAATGACAAGTTTGGCCATCTTGCCGGCGACATGGTCCTCCAGCATACTGCCAAAATGATGCTCGAGGTACTCCGTCAGGAGGATATTGCCGTACGGTATGGGGGGGACGAGTTTATGATTATTTTGCCTGAGACAGACCTTGAGGGGGCGAAGCGGTGTGCCGACAGGGTGCTTGCCCTGATGAAGGAGTCCACCCTCTATGTCCATGATACTCCCCTTCACGTGAGCTACAGCATGGGCCTTGCCACGTTCGGCTACCATAGCAAGGAATCATTGCTCCTTCTGGAACTTGCGGATAGGGCCCTCTATGAGGCCAAGAAAGCTGGCAAGGGGTGCTGGAGAACCACCGAACAGGTTTACCTCACCTCGTCCTCATAGAAGTACGAATCGTAGATTTCCGGACAGTGTTTCTTGAGATCCTCTCGTAAAACCTGCTGGATTTCCTCGTGGGTGGTGAGTTTTTTCACCGTATTCCACAGTTCTTTTGTCTGCTGAACCGAAGATTTCAAAAGAATAGATTTCACGAGGGGAAGATAGGCCGGATTGACGCTGAAGATACGAAGCCCCATTCCCAAAAGAAGTCGTACATAGAGGGGATCTCTTGCCATTTCTCCACACACCGAGACTGGCTTTTTGTTGGCGTTAGCCGCTCGAATGGTGAGACGAATGAGGGCAAGTACCCCCGGGTTGAGAGGCTGGTAGTATTCGCTGACATTGGGGTTGCCTCTATCGGCAGCGAGGGTATATTGGACAAGGTCGTTTGTCCCTATACTGAAGAAATCCACCTCTTTGATGAGAGTAGAAGCCATCAGGGCCGCCGAAGGGATCTCTATCATGATCCCCAAAGGAATGCGGTAATTGAAGGGTCTTCCCTCTCGTTTGAGGTCTGAGATACACTCCTGGATAATCTCTTTGACCTGACGCACCTCACTGAGGCTCGAAATCATAGGAATCAAAATCCGTACATTGTCATTGAACACACTGGAACGCATGATAGCCCTGAGTTGCTGTTTGAAGAGTTCTTTTTCCTTGAGGAAGATACGGATAGACCTCCAGCCAAGGAAGGGATTGGCCTCCTGGACAGGATTGGCCAAAAACTTGTCCCCCCCAAGATCAAGGGTTCGAATGGTGACAGGTTTTCCGGCAAACAGGATGAGAAACTCTCTATAAAGGTCAAATTGCTCGTTTTCGTTCATCATACGCTGGTTCTGTATGAAGATCATCTCACTCCGGAGAAGCCCTATCCCTTCTGCCCCATGACGCATGGCGATATTGAGTTCCATGGAGTTGGATACATTGGCCATCAGGGTAATTCCTACCTCATCGGTGGTACGGGAGGGGAGGTTGATGAGGTTGAAGTTAGCCTCTTCCTGGGCTTTGTAATTCTTTTGAAGCTCGTGATAGGTATTGATAGTGGCCTCATCTGGGTTGATGATCACCACCCCTTTGTAACCATCGACAATCATGATGTCGTCTTTCTTGATGAAGTTGAAGAGGTCCTTGATACCAAAAACAGCAGGTATCTCCAGAGACTCAGCGATAATAGCCGCATGGGAGGTGGTACTTCCTGTTTCTGTGGCAATACCCAGGACTGCCCCCTGTTCAAGGTGAAGGACCTCTGCCGAGGAAATCTCTTCAGCTACAATGATGGCGGGGTTGTCCTTTGAGGGTCGTTCAAGGACCCCACCCTGAAGATTATGGGCAATACGATTGGCAAGCTCCTTGATATCTAAAAATCTTGCCTGAAAATAATCGCTCTGGAGTTCTTCAAAGCGCTTTTTGAGCTGAGAAAGCTCATAGTGGAGAGCCGAAAGAGCGTTGTAATAGTCGGTCTGGATACGCTTCACCACATCCTTTTGGAAAAAGTCCTCCTGGATGAGGTTGTAGTGAAAGTCAAGGACACTGGTATTTTTGTCGGAGAGGCGCTGCTGGGCCTGTTGACGCATGAGAAGCGTTTCCTGCCGGATGGCTTCAAGTGCCCTCTGATAGGCTTCTACCTCTTCCATCACCCGTTCGGCTTCGATACGGGTATAACGAATGTTTTTCATGAGGTCGTGGCGGAGAATAACCCGTCCAATCGCAATACCCCGCGAAATAGGTATTCCTCTCAAAAAGTAACCCATAACTTTCTCCTTTTTCCATCTCCATTATACCACTTTTTCAAAAAAGGTGCAATATTTTGAGGTCTTTGCACATTCGTGCGAAGACCTCAAAAAAGTAATAAAAAAACGAAAAATAGTATAAAAATATTCCTTATGATGATAAGTGATGCTCTATTTTTTAACTAAAAAGACAAATAAGCTTCTGTAAATAGAAAAAGCGGGGTTTCAGGGGCGTAGCCCCTGACCTAAGTAGGACAAGAAAAAACCTGCAAGGGTATCATTTTTGTTTTTTTTAGCCTTTTCTGAGAATCTCCTGAGCCACCCGAACCGCATCCACCGCATCCACGGCATAGTATGCCCCGATACTTGAGGCAAACTGTCGGGTTACAGCGGCTCCCCCTACCATCACAGGGGTTTTCATATTTTCCTTTTCAAGAAGCTCCATAAATTCAGCCATTCTGGGCATGGTGGTGGTCATCAACGCTGATAAGCCAATAATATCTGCCTGATGTTCCCTTGCCACCTCATAGATCCGCTGGGCCGGGACATCCTTGCCAAGGTCTATCACCTCAAAGCCCTGATTGCGGAGCATGAGGATGACAATATTTTTGCCAATATCATGCACATCCCCCTGCACAGTGGCAAAGACGAGCTTCCCCTGCGACTTCTGACCCTCTGAGCGAAGGAGAGGCTCAAGCCTGGCAAAGGCCTTTTGCATGGTTTCGGCCGAAAGGAGAAGCTGGGGCAAAAAGTACTGCCGTTTCTCGTACAACTGCCCAACCTCTGTGATCGCAGGGATGAGAAGCCTGTCAAGAATATCCTTGGGAGCCAGGGAGTGGGAAAGTGCCTCAGCCAGAAGCCCCTCAATGGCATCCTTTTGTCCCTTGATAACCGCTTGCCGGATTCTCTCTTCAAGTGGCATATCTTTTGTCTGGGAGGAAGAAACAGAGGGAGGGGTTGTCCCTTTTTGGCCGGAGTAGAGACGAATATACTCCATGGCCGAGGGATCTCGCTCAAGAAGCACATCTGATGCCCGAACAAGCCCCATCTGTTGTTCGTCTAAGGGATTCACAATCGCCGAGGTAAGCCCGGCCTCCATAGCCATGGTGAGAAAGGCCTGATTGATAAAGGCCCTTGCAGGGAGGCCAAAGGAAACATTGGACAGCCCCATGGTGGTGAAAAGTCCCAGTTCCTCTCGAAACATCCTGAGGGTTTTCAGGGTTTCCTTCGCTGAACGTTGATCAGAGGATACCGTCATAACCAACGGATCCGCCAGAATATTCTTTTTGTCTATTCCTGCTTTCTCCGTGGCTTCAAGAATGCGTCTCATGAGAGCCACGCGTTTCTCTGCTTTGTCGGGAATACCATGCGCATCAATGGGAAGGGCCACAAAGGCGGCTCCATATCGCTTCACATGAGGCAGGAGAGCAAGTCTCTCTGGCTCCGCGGTGAGAGAATTCAAAAGGGGTTTCCCTGGGTAGATTTTCATTCCCTGGATAGCGGCGGAAGGAGACGAGGTATCAATGGCTAACGGTACCCTGACTACGGTAGAAAGGAGATTGATGGCATTTTCCATCAAGGTAGCCTCATTGGCCTGGGGGATACCCATATTCACATCGAGTACATGGGCTCCGGCCTGTTGCTGTTTGAGAGCCTCCTCACGCACAAGGGCAAATCCACCCGAGAGAATATCTTCCACCAGGGCCTTGCGTGCGGTGGGATTGATACGTTCACCAATCACGGTAAAGGGAAGATCATGCCCTATTCTGTGAAACTCAAAACGACTTGAGAGTTTGAGAAAGGTTACCGCTCGTTTCTGATAACGAAGGTATGGTTTTTCTTTTTGGCTTCGTTCAATGAGAAGCCGGATGTATTCTGGTGTGGTCCCACAGCATCCCCCTATCACACAGGCACCATGTTCAAGCATATGCAGAGCCGTTTCCACATAACTCTGTGGTGTTTCACTATAGTGGGTATGGCCATCGACGAGATGGGGAAGACCAGCATTGGCCTGAACGATGATCGGTGTCTCAAACAGATGCCCCACCCGTTCCATGATGGAGAGCATCTCCTTTGGACCAGTCCCACAGTTCATTCCCATGATATCGACACCAAGAGCCTCAAGGGTGGTAAAGGCGGCCTCCGGGCTTGTTCCTGTGACCATGCGGCCATCAGATTCAAAGGTCACACTGGCAATGATCGGAAGATCGCATACCTCTCTTGCGGCAAGAATGCCCGCCTTGAGTTCTAAGATATCAATATGCGTTTCAAAAAAGAGGGCATCCGCTCCCGCATTGGCCAAAGCCACAATCTGTTCTTTGTAGATATCCATCATCTCTTCAAAAGAGATATCCCCCAGGGGCTTCACAAAATGCCCTGTTGGTCCAATATCAGCCGCCACAATAGCCCGTCCTCGTGAGGCTTCTTTTGCATTTCTTACCCCGGCTGCATTGAGTTCTTCTAACCGGTGGGCAAGCCCATAGCTTTCGAGTTTGATTCTATTGCCCCCAAGGGTATTGGTGATCACAAGATCACTTCCTGCTTCAATGTAGGCCCGGTGAACACTCTGAACAATCTCTGGTCTGGTCACATTCCAGAGTTCTGGGCAATCTTCTCCCTTCAGACCATATTGTTGGAGAAAAACTCCCATAGAACCATCGCTGTAGGCCACCCCATGTTTGGCCTTTTCAAGAAACTCCTGCCATGTCATATACCCTCCAAAAACGAGAGAATATCCTGATATATCTCTAGCCTATTTCTTTCCATCAAAAGATGATGGTTGCCGCGATAGAGATTTACCTCTAAGGACGGAAAGATTCTCTGAAGAACAGGAAGGTTGTATTTCCAGTCCACGACGCTATCCTCTCTTCCCTGCACCATCAGGACGGGAAATGTTCCAAAAGAAGGATACAGGATAACCCTTTCATGCCAGTTTCTTGCCGCTCGAAGCCAGGAGAGATGGACCTTTTTCTCCTGAAGGGGGTCTTTGTTGTAGATAAAATCCAGAAAATCCTTGTCTGAGGTGGTTTTGTTCTGAGAACGGGGAACCTCTGTCAAAATCCCCCCAAGGATATTGTAGCCCATGAGAGCCATGTTCCAGTTAACAAGTCGCACAAGGGGAGAAACAAGCACCAATTTTTCTATCCGTTTTTCTCTTCTATGGTTGTGAAGGTACTCAATCCATACCGAACACCCTGTACTGAAACCCATGGCCACAAAGCGTTGGGGAACATCCACCCTTTGAAGGACACTCTCGAGAGCCTCAGCATACTCAGAAAAATCCTCTATCCCTGTTCGAAGCCCACTGGAAAGTCCATGTCCGGGCAAATCCATCGCCACAATGGTGTACCCTTGAGCAAGAAAAAACTCATAAAAAGCCCCATAGTTTCCCACATGATCAAGATATCCATGCACAAAGACAATGGTTTTCTGAGACTTTTGAGGCAGAAACTTGAGCACAAACACGGTATTTGTCCGCTGCCATGACACCACAAAACTCTGGATCCGGACTCCTTCCCACGAGAGATGATAAAAGTGAAGATAGTCACCTAAGATTTCCGTTGCATTGGTTTTTCCATTTGCCTGAAAGGCAAGATTTGTCCACTTCGTATAGGTATTTGTTTGGGCATACCCAAACCCCACCAAAAGAAAAAGACTACACAATACTATTTTCATGGATTCTCCTGACAATATTTTGAGATAAGATAACGGGTATCCCCATATTTTTCAAGAAGGGAGTAGATGCTTCCCTCTGAAACGCCTATCTGGGTGATCTGGTCAAGCCATTTGTCCTTGTCGCTATATTTGATTCGGCTGGATGGATTGAAGTAGGCTATGGCATTTTCCACCGTGAGGATAAAGGGAGGAAAACCGTCCCCTACGAGAAGGTAATTCAGCACAATATTTCCCGTGCGGTGATTCCCCTCGATGAAGAGCTGGGGCTGACTGAGAGCAAGGGTATAAAACTGGGCAGCCTTGCGAAGGGAGGGGAGTTTTTTGCCCTTTTCTTTGTACCACTTGAGAATTCTTCCTATCCTTTTCTGAAACCTTTCCCTTGTACTGAGGATATGCTGATGAAACTCGAACCGTTTTGCCGGGTCTTTTCCACAAAGCACAATGTGGTTGAGTTCCAGCATAGCATATACCCCCGCAGGATTAAAGAGGTCTATGTCCTGGGCAAGAAGGGTATTGAGATACTCATACGCTAAAAGAATATGCTCTATAATTTCCAATGTCATCGGTTCACGTTTTGTTTCGAGTTTGGCATTGATCTCGTCAAAGTGGTAGTAAACCTCCAAAAGGCTTTCCCGAATAGCGGGAAGGTTAAAAAGACATCCCTTTTTCATCGTGGGGTAAGTCTCTCTCGAATATACCCATTATTAGGATTGATGGAGAGACCCTTTTCCCACATGAGACGGGCATCAGCCGGTCGT
Organism: Longinema margulisiae; assembly: GCF_025266855.1. GTDB lineage: Bacteria > Spirochaetota > Brevinematia > Brevinematales > Thermospiraceae > Thermospira. The sequence goes on from NZ_CP053071.1 coordinate 1,226,148, forward strand.
TTCAGGGCCTCATACACCATCCCGATATGGTAATAGACCTCATCAAGCCCTTCAAAGGTCTCTATCCCATCTAACTTCAAGAGAATCCAGGCAAAAACCTCAAGGGCCTTTTCATACTCTCCCTTCTGGTAGTAAATCCATCCAAGCGTGTCTTTGTACGCAATGTTTTCCGGTTCTTCTTCAAGGGCTTTCTGAACATAGAGAAGAGCCCTGTCAAGGGAAACCTTCTTGAGAGCATAGATATAGGCCAGAAGATTATAACTCGAAGCAGAGGGCTCAATGGCAAGAGAGGTTTCCAGTGCCTTGCTTGCCTCATCAAGTCGCTGCAGGAGAAAAAGAGAATTCCCAAGGGAATAGTTGACTGAAGCCGTGTTGGAATACTGTTTAGCCTTCTGGAAGGCCTCAATGGCCTGAAGGTGAAGGTTTTTTTGCTGAGCTATAAGCCCACTATAGTACCAGAAGCGATAGTTTTGTTTCGGGGTTTTGGCGAGTTTTTCTGCCTGGGCGTAGGAAAGCTGGGCCCGGTAGGTATTGGTATTCTTCGTGTAGAGGAAGGCAAGGGCTAAATGGAGATCAAAGCCCTTTTCTTTTATCTTTTCTTCTGGGGCTTCTCTCAGGTACTGCTCATAGCGTTTGATGGCTTCTCCGTAGTTTTCTGCTTCTTCATAGAGAGACGCCAGGGTGAGAAGAGCCTCAAGCCTGAGATCCTTCTCTTTTTCAAGGGGAGTGATATACTGGATGGCAAGATCTGTTTTGCCCACCTGATAAGCATAATATCCAAGGAGAAACAGCATTTCCCTCTTTGTTTTGGTGTCATTTATGGCCTCTGCGGCCTTGAGCTTCAGGTGGTTTGCATAAAAAATACGGGTGGGATTTGCCTCGTATTCCTTGATGAGATCATTGATGAGGGTAATAACCTCCCTGTACTTTTTTTGGCCGTAAAGACGGTAGGCTCTCGCCAGAGGGGCGTCCTTCTCATAGGCTGTGGCTAACCGTTCCCAATCCTTCAGGCCTAAAAAAAATGAGGTCTGAATACGTATCAGAGCCACATCCGCACTATAAAAGAGTTCAGGAATGTTTTTCACCATATCATAGGCCTTTTGTACCTCAAGAAGCTGCTGATACCCGAAAGCTAAATACCTATCAAGGTTATAATCCTGATCAAAGAGGTTTTTTGCCTTTTCAAGGAGCGTTACCCCTTCTCTGTAGTTCTCTTTTCGAAGCTCAATAAGTCCAAGAAGAAAGTAGCTCTGATACACAGGCTGGCGAGAAGATTCCTCGTCCTGTCCGTTGGTGATTACTCGCCAGAAAAATCCCTTGGCCTGTTCAAAACGTTGCTGATTATAGAGAAGAAACCCTCGATAGAAGTTGCCCAACACATTCTCCGGGTCAATAACCAGAAGTTGTGAGAGCCCTCTCTCAAAATCTGCCCACTGCCCAAGGGCTTTTTTCACATCAAGATAGCCATACAAAACCTCGCGGTTGGTGGCATAGTTGGTATAGGCAAGATCAGCAAGATAATCCACTAACGAATAGAGTTTTTCCGCGGGCATCAGGGTATATTGTTTCTGTTGCAAAAGGCTGGCACTGATAGAGAGAATCATCTGAAAACTATAGGGGTTATGATACCCGTTTTCAGCCAGTTGCCCTAAGACAAGAAGAGCCTCCTCTCTTTTTCCTTCATAGGCCAAAGAAACTCCATACGCATACTGAGCCTCAATCTGACTTGACAAAAGATTCTGGACTATACCCGTTGCCTGTGAATATCCTACATTTGCCAGAAAAAAGACCCATAACCATATTTTTTTTCTCATATACACTCCTTACGATGATGAACTATACAGAAGAGAAAGGGCATTCAATACACCACCAAGAACCGTGTCCACAAGAAAAGAGAAAAACGGGGAATTGACAAACAAAATGATCAGAATAATTCCCAACGGAAAAAGATACGGTTCTATTTTCTGCTGCCACGTAGCGGGCAGAAGGCTTAGTACCACACGAAAACCATCTAAAGGGGGAAGAGGAAGCAGATTGAAAAAGGCCAAAAAAAGATTGGCGGTAATGAGATGAAAAAAAAGATTTAAGGGAAAAACGAGAGTAATTCCTACAAGAATGGCGGCCACAAGAATATTCATCGTTATCCCGGCAAGCGAAACGGTGAGGTTTCCCCATCGCCAGCTTCGGAACTTGTAGGGGTTTATGGGTACAGGTTTTGCCCATCCAAAGATACTTCCACTTGTGAGGTACATCAAAAGAGGAACAATTACTGTGCCTACAGGATCAATATGGGCAAGTGGTGAAAGAGATAGTCTCTTGTTTTGCCTGGCAGTATCGTCTCCCCACCAGAGAGCCACGACTCCATGGGCTATCTCATGAAGAATAATCGAATACAGAATACCGAGAGCAAACAAGACCCAAAAAGCAAGAGATCCAAGAGAAAAATCCTTCATATCTACTCCGTTTTCATGCTAAAAATATACAGCAAAAGAAGAGAAAAAGCAAAAAAGCCTCTCTTCAAAAAAGTCTCCATGAGGTGTTTATCAAAAGTGAGCCCATGATGGTATATCATGGGCTCACACGTTGTTTTTCCAGAATATGCCGGTCTCTTAATATCGGTAATGCTCTGGTTTGTAGGGGCCTTCTACCGGCACACCAATATAGGCGGCCTGTTTGGGAGTGAGTTTGGTGAGTTTTACCCCTATCTTTTCAAGGTGGAGGCGTGCCACCTCTTCATCAAGGTGTTTGGGGAGCCGATAGACCTTTTTCTCATAGGTCTTCCAGTTTTTGGCAAGGTCTATCTGGGCAAGGGTCTGGTTGGAGAAGGAGTTGGACATGACAAAAGAGGGATGGCCTGTGGCACACCCAAGGTTGACAAGCCTTCCCTCAGCCAAAAGATAGATCACATGCCCATCGGGGAAGATGTACTTGTCATACTGGGGCTTGATGGTGATGCGTTTGATGCCGGGATAATTGTTGAGCGCGTCCACCTGGATTTCATCGTCAAAATGCCCGATGTTACAGACAATCGCTTCGGACTTCATCTTCTCCATGTGTTCAATACGAATCACATCGCAGTTACCCGTGGCGGTAATATAGATATCAGCTATCCCGAGGGTGTCTTCCACTGTGGTGACCTGATACCCCTCCATGGCTGCTTGAAGGGCATTGATGGGGTCTATTTCGGTGACAATGACCCTGGCTCCCATCCCACGAAGGGCCTGGGCACATCCCTTTCCTACATCTCCATAGCCACACACCACAGCTACCTTTCCAGCAATCATCACATCAGTAGCCCGTTTGATACCATCAATGAGAGACTCACGGCATCCATAGAGGTTATCAAACTTGGACTTGGTGACAGAATCATTCACATTGATCGCAGGAACAAGCAGTTCTCCCTTTGCCTGCATCTGATAGAGACGATGAACACCGGTGGTGGTCTCTTCAGAAATACCATGCCAGTCCTTCACCACCTCATGCCAGAAGCCAGGACGCTCTTTTTGAACCTCTTTGAGAAGGCTCAGGATAATAGCCTCTTCCTTGCTTTCCGGTTTTTTGTCAAGGAGCTTGGGGTCCTTCTCAGCATAATACCCTTTGTGAATGAGAAGGGTGGCATCTCCTCCGTCATCCACAACCTGATTTGGCCCCTTTCCACCGGGGAAAGAAAGGGCCTGCAGTGTACACCACCAGTATTCCTCAAGGGTTTCCCCCTTCCACGCAAAGACGGGAATACCGGCCTTGGCAATGGCGGCGGCTGCGTGATCCTGAGTCGAAAAGATATTGCAGCTTGCCCATCTCACGTCAGCCCCGAGTTTTGCCAAGGTTTCAATGAGAACGGCTGTCTGTATGGTCATGTGCAGGGAACCAGTGATTCTCACCCCTTTTAAGGGCTGGGAGGGGGCGTATTTTTCGCGAATAGCCATGAGCCCTGGCATCTCCTGCTCGGCCACCTCAATTTCCATACGGCCCCAATCAGCAAGACCAATATCCTTTACCTTGTATTCCATAGTATCCTCCTTCAGGATAATTTTTCAAAAAGAGGGGACAAGTACGAACTGATATCCACTCGGATCGGCATGAGATAGAGGGCATACTCCGGGTATTCCATGACTTTTTCCAGAACAAAACGAGCCCAACTAATATTTCCCTCTAAAGAGAGATCATACCCGTCTCCAATGGGGACGCGATTTTTCTCTCGCCAGTAGGCAAGGCTTTTCTCGGTGAGAATGGGACTCACCCCCCACCATACCGAAAGCCCCTGGCAGTGTACCATGTACTCCTCAAGAATACCCTTCTCAAAAAAGGGCTGGGTGAGAAAGGCTTTGGCTCCGGCTTTTATTTTCTGTTCTACGTAATTCATCTCTTCACGGAGAGACTGACGATAGGGATCAATGGCGCCATACAGTTGTAAGGAAGGGTCTATCTGCCTCAAAGCTGAAAGCATTTCCAGAGAGGACATCCCTTTTTTTGTGTTTTCCTTTTCCTGATCTCCCTGTATAACCAGAATCTCTGAAATACCATGGCTTTTGAGTGTCCGATAAAATGTCTCTATCTTTTGTGGTTCTACATCACAGGCCCGAACATGGATAATCACAGGATAATGCCCCTCTACCCACCGGGAGGCTTCCCATCTTCTCGTCTCAAGTCTCGTGAGATCAGGGATATTGATATGGGTAATAGCCGAGATATGCTCTTTTGCCCAGCGCACCTCTGAGACAAAGCTTTCTCTTTCTCGTGGAACAAGTTCAAGAGAAATCGGCATCGCATCCTCCTTTTCCTTTTTTCATCAGAAGAGCAAATAACCTCAGATTCGACTTGGCTAATGGATAATAGGCTTCTTTTACCACTGAGAAACCAGCTGCTCCAAGAAGAGAAATGATCTCTTCTACCGCAAAACCCATCCAGTAATCATGATACACCTCTCGAAGCTTTTCCTCCTGATGAGGGAGAAAATCCACAATAGCCACATATCCCCCCTCTTTGAGTACACGCGCCATCTCGTTTGCCCAGAGAGTAAGATTTGGCAAATGGTGGAGGGTGAGGTTCAGGGTCACAAGGTCCATTTCTCCATCTTTGAGGGGGAGGTCTTCAATATCCCCCTGCCGGAATTCCACTCTGGGTTCTTCGAGAAACCGCTGTCTTGCCAAGGAAAGCATCTCTAAAGAATGATCCACGCCAATAACCCTCTCGGCTAGAGAGAGAAGCGTTGAGAGCCCCTCACCACTTCCACAGCCCAAATCTGCACAGCGGCGAATACCCGAAAGTCCCTCCAGAAGGGGCTTCATGGGATCTACGTTGCCCAACAGCTCTTCTCGTAGGGTGTTCCAGCGAGAGGCAATATCATCAAAAAATCTCTGGGTGGACCTTTTCTTTTTCTCTTCCCATTCTCTGGCTCTCTTGAGGTCTTCTTCGTAGAGGGGGCCTGTGAGTTCATCTTTGATGAGAGAAAGCCACTTTTCCTTCTTCCAGATATCAGAGAGACGATAATACGCCCAGAGCCCCTGTCGTCGTACAGAAACAAGATCAGCCTCGTACAGGATGCCTAAATGCCGGGAGATTCGAGATTGCCCCATCTGAAGAATATGGACAATATCATTCACACTCCACTCATGGAGAGAGAGAAGTTTGACAATCCGAAGACGGGTCTCATCCGAGAGAGCCTTGAGCCATTTGAGGTCAATCATTATATCAATATATCCAAATATATTTATACAGTATTATAAGCCATCTCGGGAAATTTTGCAAGAAAAATCGCTCGAAGAAAAATTTTCATGAATAAAAAGCTCAAACTGTACATCTTCATCAAAAAAATACCATGATTTCTTCTCCTCGCTCCATAAATTTGCAAGAGTGAAAAAGATGAGATACAATAAAAACGAAAAAAATCAGGAGGAAAAACATGCCACTCCCTTTTGATGCTCCTCAATGGGTACAGGAACTTATGGAGGAAGATCTTTCCATTGACAGACTTGGTCCCTGTCGTTATACCTCCCCCTTTGAAAGTATGATACAGGATTCTGGTTTTATTCCTGATGATGAGAGGGTGATAGCCATCACTGATAGGGGATTGGTGGAGAAGTTCATTGAACACAAGATTCCCCTTCCTTCTTTTGAAAAGGCGGGTCCACGTCGAAAGGTCTTTTTTGAACCAGGAGAAACGGTTTCAGGCATTGTGACCTGTGGGGGGATATGCCCTGGGCTCAATTCGGTGATTCGCTCTATTGTGATGATGAACTATTATCGTTATAACAATAAACGCACCTATGGTTTTCGCTACGGTTATGCAGGTCTTGTGAAAGAAAACGGCTATGACGTGCAACTCCTCACCCCGGAGATCGTGGAAACTATCCATACCGCTGGTGGTACCATCCTTGGAACATCAAGAGGGAATCAGGATCCCGTCAAAATGGTGGATAGACTCCAGGAGTTGGGCATCAATATTCTCTATGCGATTGGGGGGGATGGCACTCTTCGTGGGGCCAAACAAATTGCTGAGGAGATTGCCAGAAGAGGGCTCCAGATTGCGGTGGTTGGGATCCCCAAAACCATTGATAACGATATCAGTTATATTGACCGTTCCTTTGGATTTGAGACGGCCTTTTCTGAGGCCTGTGATGCCATCTATGCGGCTCATACAGAGGCCAAGGCCCATGACAACGGGATAGGCATTGTGAAGGTGATGGGGAGGGATTCGGGATTTATCGCGGCTCATGCCACCATTGCCACCAATGAACCCAACTTTTGTCTTATCCCTGAGGTGGATTTTGACCTTGATGGACCCAATGGATTTCTCTCTCATCTCACCCGACGGCTTCTCAAACGTCGTCATGCCGTGATTATTGTGGCGGAAGGGGCAGGGCAGAAATTCTTTGCGGGAGAGAAAGAGGAGTATGATGCCTCCGGAAATAAAAAACTTCGGGATATCGGGCTTTTCCTCAAGCAAAAGATCAGTGAACACCTCACCAAACACCATATCCCCCATTCTATCAAGTATATCGATCCCAGTTATACCATTCGTAGCCGTCCCCCCACACCAAATGATTCGATTTTCTGTTCTCAACTTGCTCAGGCAGCGGTGCATGCTGGGATGAGTGGCCGTACGAACGTGTTAGTAGGGTATTATCAAGGCAATTTCACGTATATTCCCATCGACATTGCTACCCGACGGAGAAAGAAAATTGATACCAACTCCTCTCTCTGGACCTCTGTTCTGGAAACCACAGGCCAACCTGTTTCTATGGTGAATCCCTGAGGTTTTCTACCCCGGAGGTTTAATTGACTTTTTTGGTGGCTAACGTTATACTAATAGGTAAGATCCAGCGGAGGGTGTGAGAAATGAAGGTGAAGATAAACGAGATTGTGGTCAAGGAGAGAATACGAAAAGATCTTGGGGACATTGAGTCCCTCAAACATAGTATTCAGAAGCATGGGCTTCTTTCCCCTATTATTGTGACGCCAAAAAACGAACTTCTTGCCGGGTATCGTCGTCTTACAGTAGCCAAGATGCTTGGTTGGCAGGAGATAGAGGCCATTGTCTATTCACCGCGAGACAAGGTGGATGAACTGGAGATAGAGATTGAAGAAAACATGACTCGAAAGGATTTTACTCCCGAAGAGGTGATGAAAGCCATCGAGAAAAAGCAGATGCTCCTTGAGAAAAACCCCTTTGTTCGTTTCTGGAACTGGCTCAAAAGCCTCTGGAAAAAACTTTTTGGCAAGGAGACAAAAACCGCTTGAGACGAAACCTGCTTTTTCTCTTCATTCTTCTTCTCGCAGGGTGCGATGAGTTTGCTCTTAAGAAAACCGCTACCATTCGAAAGGTTTCAGGGACTATTCGCTTTGACCCTTCTTCTCCTCAGCTTTTTCTTTCTCTGGTGTACGATATGATGAATTATAGGGAGAAGACTCTGAGAGAGGTGTATTTCTATTGTCATGAAGCGGTGACTATTGATGCCATCTATGATGGCAATACCCCCCTTCGTATGGAACAGGGGGTGGGGATTGGTATGTCCATCAAGGTATATAGGGTGCGTGTGGCTGATTGGCTTCCCGGCACCCGTCGACTTTTCCGTATGGAAGCCCGTATCACCGGTCAGGAAAAAAGCTCTGGGTTTTTTCTTTCAAGAGAGGGGGTTTTCTTAGAGAGTAGTCGGGTCTGGATACCGGTGAGTTTTGATGAGATACCGGCTTTTTCCTATTCGCTGAGTGTTGAGGTGCCGCTTGGTTATCAGGCCATCCTTGGGGCCAGTCTTGTAGAGGAAAAAACCTCTTCTCAAACAGTTCTTTCTCGCTGGGAATCAGAGTCCACCAATCTGCTTTTTACAGGGAGGCTTGTCATCGGGCGTTTTCAGAAGATAGAAGAGGGAGGGGTGGCTTTCTACCTTCCGGAACGTTATGAGGCGATTCCGGAAAAAAGACTTTCTACTCTCTTTTCTCTTCTTCGAGACGGAAAGGATATTCTTCAGCGGTATGTTGGTTCTTATCCCTTTCGAGACGTGAGAATTGTCTTTGTGCCAAGAGAGGTAGCCTCACTTGAAGAATGGACAGATGGGCTTTTTTCTGCCAACATGCTTTTGCTGGAGGAATCCTTGGTTTCCGCTTTGACCAATCAAAAGCGGTTTCTCTTAGATGGAGTTCTTTTAGGTGAGGATAACTGGCTCTATGTCCTGAAGGTTATACTCCATGAAATGAGTCATGCTTACATCGGTTATGGGCTTCGCTGGGAGAAAGAGGACTTGTTGTCGCTTGAAAGCCTTACTGAGGTGACAGGTCTCAAACTTCTTGAATGGCTCAGCCCCGAGGCTTATCGCTTGGCTATCAACAGGTTGCAGTATGACTGGCAGGTGGTTTCTCTTTTTGGAGAAAGTCGGTTGAAAACCTACCTGTATAGAAATCTTCTTCTTTCATCAACCCTTACTCCCCGACAGTATCTACGCCTTCTTCGGGGTCTTCGAGGACGTTACCTCTATACCCTGATAGATGAAAATTCCCTTCTTCAGACCCTTGCCGATCAGGGAGAAACCAATACCCTCTCTTCATTGGTTTCCCTCTGGAATACCCCTCCACGGTGGCAGATGGGACTCTCTCTTACCAATGGGGGGGTGGTGGTTTTTTCCTCTGCGCCTCCTCATCCCATGACCCTTGTGGTGGAAACCCCGAGCTTTTCTACCAACCTCTCCATTGAGGTTAGTGGCTCTCTTTTTGTCCCTCTCCCCTGGAAGCGAACGACAACTCTCTCTTTGATGAGTGATATTCAGTGGGCCGATGAAACCATCGGAGATGATATTCTTTCGGACAGCTGGAAGATCATTCTCTCCAATCTTACCCTGTACTATAGGGGAGAGACCAATGTAGCCTTTCTTCTTTCGGAAAGTAGCCAGGATAAAAAACTTCGTCTCCCCCGGGAAGATAGGTTTCTTTCCCTTGTGGTGATGCCTTCCCTCGAGGTTGTGTATCACCGCCATGAAAGAAAAGACAATATTCTCTATCTCTACGCGTATAAAAAAGGAAGTAATACCAGAAGCACCTATGGGCTTTTTGTATTTCGAGAAGAAAACAATCGTTGGTTGTGGGAAGGTGTTTACGACCCTTCTCTGGATTATCAGGTGTCTTTTTAACGTGAATACGTTATAGGCTATACGTACATAAGGAAGGTACACATGACATTTCATGAACTCAAAATTTCAGAACCCATTCTCAAGGCCATTGACGAGATGGGTTTTGTGGAACCATCGCCTATCCAGCGAGAGGCTATTCCCTACCTGCTACAGGGAGAAAACGTCGTAGGTCAGGCTCAAACAGGTACAGGAAAAACAGCCGCTTTTGGTATTCCCATGGTGGAGAAGACAGAAAACCAGAGGTTTACTCAGGGGCTGATTCTTGTTCCTACACGGGAGTTGGCCATTCAGGTCGCAGGAGAACTCCAGAAAATCGCCTCACACAAAAAGGGGCTGGTGATTCTCCCTATCTATGGGGGACAGTCCATCGAGAGACAGATACGAAGTTTAAGTCGTGGTGTCCATATCGTGGTGGGAACCCCGGGGAGAATCTTAGATCACCTTGAAAGAAGAACACTCCATCTTGATCACGTTATTTTCTGCACCCTTGACGAGGCCGATGTGATGCTTGACATGGGATTTATTGATGATGTGAGGGCTATTCTTTCCCGCGTTCCAGAGAAGGCTCAGAAAGCCCTCTTTTCCGCTACTCTCTCCCCCGAGATTAAAAAACTTGTCCAGGATTTTGTCGAAAACCCCCGCTTCATCACCATCCCTCACAAGGAACTTACCGTTCCTCATATCTCTCAGTTCTACTACGAGGTCAGGGAGTCAGAAAAACCCCAGGCTCTCACCCGCATCATTGACTATTATAACCCCAATCAGACGGTGGTTTTTGTGAACACCAAGGTGCGTGTAGAAGAGCTCAAGGAAAAACTTCATGCGGCAGGTTATGAGGTAGAGGCTCTCCATGGGGATATGAAACAAACCCAGCGAGAATTTGTGATGAAGCGATTCCGGGCACAGCATTTTGATATTCTTTTGGCAACAGACGTAGCGGCTCGTGGGCTTGATATTGAAAACATCGATCTGGTCGTGAACTATGATCTCCCTCAGGATGAGGAGTATTATGTCCATCGTATTGGGAGAACAGCCCGTGCTGGTCGTGAAGGGACAGCGGTAACCTTTGTCACCCTGCGGGAGATCAAACGGCTCAAGGAGATTGAACGCTACATCAAAACCAGGATCGAAAGACGGCGACTCCCTACCCTTCAGGATATTGAAAAGATCCAGACCCAGGCTATTCTGGATGAGATTGCTTCCGTCATCGAAGAAGGGGGACTTGAAAAATATATCGACATCCTCACGGAAGGGCTCTCTACCTACGATTCGGTCGATATTGCAGCCGCTCTCCTGAAAATGGTGATGGGGGAACAACCTGAGGAAGAGATTGCTCCTGTAGAAGAGAATAGCCCCACAGTACGGCTTTTTCTCACCATTGGCCGTGAGACAGTTGATATCAGGGGACTTCTGGCCTGGATTTCTGATCTCACCGGTATCAGGAGTCAGGAACTTGGGCGAATTACCATGCGGGAGGGATTTTCTTTTGTGGATGTTCCTCGGGAGAAGCTTGATGACTTTCTTTCCCGGCTGGATCGTCAGAAGTACAAGGGGAAAACCGTCAGGGTAGAGATAGCAAGGGAAAGAAAATAGAGGATCCTCTCACAGGGGAGGGGCTTCTCCTCTCCTGTAGTAAAGAGAAAAGGCTTTTTTCTTTTCACCCGGAGAAGCCGTCTTCCATTTCGTGGAGGGGTTTTCTGGAAATTCGCAACAGGCTATGACTATGTTTCAGCAAAAACCACGTGTTTAGCTGAAACAGGGTAATAGCCATATCCTGCTGCGAAAACAGGTATTTAGTTTTCTCTATGGAACGACACTGAGTGTCGTTCCATATTCATACAGAATGGTTGTCTTCACACAAAAACTGAATACTTGTTCAACCATCTTTTTGCTTTCAGTTTTGGGCTATTTTTGTTACTACCCATCTTCCTTCTTTCACGAAGCTCTCCTGCATGGGAGAAAAGGGATGTTGTCCTCGTCGCATGCTACGCATGCGCCTCGGACGGAGGATGGGCCGCTTTTGCGAGCAAGGAGAAAAACATCCTCTCCTTCCAGGGGAAGTCCTTCCTCCGTGGGCGACATTGCCTCGTCCTCGGGACTTCGGCAACCACAACTCGTCCTCCTGGTTTCGGAAGAAGCGCTCCCGCGCAGGGCAAAAGAGGCTCCGCCCCTTTTGAAACCCCGCCCCCGCTCCTGCGGCGGTTTCTGTAGCCAACGACCTTCATCCCCGCTGGCGGGCTGGAAGAAAAGCCTGTAGCCCAGCTCTCTTCCGTAGCCGCCCGGGGACAGCCCTCCCTGTCTGACCCCTGGCTTCCTCGCCACCTCCTGTGGCTCGGACAGTGGTGAAAAGACGATGGCTTCCATTACCAGCCCGCAGGGCACGTGTCCCCTGCAGGGGCTTCTCTCAGGAGGCACCGCGGCAGGGGCGGGGAAAAGGCTATGACCTTGTTTCAGCAAAAGCCAGAGGTTAAACGTTTAACCTCCCCTATCCAGAACAAAACCACAGCTCTTGCCATGTTTCAGCAACACCCCAGCTCTCCACTTCTCTCACACAAAAGGAGACCCTTGCACGGGTGTTTTCTTCCCCTATCTGGGTCAGGGGCTACGCCCCTGAAACCCCGCTTTTTCCATTTACAAGGGCTTATTTGTCTTTTTTTGTTCAAAGGAATAGTTTTATTTGTTACGTTAAGAAACATTTTTATACTATTTTTTGTTTTTTACTACTTTTTTGAGACCTTCGCACATTCGTGCAAAGGTCTCAAAAGACCTATAACACACCACAGGACATACAAATACACACAACTCGTTTGAACAAAAGAGAAAGCTATCCCCCATCAGGCTGAAATAAGGGAATAGCCATATCTTGCCGTCATGTTTTCAAGCACGACCCTTTTTTCAATAGGCACCAGAATAGAAAGCTTTTGTGTTATTTCCCTTCACAGGAGATGTGAAAATAGGTATTCAGTTTCATATGTGGAACGACACAATGGAACGACACCCAGAAGGCTCTTTTCATCAAAAAATTGCTCTTTCTTTGAGTTTATGGTATACTATTATCCGATTTTTTGGAGAGGAGGAGACAATGCTTGCCAATATCAATCCTACCCGCACCAGGGCGTGGAAACTTCTCAAGAAGGATTATAAGCGCTTGAAAAACGTTCATATGAAAACCCTTTTTGCTAAAGATCCTCAGCGATTTGAAAAGTATTCTCTTGTTTTTGAGGATATGATAGTCGATTTTTCCAAAAATCGTATAGATGATAGGGCTCTTTCTCATCTTCTTCAACTCGCTGATGAGTGTCTCTTGAAAGATGCTATTGAACGGTATTTTTCTGGAGATAGGATCAATGTAACAGAAAATAGGGCGGTGCTTCACACAGCGCTTCGAAATCGTTCTAACCTCCCGGTTTTTCTTGATGGGGTGGATGTGATGCCCGGCGTTCGGGCTGTACTTGCCAAGATGGAAAAGTTTGCCAATCAGGTGACAAGCGGAGAATGGAAGGGTTTCACAGGAAAACCTATCACCGATATTGTGAATATTGGTATTGGGGGATCTGATTTAGGGCCTGTGATGGTTACCGAGGCACTTCGTCCCTACAAAAAACCAAACATTACGGCGCATTTTGTTTCCAATGTGGATGGTACCCATATTGCAGAAACCCTCAAGAAGGTGAATCCTGAAACCACCCTCTTCCTTGTGGCTTCCAAAACCTTCACGACACAGGAAACCATGGCCAATGCCCATACGGCCCGTGAGTGGTTTTTGAAAAGCGCCAAAGAAGAAGACATCAAGAAGCATTTTGTGGCCATTTCTACCAACAAAAAAGAGGTGGAAAAGTTTGGCATAGATCCCGAGAACATGTTTGAGTTCTGGGACTGGGTGGGCGGACGCTATTCTCTCTGGTCGGCCATCGGGCTTTCTATTGCCTGTACAATTGGGTTTGAGAATTTCTCCGAACTTTTAGAGGGGGCGTATGCCATGGACCAGCACTTCCGCAAAACCCCCTTCCGGGAAAATATCCCTGTGATTCTTGCCCTTCTCGGGATCTGGTACAATAACTTCTTTGGTGCCGAGACGCATGCCATTCTTCCCTATGATCAGTATCTTCACCGTTTTCCTGCGTATTTCCAGCAGGGGGATATGGAAAGCAATGGAAAAAGTGTGGACCGTGATGGCAAACCCGTAACCTACCAGACCGGTCCTATTATCTGGGGTGAACCTGGAACCAATGGGCAACATGCCTTTTATCAGCTCATTCATCAGGGCACAAAGCTTGTTCCCTGTGATTTTATTGCCCCTGCTCAGTCCCATAACCCCATTGGGAACCATCATGAGCTTCTTCTTTCCAACTTTTTTGCCCAGACTGAGGCCCTCATGAATGGGAAGACAAAAGAAGAGGTGATAGCCGAGATGAAAGCGGCTGGTAAATCAGATGAAGAGATTGAAAGACTTCTCCCTTATCGTGTCTTTGAAGGGAATAGGCCCACAAACTCTATTCTTGTGAAGAAAATAACCCCTCGCAGCCTGGGGAGCCTGATAGCGATGTATGAACACAAGATCTTTGTGCAGGGGGTTATCTGGAATATTTTCAGTTATGACCAGTGGGGAGTGGAACTCGGGAAACAACTTGCCAACAAGATTCTCCCTGAACTCAAAGACAATACCCTTGTGACCTCTCACGATGCTTCCACGAATGGACTTATTAACGCTTACAAGAAACTTCGCCATCTATGAGAGCGCTTATCCAGCGTTGTTTGCGAGCGAGGGTCACGGTTGATGAAAGGGTAGTTGGAGCCATAGGAAAGGGTTACCTTGTCTTCCTCGGTGTGGGAAAAACCGACACCGAGGAAGAGGCTCGTTTTCTTGCCACCAAAATCCTTGATCTGCGTCTTTTCCCTGACGGGGAGAAGGAGAACCATCTCACCATTCGAGAAGTGGGAGGGGAGATTCTTGTCGTGTCTCAATTCACCCTCTATGGGGATGTGAAAAAAGGCCGTCGTCCTTCGTTTGATCTTGCCATGCCCGGGCCTGAAGCAAAACGATTGTATGAGTATTTTGTAGATCGGCTTCGAGAGAGTGGAGTTGGGGTACAAACGGGTGAGTTTGGGGCCATGATGGAGGTGGAACTGGTGAACTGGGGCCCCTATACCCTCTGGATAGAAAAGGAACTCAAGGACGTTTGAAACGTCCACTGGTTTCAGGCTGGTAAAGGTAATTCAAAAGGTACTCGGTGTCCGGTCTTCGGAAGGCTTCAAAGAGGTTTCTCCGGAAGTGAGGAATCTCATTAGAGAGCTTTTTGATGAGTTCTCTGACCTGGAGGCGTTTGTGATCCCGGCGGAGAATAGAATTGGGGCATACCTCGGAAAAGATCGGCATTTCTTCCTCCTGGGTATAGACAAACTCTTCGATCATGGCTTTTTCTACATAGGCAAGGGGACGAATGAATTCCATCTCTCCATCAAATATCTTGAGACGTGGAACCATAGAGGAGAGTTCCCTTTTGAAAAAAAGATTCATGAGAGAGGTTTCCAGAATATCATCCATGTGATGACCAAAGGCTATCTTGTTGGCCTTCTGGCTTGCGGCATAATGAATGAGTTCCGTGCGTCTTTTCTGAGCACAGAGATAACAGGTATTGCGACTCTTGTAGTTTCCTGAGGTGAGTTCGGCAATGCTATTGACACGGATGACGTGGAGATCCAGACCGGTATGTCTTTTGATATAATCCGAAAGTTTCTCAATGCGTTTGTTGTGACCTTCATTCTGGCCGTTGAAGTTATCCACAAAGGCGGGGTAGAGGGGGATGTTTCTGTTTTTTCGCTTGTTGCCTGCCGAAAGCATGAGAAGCAGGACGAGCGAGTCCATCCCTCCAGAAATACCAACGACAATACCTGTCGTATTCTCAAGCATCCCGTAGTGTTCGATGGCTTTTTCAAAGAGGGCGTAGAGTCGTGATTCCATAGCTTACAGTTTTTTGGAAAGCCTTTGTTTCAAAACTGGGGAGAGGAGTCGCATCACCGAAAGGATATCAGGACTTACCGTTCTCCCTGTGAGCTGGATACGAATACGCTGGATGAGATCCTTGAAGGCTACGGTGTGTTTTTCGGCCACCTGTCTGAGAGCTGCTTCGAGGGTGGCATCATAGGAACTGGTTTCTAAGATAAAGTGAACCGCTTCCTGATAGGCCTTTTCAAGGGTGTCGGTACAAAGAGAAGGGAGAAGTTCTCTTGCTTTCTCATCAAGTTCATACTCTTCTGTGGCATAGGGAATCATGTCTCGATAAAGGTCAGCAAGCGTGTCGCTTCGGCTTCGAAGAAGATCCACCGCCTGAGAGAGCCAGGCATTGTCCTGCATACGACCGACTTTGACCTGGCCTGTGTCCTCAAGGTATATCTCAAAGGCTTTCAAAACCTTGTGGAGGGGTTCAAGCTTCATGTGTTTGCTATTCACCCAGATCATCTTTTTCTCATCATAGACAGCATTGGATTTGTTGAGGTGAGTGATATCGAACACCTTGATGAGATCTTCAAGCATGAAGATTTCATCATTTCCATGGGACCATCCAAGCCGTGCAATATAATTCAAGAGGGCTTCAGGGAGAATACCCTGTTTTCGATAGTATTCAATATTGGTGGAACCCTTTCGCTTGGAGAGGGGGGTTCTATCTGTGTCAAAGACCATAGGAAGATGCCCGAAGGTGGGGATAGGAAAACCAAGGTATTCATAAAGAATTATTTGCTTGGCGGTATTGGAAATATGGTCCTCTCCCCGGAGAATAGTGGTAATTCCCATGAGAGAGTCATCAATTACCACAGCAAAGTTATAGGTGGGAGAGCCATCACTTTTCCAGAGGACAAAATCATCAAGTTCTTTGGTGTTGATAGCAATGCGACCCTTGACCACGTCTTTGAAGATAATATCACGTTCTGGACCTATATTGACGCGCACCACCGTGCCTGGTCCTGGCTGGAGATTTTTATCCCTACAATGACCATCGTATTTTGTCACTTCGTCATAGATGCCACGGGATTGGTTTCTTTTGATGAGGTCATCCTTGGTGCATTGACAGTGGTAGGCCTTGCCTTCAGCGACAAGTTTGTCTATGTATGACTTGTAGATGGGGAAGCGTTCACTCTGTTTGTAAAACTCATCATAGTCCATGCCCATCCACTGCATATCCTTGATAATAGAAGCGGTATATTCCTCCTGCGAACGGGAGAGATCGGTGTCCTCAATGCGCAGAACAAACTTTCCCCCCGTGTGTTTGGCATAAAGCCAGTTGAAAATGGCCGTTCTGGCACTTCCAAGATGAAGTTGTCCTGTTGGAGAAGGGGCGAAGCGAAGTTTTTGCATGATCTACCTCACCAAAAATGTAGTACATATTATGAAGCAAAAGAGAAAATCTTGCAAATAGAGGACATTCAGAGAAGGGAAAGGTCTTATTTCCCGGCAATCATGAGTTTGAAATCATTATGAGCCTTGTCGTAGACTATCTGGGTGGAGAATTTGAGCATCTTCATTTCGCGGAGATGCCTATCAATATTGAACTGTTTTGCCCAGAGGGCAACGGTGGAGATGATTTCTTTGTTTTCCTTGGGGATAGGCTGGGAGGAGAGTTTTTCACATTCAGCAAGGATTTTTTTGATCCTGTCTTCAATGAGGGCACGGTTTTCTGAAACAGAGACTTCGATCATGTAGTTGACGATCTTTTGCCCCAGTTTGTCTGTCATGGAAGAGCCTTTTTTGGGTTTGTTCAGGATAGGTGCCTGATTGGAAAAGAGAGTGGAGGGGGCTTCATGGGTTTCTTCTCTCTTTCTTCTGAAGATACCCACATACACAAAGGCGATCACAACGCCTGCCGAGAGAATCACCACGAGAACCACCATGAGCTGGGTGAAAAAGATCTCATGGGGATAGGGTGTCACAACTTCCCCCTTATTCTAACATTTTTCGCTGAATGCGGGCGGATTGTTCTGGGTCCATGAGCGAGAGAAGATAAGGAACAAGGGACCGTTTCCCCGCAGTCTGAGCCCGCTTTTCCATCATCCGGAGTATGTCAATGAGCATCTCATCTTCTTGTTTCTCGAGGATTTTGACGGCACTTTGAGGGGGCATGTTTTCAATCTGGGTAGCAATTTCTTCGACTCGTTTTTCGTAGGTGGCCTGATTTTGTTTGGCAAGTTCAAACTGGGCAATCATGTTCTGGATGTTTTCTTTCTCCTGGGCAAGTTCTTCCTGTTTTTGGGTAATCATGAGAAAGGCCTTTTCCATTTCTCGTTTGGCATCGTCGAGGTTTCGTTGCTTTTCTTCTAAAAGAAGCCATTTCTTTTCGAGTTCTAACTTTTCCAGAAGAAAAGGGTTTTCAATCTTCACGACAAAACTTTCCCTGAGAAAGGGGATCTGGGAGAAGATCTGTCGATAGTCTAAGATCTCCAACATATCAAGGAAATAGATAGAGAGGATAACCAGTCCAAGGTTTATCAAAAGGAGAAACAGAATTCGCTTACTTCGACTCATGGGCATCACCTTTTAGAGATTTTTGTAGGCATCATAATAGGCAAGCACCTTTTTGACATAATCCTGCGTTTCCTGATAAGGAGGAATGCCACCAAATCGTTCAACAGCGGAGGGCCCGGCATTGTAAGCCGCAAGGGAGAGAGCAAGATTGCCATTGAATCTGTCTAACATGAGCCTGAGATAACGGGTGCCTCCCATGATGTTTTCTCGTGGGTCAAAGGGGTTCTCCACAGAGAGAGCGCTGGCGGTGTCTGGCATGAGTTGCATAAGCCCCATCGCCCCCTTGGGGGAAACAGCCTGGGGGTTGAACTGGGATTCCTGCTGGATAACCGCCTTGATAAGGGCGGGGTCCACACGATACTTCTCCGCCGCTTCCTGGATGATATTTTCTACCTGCGAAGAGGTAGGTTTCTGGTTTATCTTGTAGAGGGCATTGAGAAGGGCGTTTTTCTCCTGGTTACTGCCCACCAGCTGATTGATACTCTGGCCTAACCCATCCTCAAAAAGCCCTGTGGGGTTATTTGATTCCTGGAGCATTTCTTTCAAAATCTCAGAGAAGCTCTGAGTAGACGCGGTACTACTTGTTTTGGAAGAGGGAGGTGTTTCAGAAAGTGATTCTATGGGCTGGATACGACCGAGGCTTTGGATTTCCCGCATTCTACTCTGGATTTCTGTGATACGCTGGTAAACTGATTGAATACCTTCTATCATAGCTTATCCCCTCCTTTGACCTCTCTGTCTTTATCGGCATATTCTCTATTTTTGTTAGTTATTGTCTGGGAGAGTTCATCGAGGATCTGTTGTTCTTCTTTGAGAGTAGCCTCTTGATGGGCCTGCCAGGCCTTTTCTTTGAGAATCTCAACGGCACGTTTCTCCTGACGGAATTTGGTGTACAGGGTGAGTTCTTTTTCCATAGCCTGCCGTTTTTTGTCAATTTCTCTCAGGATATCCCCTTCAATCTTTTTGGATTGCCAGCCATAGTAGTCTAACCATTTGAGTTTCCCAAGGTCGAGAGACGAAGGGTTTTGTTTGATATCTTCCTTCACCTTTTCTCTGAGGTTATGTTCGTTTTCCTGAATGGTTTGATGTTTCCGGAGTTCTTTCTGGTATTCTCCGCTTGCCTTTGCCAAGATAATCTTTTGTTGGTCTTCTTTTTTTTGCCGGATTTCAAGAAGTTTCTGGAGACGAAAGGTAAAACGTTTCATACTTTCCTCCAGAGAATTCGTCTGACGGCAAAGGGTTCTTTTTTCCCTTTGAGGGTGAGAGGGGGAATTTCCTCAGTGGGATAGGGGCGTTTTGCTTCAGAGAGAATATCGAGAGAAGCAAGGATTTCCCCGCTCTGAGCCTGAGAGCAAAGCCGGGAGGTGGTATTGACGGCATCTCCTATGCAGGCAAAATCCATACGAAATTGACTGCCAATATTGCCTACCACCACATTCCCCATATGGACGCCAATACCAATCTCAAAGACAGGAAGCCCCTGTTTTTTTCGCTGTTGGTTAAAGGTTTCAATATCCTGCATGATTTCGATAGCGACCTGAAGAGCGGTGTCGGCTCTTTTTTCTCCCCCAAAATGAGCCATAATCTGATCTCCCACGAAATCATCGATATCGCCCCTATATCGGCGGATGATTTTTGTCTGTCTGTCAAAGTAGGCGTTCAGGATGGTAATGACCTCTTCGGGATCGTTTTCTTCTGAAAAGGCGGTAAATCCTCTCACATCACTGAACAGAAAGGCAAAGTTTTTCCTGTCATGAGTGCCAAGGTCAAGGGTCTCATCGGCTTTTTGTTCTATCATGGATTTTGTGGAGCGAGAAACGAATTTTTCCAAGTGATACTTGGAGATAAGTTCTTCAAGCATGATCTGAAAGATGTCTGCCAGTCGTCCAATCTCGTGCCCCCCTTTGATGTCCACGGAGACGGAAAGGTTTCCTTCACTTACCTCGAGAGCCCACTTTTCCAGGAGCTTGATCTGACGGACCATAATGCCGGAGAGCCAATATACCGCTAACATGCTGAAAAAGTAAATGATGATGGCAAGAAGAAAGGCAATAGAAACATTTTGCTGGATACTGGCCTGGATCTGGTCAAGATCGTACACCACTATCACATTTCCAAGAAAACGGAAACGCTCTCCGTATTCTCGAAGGATCGAAAGTCGCTGAAAGATTTTCTCATCGGCGGATTTGATGGCTCCCACATTGCGGCGCTGAAGGGCGTCCTGGAGGTCTCGCAGGGCTCCGGGTAGCCAGGTATCTCGCAAAAGCCATCGGTCATCTCTGTCAAGGGTGTAGCCTTTTTTGGCAAAGATGGCTTTGTAAGATTCCAAGAAGAGATTATCAAGACTCCAGGCAATCACATCATCACTGGTGGTAAAATTGGAGGGATGGAGATACGAAGGTAGCCATTCTTCATAGCGGTTGTAGAGCTCTTTGTAGGTCTTTTTTCTCTGTTCATCAGAAAGTCCATTTTTATGATAGGGGACAAGAATGGTGTCAAAGTCCCTGTTGACGGTCATGAGTTCTCCAAATTGAGCACGTACAGGAGAGGAGAGAAGGCGGTATCGTTTTTTGATGATTCTTTTCTCACTTTTGTTCGTGGAGATGGTGACATAATCCCGACTTGAGGTTTCATTGGTTCCTGTCATGCGAGGCAAAAGGGAGAGATAAGGAGGTCTCTTTTCTCGTACTTTTTGATGAGAAAAGACTATTTTCTGGTCTCGATTGTACACGTACACGGCGATCACATCGGGATTGATGTCCATAAAGCGGGCAATTTCGTTGGAGATAAAACTATGCTTCAAAGTCTGTTCTGTGGGGGAGATTTGTTTCTCACTATCGAGATACCACTGGAGAGTTGTACTCAGGCTTTCGGTTAGGGCACGTGCCTTTTGTTGTTTTTCCTGGGCGATGATGCTACTCTGAGAGAGATACACGAGAAGGGTGAAAATCCCGATGGTAACAAAAAGAAGAAGCCCTAAGAGAAAAAGCCATCTTGCCCTGATACCAAAAAAGACCCGCCGGATGGGGTTTTTCTTTTTCTTTTTGGTGCCAAAAGGGAGGAGTTGCAGGATTTTTTTGAACCAGGATTTTTTTTGTTTTGCCATGGTGCTTTCCTTATTGAATCGGTTTGAGGTGTTTGAGACGATCGGAAAGGGGTGGCAGGGATATACGAGGGTCAATCATTCGCTGATCATAGACAAAACTTTCATCGGGCAAAATAGTCCATCTTTTTTTGAGGAGTTTTTTGAGGGCCGTAGCTATTTCATAAAAATTCCAACCACGGTTGGAGTCTAAAAGATAGATGGCGGGTGGATGATGAGAGACTATTTCCCAGAGGGCTTTGACCGTATCATCGAGAAAAGAGGCGGCAGGGAGCCATCGTGTGCTGGCGAAAATTTTGCCTTCTGTATTATGTTTCTTCTCTAAATACGCTGCCATCTGATTGCCACTTGTGTTGGTGTCAATCTGCCAGCCAAGTCTTGCTATATAGGCCTGGGGGTTCTGGTAGAGAATACGCTGTTCAGCCATTCGTTTTTCAAAGCCATACCCGTAATCATTGTCCGGGTGGGACTGGGGGGTGAAAGGTCCCTTCGCTGTATCAGAGAAAACCTGGACCGTACTGGTAAAAAGAAACTTGATTCCGCATTTGTGGGTGATCCACGCCAGTTCGCTACTCCATTCATAATGGACAAGCCAGTTTTCGTTTGGTCTTCCTGTGGGTTGAGAGGGAGCAGCAAGATGAAAGAGGATATCCGGGGCTATCTCCTGGATAAAACTCTCCATGGCCATATAGTTGTCAATGGGGATTTCCTGCCTGTTCCATCCATAGACCTCATGCCCCATCTTCTCAAGGAAGTCTTTGAGGTGCTGTCCTATGGTTCCGCTTATACCGGTGATGAGTATTCTCATGCCCCCTCCTACCATCCAAAGAGAAGTTGTTGTTCTATGACACCGAGATCTCGCTTCCATGGGTAGAGTTTTCTTGCTTTTTGCACGAGAGAGTTGGCTTTTTGGTATTCTTTTGTTTCTACGTACAATCGGCAGAGTTCGAGAAGACCATCAGCATGCCAGGAAGGGTTGGCCTGGAGAGCACGTTCATAGTACCTGATGGCTTCGTCTAAGCGTTTTCGCTCCAGGGATCCCATGCCGGCTATCCTGAGGATCTCAGGGTGTTTTGGGAAGAGTTTGAGAGAGGAGACGAGGGCACTATCAAAGGCTTCCCAGTTTCTTTGTTTGAGAAGAAAAAAGAGCCGATAGTAGTGGAGAATGGGAAAACGTGGATATCTTGCCATGAGATCAGAGAGTTTGTCCAAAGCGGCTGTGTAATCTCTGTTGCGATTGACATGTTCTTTGATAATTTCGAGGCGAACTAACCAGTTGACATACTTGAGCTGGGATTCCATTTCAATCAAGGTGGCCAAGCGATCTTTGGGATTTTCTATGTAGCGACAGAGAAAATCGGCTAAAGGAAGATTGGAAGAAAGGACTCGTCTTGTATAAAGGGTGAGGTTTCGGGAAAGTCCATATTCAAGAGCTTCTACTCCAAAGCCCTCCTGTTGAGAAAGAAAATGGTAGGTTAAAAGGACCATGGTGTTGGAAGGGTTTTTCTGAAAGAGACGGAAAAGAATTTTTTCCGATGAGATGAAATCCATCTCCTGATAGGCTTTCAAGAAACGAGTGTATTCCTGGCGAGAAGAGGAGTCGAGAAGATTTTCCCATTCTGTTTCCTGAGCGCCTACTCCTGAAAAGAACAAAAGACTTGTAAAGAAAAGAAGAAGATATCGTGGCATAATTCCCTCTTTTTGAGTTTTTTCCCCTACCATTATACCAGGAAACCTCCAAAACCGCAACCTTTTTTACTCC
Source organism: Longinema margulisiae (assembly GCF_025266855.1). Classification (GTDB taxonomy): domain Bacteria; phylum Spirochaetota; class Brevinematia; order Brevinematales; family Thermospiraceae; genus Thermospira. The sequence continues at coordinate 1,249,151 of NZ_CP053071.1, forward strand.
CAAAAAGAAACTTCCCTTATAAAGAGAGGGGCTGCCTTGCGACAGCCCCGTTATCATGTCGAGGATAACAGGAGGCTATTCCTGGGTAACGTTTGAGGATCCACACATAGGACAGGAAACATCGACAAAGTCGTTTTCATCGTCCACCTCGGAGATATAGTCTGTCCATTTGTGGCCACAATCTTCGCAGATAAAGGTCGCCTCAACCTCTCCTGACTCGTCAGAGAACTCATCCTCATCATCGGCATACATGTCTTCAAGTTCGTCATATTCGTCGGCAAACTCGTCCAGCTCTTCTTCGTCCTCTTCTGTCAGGAAATCATCCATGTAGTCGAGGTCATCAAAATCTTCAAACTCTGCGTCATCCGAGTAGGATCGATCCAAGTAGTCTCTCATAACAGAAAATCCTCCCCTAAATTGGTTATCTATATTATTACTAAAGATTCTATTCTGTCAAGTAAAAAAGCCCTTTTTTTGAAAAAATTTTTTCACAAAGTGTCGTTCCACATTCATACAGAATGAGACCTTTGCACGAATGTGCGAAGGTCTCAAAAAAGTAATAAAGAAACAAAAAGTAGTATCAAAATATTCCTTGCCTTAATAAATAAACCAATTTTTTGAATAAAAAAGACAAACAAGCCCTTGGAAATAGAAAAAGCGGGGAAGAGGGGCGCAGCCCCTGACCCAGACAAGGAAAGAAAAATCCCGTGCAAGGGTCTCAAAGTGAAAAAGAAGCACAATATTGCAAAATGTGGATTTTTTTTCTACAATATAGCAAGGAGAAAGCATGAATATACCTTCTACTTTGTTTTCTGCTTGTGTGATTGAACAAGAGAATTTTGTTCTTAAGGAGATTAATGAGACGTTTAGTGTAGTACTGGGTTATGACCAAAGTATCATTGGACAGGAATATTTAGCGTTAGTGGTTTCTGAAGAATTTTCGGTGGCTCTTCAGGCCCTGGATTCGGTGTCTCAGACACCGCTTTATGTGGCTTTTTCTCTTCTTGACAAGGAGGGGCAACCTCATCGGTTTTTTCATACTCTTGTCCAGGAAGGGGAGAGCATTCTTGATGTGATGATGCCGGTCCCTCTTCAAGAGGATCAACGGTGGGAACATGCCATTCTGAAACATCTCACAAAACCGGTTTTTTGTCTCTCGGAAGAAGGAGTGATTTCCTGTGCCAATGAATCGGCCAAACAACACCTCTTTGATGGTGTTCCGCAATCCTTTCTCTCTCATCCTCTCTGGGGTTTTCTTCAGTCGCGTTTGGCTACGGGAAAATCCTTCTCTGAATGGTTATCCATAGGACAAAAGGAGGGATTTTTCTTCTTTCATCCGGTGGAGAATGGGCACTGGTTGGTGGAGTATCAATGGGGCCGGGAGGAGATTTTTCAACGTTTATCCGACATCATCTTGGATTGGGAATTTCCGGCGGCTGTGATGGATCTTCGACAGGAAATACCCAAAGGTTCTCTCTGGAATGGGGGATTTTCTTCCCTTGATGGGGCTCCTGATGAGATCCTCTCACGGATCAAGGGACTTCAAAAGGGAGAAAAATACCTGAGTATCCCACGAAAGAATGGCCAGCTCTCCTACTACAGACCCCTTTTTTTCCCCTTTCATCCTCGTGTGGAAATAGTTCTTGTGGTTCTTTTGGAGGAAACGGAACATGTAAGAAAAACCTTCATGGTGGAAAGAGTCCAGCAGTCTTTGTCTGAGATGATTCGTCTGTCTGAGGAGATTCAGCAGCGGCTTTCGGGGGGTCTTGAATCATTTTTTGAACAATACCAGCTTTCTGAAAGGGAGAGAAAACTGGTAAAGCTGATTCAGCAAGGTCTTTCCAATGAGGAGATTGCTTCTGCTCTCTACGTTTCTGTGGATACGGTGAAGAAGGGTATTTCTCAGCTTTATCGAAAGCTGGAAGTGAATAGTCGATTGGAACTCCTGCAAAAGATCTTTTTCCACTTTCCCAAGAAGATACCACCAAAGGGTTAGAAAATACCCCAAAGTGCTGAAAATTTTACTCCTCAGTGGGCTTGTTTCTTTGAAGAGAAATGGGTATACTGTGTATGTCAATAAAAGAGAAATTTTCGAGTAGAAAGATTTTTTCCATAACAAGACCGTTAAGTCAATACTTTTTCTTAATAAAGAGATACCTCTCATCAAGAACCATACCTACTGACTTAACAGATCTCCTTTATTCAGCCACGGGGAGAAGACCCACCACTTCTCCCCGTTTTTTTTGAAGGTCCTGCTTTGGGCAGGGTCTTTCTGTTATCTCTCTTGCTCTGTGGGTTTTTGTGGCGAGGAAATAATAGCCAAAATCTCCTTCTCTTTATACAGAAGGAAAAAAACAAGCCCTAAAAGGCAGAAGACAAAAGCCACCACACCGGTGAGTCTTACCCCGACATCGTTTTCTGTACTTCGACCAAGATTGATGATAGAGGGAAACATGAGGTTGGTGAACGCAATGCCCATCTTCATCATAAAGGTTCGAGCCCCGAAAAAGACAGCGGCTTTGTAGTTTCCTTTTTGTTTTCCATCGGCGTCAGCGATATCAGCCACAATCGCATTGGGAAGGATACCGAAGATGGCAATGGGGAGTGAGGCAAGCACCACTAACATGATGCCCTGCCAGAAGGGAGAGAGGGGGAATTTTCCGAGCCAGAACACAAGGACAAAGACCAGGGAGAAGAGAACAAAGGCAATGGAGAGCATGAGTTTCTTGCCAATGGCTTTGGCTATCAGGTTGATGGGTACATAGAATACGAAACTCAGGACAAACATCACCGTCATAAAGGTAGTGGCATGGGCTTTTTCTAATCCAAGAAGAACGGTGGTGTAATACACAATCCCCGATTGGATGAAGGTGAGCGCCACCCAGTAGGCAAAATCAGAGAGGGTAAAATAGAAAAAGTTTTTGTTTTTGAAGGCAGAGACAACGGCTTCAAAAGAACCTTCTGTGGAGACATGTCGTTCGCAATAACGATTTTCATCGATGGTGATGATGGGAAGAGCCATAAGAATAAGGGCGATAACTCCATAAATCACAAGAGCCAGTTGAAAACTATGAAGAGAGGAGAAACCGGATTTTTCAAATATGCCCTGAACGAGATAGACAGTATTTCCTAAAGCAAAGCCCAGTGCCCAGGTGATAGAAATCCAGGTGGCTAAATTGAGTCTCTCTTCAGGGGTATGGCCGAGTTCACTCAGCCAGGCATTATAGGGGGTACAGAAAAGCGTAAAAAACCAGTAATAGAGAAGAATCATCACGGTGAGCCAGACGACATTGATGGGACTCTGATAGGGCACAATCGGAACAAATACTAAGATAGAGGTGATGACAAAGGGGACAAAACTGATGATGAGAAAAGTACGTCTTCGCCCCAAGCGAAAACGAGATCTATCGCTGAGACCCGCCACGATAGGATCTGTGACCGCATCAAAAATCCGGCTGAAGGCATTGATGAGACCAATGATGGTGAGCGAACCAAAGATATATCCCTGATAGATGAAAGCAGGAAAAAGACTTTGCCCCTGACCTTCGGGGGGGAGATAAAAATAGGCTATGAGATTGGCTACACTATAGGAGGCGAGCGACCAGCCCATCTGGCCTAACGCAAACATTGCCTGCTTCCAGAAGGGAAGTTTTTCAACCTTGTTCATCGTTTTCTCCTTGCGTGTGGTTTTTAGCGCTTTTATTATAGTGAAAATTTTCTCTTTGTCAATGCCCCGAAGGTACATATTGTGTCGTTCCACATTCATACAGAATGGTTATCTTCACACAAAAAGTGAATACTTGTTTGACCATCTTTTCTTTTTCAGTTTTGGGCTCTTTTTGTTACCCATTTTTCTTTTTCCACGAAGCGCTCCTGCATGGGACAAAAGGAACGTTGTCCTCGTCGCATGCTACGCATGCGCCTCGGACGGACAATGGGCCGCTTTTGCGGGCAAGGAGAAAAACATCCTCTCCTTCCAGGGGAAGTCCTTCCTCCGTGGGCGACATCAACTCGTCCTCCTGACTTCGGAAGTATAGCGCCCACCTTGCTTCGCCGATTCCCCGCTAAAGCGGGGTCCCCGCGGCTACGCTTCGGTGGGCTTTTGGGGAAAAGCAACAAAAGATGTCGCCCCGGGTGCCTCCTGCACCCTCACTCCGGAAGGACTTCCCCCTTACGACAAAGGACACACAACCGCAAAAGCGGCCCGGTGGGGTACAGAAAAAAAGGGGGTGAAAGAACAGAGCTTTCTCGTGTTATTTCCCTGTTCATTAAGAAATGTGGAAATAGCTATTCAATTTCATATGTGGAATGACACCCTGAAGGTACATATTGTCTCTTTGATGAGAAAAAATAAAATAGGGAGATGACCATACCTTGGATTTGGGTGTGATCGACGGCGTATACAATGGAAATGGTGGTGTGGGGAAGGAGAAGAGTTTTTGGGGAAGGACGCCTCCCCCTTTTTTAGAGTTCATTCATGAGGCGACGCTTTTCGGTTTCGATAATCGTCTGGTTGGTGATAAGGAAAATGATATTGCTGAGTTCTGCATTCATCTTTTTCATGAGGACATAATCATACACCTTGACAGTCGAAGGGGCCTCAAGTTGGAGCCTTACATCAATCTCTCCATTTTCTCCTCGGGTGCCATTGGTGAGAACCCCATACCAGGCAGCGAAGTTGGCTGTTCTTATAGAGGGTTTGCCATAGATGTCTTCTAATTTTTCGGCCAAGGAAAGGTAATCAAAATAGTTGGAGTTATACTCAATCGTAATATGAAAACAGATATTAGAATAGAACTGCAGGTACAGGTTATTGATAAAAGGTTTGTAGGTTGCCTTGAGAATAAAAGGGGTTTGTTCATTGATTTTGCCAAAGAAGCGAGACTCGTCAATCTTGAAATCTTCACTACTGGCGATGATATCTTCAGCTTGTTGTTGGGTTTGTCCAAGGGTGAGTCCCATATAGTTGAAAAAGCGTTTCTGTCCCATGAGAAGAAGTGAGAAAAGACATAACCAAAGAAGATGATGGTGTTTCATGCACTGAATACCTCTAAATCATGACGAAGGTTTTGAATTTTCTGGATGAGGCTTTTGAGTTCCCGGTTTTCTCTTTCAAGGGATTCCTGAACCACAGGGGAGGGATCCATGTCATTCAGGGCGGTGAGGGATTTCTCAAGATAGGCAATACGTTCTTCATATTCTTTGATTTGCTTCAGGATGGCAAGCTTGGTTTCTTCGGAAAGGGTATTTTGTCGGTTCTTGTTCTCAAGAGCCTGGCAGGCAACACGGGCGGTTTCTCTGACATAGGGGGGTTCACTCGCATCTTCTGCTAACTGTCGAAAATAAAAGAGAAGAGCCTCTTCGTGTTGTTCAGGGGTGATGACACCATTTCGGAGAAGGATGTAGCCAATCGGTTCTGTGTAATTGGTGGTCTGAATATTGTATTCTTGTTCTTCGAGAGCCATCTGGAGTTGTTTTTCGGTAATCATCTTGAGATGAAGAAGTACCTCTCCGAATTTCATAGCGTAGCCTCCTGAATGGGATATATGTTTTATCGGCAAAATACTCAAAATATTGAGAGTCGAAATAAGGAAGGGGGCTTCTTTGAGGAGTATATTTTGAAAAGAACGTTACCAAAAAATTTCCCCTCTTGCTTTTTTTTGATTTTTCGTTATACTGAAAGGACAAAGAGAAGAGGAGGAAACCGATGAAAAGACAAGGGTTTTTCTTGATGTTTCTGGTGCTGGTGGCCTGTGGGCCGTCTCTGTCTCTGAAGGATCTGCCACCGGATAGAAATGAGATGGTCTATGTGCCTGAAACGCGAAAAATCGTTATCTACCAGATGATGACTCGCCTTTTTGCCAACACCAATACCAATCGCGTGTTTTATGGAAGTATGGCCCAGAATGGGGTGTCTCGTTTTAACGACATTACGGATACGGCGCTGGATGCCTTGAAAGCGTTTGGGGTAGACTACATCTGGTATACGGGAGTGATTGCCCATGCGACGATGGAGGATTTTCGTCAGTATGGGATACCGTTAGATGACCCTGATGTGGTGAAGGGAAGGGCTGGTTCACCCTATGCTATCAGGGACTATTATGATGTTTCTCCGCTTCTTGCGTACAACGTCCCGAAAAGGATGGAGGAATTTCAGGCTCTGGTGGAGAGAACCCATAAGCATGGGATGAAGGTCATCATTGACTTTGTGCCCAATCATGTGGCTCGTGGGTACAAATCTCTTGCAAGGCCCAAGGGGGTGAAAGACTTAGGTGAGGGGGATAATACCAATGTGGCTTTTGATCCGAATAACAATTTCTACTATCTTCCCGGAACGGCTTTTGAGGTTCCCAAAGGGTATGACCCGGCGGGGAAGGATATAACCCTTCTGGGGGAGGATGGTGTTTTCAGGGAGATTCCGGCAAAGGTGACAGGAAATGATGTGTTCTCCTCTAAACCCTCCATGGGAGACTGGTTTGAAACCGTGAAATTGAATTATGGAGTGGATATCCAGAATAAAAGAAAGACCTATTTTGTTCCTATTCCCAATACCTGGATCAAGATGAGAGATATTCTTCTCTACTGGGCAGGGAAAGGGGTAGATGGTTTCAGGTGTGATATGGCAGAGATGGTTCCTGTGGAGTTCTGGGGTTGGGTGATTCCTCAGGTGAAGGAGAAATACCCTCAGGTGATATTTATCGCAGAGATTTACAACCCTTCAGCCTACAAGAAATACCTCACCGAAGGCAAGTTTGACTACCTCTATGACAAGGTTGGTCTCTATGACTCTGTGAAACCCTTCATGAAGAAAAAGCCCACCTATGATAGAAAAGGCTTTTATTATGCCTGGCTGAAGGTGAAAGATTTTTCAGATCGTATGCTTGCCTTTCTTGAGAACCATGATGAAGAAAGGATTGCCTCCAAAAATTTTGCTGCTGATCCGTGGATGGGAGTACCAGGGATGACCGTGGTGGCCGGTGTGTACGCTGGTCCTGTGATGATCTATTTTGGGCAGGAGGTAGGAGAACCTGCGGCGGGCAAGGAAGGATTTGGCGGAGATGATGGTCGGACCACTATTTTTGACTTCTGGGGGGTACCAGAACACCAGAAATGGGTGAATGGAGGCAAGTTTGATGGAGGTCTTCTCTCAGAGGACCAGAAAAAACTTCGCTCCTTTTATCAGAAGCTTCTTGCCACGGTCAAGACCCACCCGGCGCTTGCTGGTGGGAGAATGTATGATCTTGCCTTTGCCAATGAACCTGTGCAAATTGGTGAGAAAAAACTTCCTCAGAGTGAAGGGTTTAGTGATGGGATTATTGCCTTTGCGCGCTATACCGAGGGGAAAATGGTTGTGGTTGTGGCGAATTTTGAGAGGGAGGAAAAACGCTTTGTGCTCAAGCTTCCTGAAACTCTCTGGAAGGCGGCAGGGCTTCCTGTGAAGGGAAATTATGTGCTTCGGGATCTTTTGGGAACTCTTCCTGATGTGTCGTTTGAGGTCGGGAAAACCACCAACAGGCTTTTGAAAACAGCGGGGGTTCCTTTGGTGCTTCCACCGGTTTCAGCGGCTCTCTATGAGGTGCAAAAGCCCTAAAAAAACAGGTTTTGCCCCTGCGTGTAGCAGGGGCAAAACAAATTTTTGACAGAAGAGAAAGAGAAGAAAAAAGGATTTATCTTTTGCCTCTTGGTGAGCCGATAATACTACGAAAAGGAAGGGGTATGAAACTGGAAAAACGGATGGCTTTCTTTACAGGTGTCCTCTTGTTTGTCTCTCTTCTCTTTGTTTTTGTGTTCCTTGATGTCTTTTTTATGTACATTCTTCGCCGGGAAATGCGCTCGACGACCATGAAAATGTTTGAGATTTTTGTAGAGGATGTCGAGCGTTCGTTTTCTTCTCCTGAGGCAGTTTTTGATAGCAGTGGCAGGCTTCTTTCGGGGAAGGACCCTGGAATAGGGGAGAAAGTGGGGATGTCGTTTTTTCAGCAGCAAGAGAATCTTTCTGCCGGGGGGCTTCTCTGGATAAATGGGGTCCCGTATGTGTGGCTCAGGGAGAAAGAGACACTTTCCCTTGTGCCTATTCGTCCGCTTTATCATGCGTCGGCGGCAGAGGAGTGGGGGCTTTTTTTAGTAACTCTTCCTAAATACCAGAGTGTGGTGCTCACAAAATTTCCCCTTCTCCAGAATGAGTGGCAGGAAGTGGTAAAACAAGAGGCGGCAAGGCTTTTGACGGAGGGGAGTGTTGGGCCACTCTTTACGTATGATGGGGTATGGTTCATGCGGGTTCTGAGGCCTGGTCTTGTCATGGTGGGGTATCTTCAGGTGAGGCTTTTTAGTGTGCTTATACGACACTTTGTGTATATTGGACTTGCCATTTTAGTTCTTTTTCTTCTGGTGTATCTTGTGGTGCAACATCGGGTATTGGGGCGTTTTGCAAAAACGTGGCGTTCTTTTTTAGAGGGGGTGAGTCGCTTTGAGCATCAGGATTATCACTATCGGATTCCTGTAGAAGAGGGTATCGTGGATGAGATGTGGGAGACAGTTCTTGCTTTCAATCGTTTGGCGGAGACGCTTGAGGCAAGTTATTATGCCAATGACAAACTCTTTCAGCAACTTCGGTACAATTACTATCATGATAAATTGACAGGGCTTCCCAATGGGAACAAGTTCTTGGAGGATTTTTCGACGTTTGAACATCCCAATCTCCTTCTCTTTGATATTGAGAACTTCAGTGAGTGGAACATGTATTTTGGGAGTAGCATGGGGGATAGGGTACTTGTCCAGACGGCCCAGCGGCTTTCAAGCCTTTCCATTTATCCAAGGACTTTTCTGTATAAACTCTGGGCGGATAGGTTTTTGTTGGTTATTGATCAGCCGATGGAGAGAAGAGAACTTGAGGTGATGGCCACCTATTTTCTTGAAAATCTTTCCAATCTTGCCTATGATGTGGCCGGGCAACAGATTTATCTTTCTTTTATTGCCGGGATACTTGGCGCCAATCTCCTTTCTGCGGGGGTGGAAGGCAATGCGGTTCTGTCGGTGATGGCAGGTCTTCTCAAAAAAGCGAAGGTGATGCATACCTTCTTTTTCATTGCTGAGGACATGAAAGAAATCTCTCACCAGACCGAGGAAAATCTCAAAACCCTTGGCAAGGTAAGAGAGGCTATTCAGCATTCGTATTTGGTGAACTTTTATCAACCCATTGTCAATAACCATACGGGGAAGGTGGAAAAGTATGAGGCGCTTGTTCGGATTCAACTTCCTTCCGGGGAGATGATACCGCCCCTTACTTTTCTCACCTTGGCTAAACAGGCCAATCTTTATTCGTTTATCTCAAGGGCGGTGGTGATGCATGCCTTAGATCATTTTAGGACCATGCCCTATCAGGTGTCTATCAATTTTACCCCCGAGGATTTGGCGGATAAAAAACTCAAGCATTTTCTTTTGACGTCTTTTTCCAACTTTGATGATGCTGGTCGTATTGTGATGGAAATTACCGAGTCGGAAAGTATTCAAAACTATGAGGAGATCAAAGAGGCCCTGCAACCCTTTTTGGCTTTGGGGTGCAAATTGGCCATTGATGACTTTGGGGCAGGGTATTCGAATTTCTACCATGTGTTTTCATTGAGACCCCATTTTATCAAAATAGATGGTTCGCTTATCAAAAACCTTGATAAGGACGAGACAGCCTATAGTCTTGTTCGTTCTATATGCCAACTTGCGAAGGATTTAGGGGCCAAGACGGTGGCAGAATATGTCCACAATGAGGTGGTCTGGCAAAAGGTGAAGGAACTTGGTATTGACTATGCCCAGGGGTTTTATTTCAGTCCACCTGTGCCCTATGAAAAATTGTTTGGAAAGGAGTAACGGATGGATGGCAATATCATTCAGATGATTTCGGAGAGTTTTCAGAGAATCAATCGGGTAGGGTCTCTTGTTGGTTTTCTCATAGGCTTTGCTTTGAGCGGACTTATTTTTGTGTGGTTTCGGGAGGTGATCAAACGATATCGCAAGACGGTGATAGAGATCCCTGTGATGAAAAAGATCCGTTCTCCATTAGTGGTGAAACCGAAGATTTCTCCGGCTCAATATGAAGCCATTCAGGACCTGATTACTGACTTCAAAAAGGTAGAAAAGACAGCCCAGGCAGTACCGGCGTATGTTCTTGAGCGTTATAGTGAGTTTTTTCTCCATTCTCTCAAGAGACTCCAGGTGAGCAAGCGACATGAAAGGGAACTCAAGCGTATCTATCCCCTTCTGGTTGGCTATCATGTGGAGTGTGAGATTGTCAAGGATGGAAAATTTTATCTCTTTGAAACAGAGGTAAAAGAACGGGTACCATCTGGTGTGGTTCTTCGCTATGTGCCAACCCTTCAGTTTGTGATTGACAAAGGGGATGAAATGGTGATAGCCTATACGGTGGAGCGTTTTCATTTCAGGGGCAAGGTAAGGGTACTTGAAGTGAGGCTCAATGATACCTTTGTGATTTCTTTGCCAAAGGAAATTTACCTGTCGGCAGAGCGGCGGTATGAGAGGTTGCCCTTTGGGATTACGGTCTTTTTGCGGGATATTCGTCAGCAACAACCAGTAAAGGTGCTTCTGATGGATCTCAGCTGGGAGGGGTGTCGTATTCGTGGTCCCCGGCTGGATAAAAAGGCGGTGTACTATCTTCTCATTCCGAGGGAGAGAGGAAATATTCAACTGGAGTGTGTGGTGGGGCGAGAGATTCTCAGGCAGGAAGAGGAGTATGTGTACAGTCTCTCGTTTCTCTATCTTCCGTATGAGGTTCGTCAGGAACTTATGCATCTTTTGAAAGAAAAGGCCCTTGAGATTAAGCTTGCCACCACCCATCCTGTTTCTGGGATGGGGACACCCCATGAGTAGCCATGGTGAGGATTTTCCATCGTTATCTTGAGGAGGCTTTTTTCACCTGTCGAGGGCGCAGGTACTGGTTTGTGGGGAGTTTTCCTTCGGTACTGGTAAAGGAAGCCTTTGGCAGGATACATCCGGAGAGAGATGTGGATTATTTTTATGGAGGAGAGGGGAATAGATTCTGGCCAACGTTAGCGAGGATTTTTTTTCGTCGGGGGGTGGTAGATTCAGAGAGACTCTCAGCGGGATGGGAAACAAAAGAAGCTATCGAAGAGAGAAAGCGTCTTCTGGATAGAGGAGATTTAGGAATAACCGATCTCTATATAGAGGTTGAGAGTGAAGGAAAAGCCTCAGATAGGGATATTGTCCCTCTTCGATGGAATCCGTATTTGGAAGAGATAGTTTTTCAAGCGGAGGTTCTTTTTCTCACCAGCCGTTATGTGGCTTCTCATCTTGAAAGGGCATTTGAACATACAGAGAGTGTTCAACGAAAGATCGTCTGTCTTCCTTCTCCCAGTCCCCTGTCTCGCCTTGCTGGCTATACAGATGAAAAACTCGAGAGAAAGTATGAGGAGATTCTTTCGCTTTTTCTTCCGGTATTCAGAGAATAAAGACCCTTGCAGGGGTCTTTTCTTCCCCTGTCTGGGTCAGGGGCTACGCCCCTGAAACCCCAGTTTTTCTGTTTCCAAGGGCTTATTTGTCTTTTTGGTTCAAAAAGAGGAAAATATTTTTATCCTATTTCTTGTTTTTTTTATGGCTTTTTTGAGACCTTTGCACATTCGTGCAAAGGTCTCAGAATAGTTTGGAGAAAACTTACCAGCGCACCCATATTCCCCCGTAGCCGTAGATACCTAACGGTGAGAGATTGGTTTTTCGGCTGGAGTAATCGTCGGTGTAGCTGTAGTACACCTCTCGGTAATTGTAGATGTTCATGATTTGAATATACAGTCCCCACGGGAGTCCCCACCAACTTGGTGTCCATTCGATTTTGAGGTTCAACTGATGCCTGTCGGGAAGTTTTTCTGAAAGAAAAGAGCCATACTTGGGTATATAGAGGGTATTGGTACCAATAGTGACAGCCTCTCCCCCTTCGATGGGCGTGATATATCCTCTCGATTCGTACTGAAACTCGGCGGTGAGACTCCAGTGTCTTGCAAAGTCCCATATCGCGGTGAGGTTTGCCTTGTAAGCAGGAATGGAAAACCAGGTGTGGAGGGGCGCCCGGGCGTACTGCCAGGCGGAGGCGACGCTACTCTGGATGTTGCCATTCTCATCGGCGCTGATAGAAACGCCAGCAAAACTGTTGGGGTCAGTGCCCTCTTCAAGGTAGTACCACTCGTTTCGGAAGCTTCCACTTATCCAGCCATAGAGGGGGAATCCTCCTTTCAGTTTTCGTACAAAGAGTTCTATACCGGCAATCTCTTTTTTCATACCCCCACTCTGGAATTCCATCTGGATATTGGAGACACGAGTGACAGGGTTTTCGTAGTGTTTCACATACGCTTCTGTATTGATTTCCCATACCTCTGAAAGGAGCCATTGGCCTCCAAGGGTGGCATGCCATACACCGGGGATGTTTCGTTTTTCCTCATTGGTGGTGTAAAAGGCAAAGATGAAGGGTTCTGTTGGCCACTGCGAGAGATGTCCAATACCCACAAAGAGCTTACTCTCTTTGGAAAAACGCCATTCGGCATTGAAACGGGGATCCAGAGAAAAACGATTGGCCACAGGGAAAGAGTTGATTCGTATCGCGGGAAGAAGCACGAGTTTTTTCTCAAAAAGCACCCACTCTATGCCGCCAAATCCGGCAAAAAAGGCGGTGTTTGTAGAAGCCACGGTTTCGGCAAAGTTTGTGTACTCAACCTGCAGGGTGATGATGTTGGTGTAGAGTCCTCTCACCACATTGGAATAGGAAATAACCGGGTAGAACATGACCTCTCCCCCTCCAAAAAGAGAGAGGTTTTCCGAAAGAAAGAATCGGGGCATGAGGCGATAACGGAGAAAAAGCCACCGGTCCTCGAAGCGTGTGGTCACATTCGTCTGAAATTCAAGTCCTCCGATATTGTCGTTTTGGAGAAGATTCAATGACTGCTCTATCACGAGGTTTGAACTTACTGAATGTGTCCACTCAAGATTACACCCGAGATAGCGGTACAAAAACCCTCCTTTGATCTCGTTTCCTGGTTCAAGATTGGTAAAATACCCCGGTTCAAGGGAGATAAGGTAGCTGAAAAGGAGTTTGTCAGCGTTGTGTTTATACTGGATTTTGCCGTGGATATCGAGATAGTAAGGGATCTGGATGTTGCGGGTGTCGGTACTTTCCTGGAAAAAGAGGGGCAAAACAAGGTCATAGTAGGTTCTTCGTATCCCATTTGCCCATTGCCATGTGTCGTCTTCGGTTTTGCCGTAAAGGGTGAGGTAGGTGGAGAGAAGGCCTGTATGGAGTTTTCCATGGAAACCGACGGGTGGGTTTATCTGTCTCACTGAGAGAAAACCAGAGAGAATTTGACCATATTCCACCGGGGCCACGCCTTTGTAGAGGACCATTTCTTCGAGCATATCATCAATGAAAAGCGAATCCGGAATAATTCCCCGATGAAAAAAACTTCTCAAAAAGAGTCCATCAAGATCGGCAGCGGTTTCAAAACCTTCTCCCCCTCGAACACTGAGTTTTGAGCCTGTTCCCATATCGCTGGAGGAGATGGACTCTACGCCGGGCATTTGTTTGAGGGTATCCACAGGATCGGAGGTGAGGGAGGATGTGGCTTTCTGGATATCGGTACGATGTACCGTCGTTTTTGCCGTAGCCCGTTGTCTTTCAGCAGTGACCTCAATCTCTCCACCTGAGGCGGTGGGGAGTGGAGTGAGGTAAAGAGGGAGAAATACCTTCTCTTTGGGGAAGAGAGTAGCCTTTTCGCTGTAAAATCCTGTGACCTTGGTTTCTATCAAGATTTTTTCCTGGGGGATATCTTCAAAAACAAAGTATCCCCTTTCGTCACTATAGGCGATAAGAGGGATCTGGTTGGAAGCCTTGAGGACAATAGTGCCATGTTTAATAGGTTCAAGGGTAAACCTGTGGAGAAGCCTTCCTTCAATGGTGATACCTCTCACAAGAAGAGGGACAAAAATAAACCAAAGAGAAAACAGGTGTTTCATGGGTTTCTCCTTTTCTGTGGCCTCTGGTATAGTATAATGAGAGAGTGTGTGAGATGCCACTTACTTTAGTCGGAAACGCAGGGTAAACTCCAGCACAACAGGCATAGGTTTTCCTCCGGCTCGTGCAGGAGAGAAACGGGCTTTGGAGAGGCTTTTGAGAGCGGCCTCGGAGAGGAGTTTATCAGGGCTTTTGACCACCTCGATATCCTCGACCTCGCCTCGTTCGTTGATGTAGAGTTTTACCACCACAGCCCCTTCAATACCAAGGCGTCGTGCTTCCTCGGGATAGTCGGGGGAAATGCGAGAGAGGGGCACAGGAAGATCATCCACTAAATAAAAGGGCAGGAAGTCTTTTGATGGTGGGGGTGGGGTTTCTGTGGTGTTGGTCTCTATTTCCTCCACAGGGGGTTTCTCTGAGGGAGTGATATCCCCTTCCTTTTTGGGGGTGATGGGGGTTGGCTGTTGGGGTTGAGGCTTGTATTCCTGAAAATCAATCACGGTGAGGTACGAGAGATCAACGTAGTGTTTCTTTCGCCAGGTAATGCGCATGGAAAAACCCACCGCTACCACAAGATGGATGAGAAGAGAAAGAAGAATCCAGTATCGCATTCTCATAACTCCTCCCGACAGACAAACGAAAGGCGGATAGGACGATTTTTTCGTAGTGTTTGTACCACCTCGTCTATCTTTTCAAAGGCAAGGTTTTTGTCCGCGATGATCTGGACAATGGGTTTTCGGAAAAGCGCGGCGTGTCTTTCGTGAAGAAACTGGATTTCGGCAAGGCTTTTTTCGTTTCCTTTGTAGTAGAGTTTTCCCTCTTTGTCTATAAAAACCGTAAAGATTTCCTCCTGGGGAATCTGGGCTACCTTTTTTGCCGCCGGGATCTCTATCTCCAGTTTTCGGCTCTGGTCAAGGGCTGTGGTCACAAGAAAGAACACCAGAAGGAGAAAGGCAATATCTCCCATCGCGACCACAGGGAGAGAAGGGGGGAGAGTAATAGGAGGCCTTTTCATGGGACTACCCTCAACGAGATTTCTTTGCCACTGTCCTGCAAAAGGGAAAGTACACTCACCACCTCACCGTAGGCAAGTCCTTTCTCGACTTCTACGACGAGGTATCGCTGGGGAAGCAGAGCCAAGGCATCCGCAAGAGAGGTTTTTTCCACCACTTTGCCGGCTAAAAAGAGGCCATTTTTCCCTATGTGGAGGGTGGTAATCTCCTGTTTGTAAACTTCTTTGGGGAGGGATTCTTTCTTTGGGTAGGCAAGAGGAATACCTGTTTTCACCGCAAAGGAGGCCGTGATAAGGAAGAAAATAATCAAGAGAAAAGCTATATCGGATTGGCTGGCGGTAGGGATTTCTACGACAGCCCGTTTACCTTTCACTTTCATGTTCTACTATCCTCTCAATGAGATTTTCTCCTGCTTCCATGGTTACCTGTGTGAAGCGCTCTAACTTTTGTGTGAAGAGGCTATAGAAGAAATTGATGGTAATGGCTATAACAAGACCTACTTCGGTGGTGATGAGAGCCTCATAGATTCCCTTGGCGACAAGGGTGATGGATACCTGGTCAGCAAGGGCAATAGAGCGGAAGGCTCCAATCATTCCGGAAACGGTTCCCAAAAATCCCACCAGGGGGGCAAGATTGATGATGGCCGACATCATGGTAAATCCCCTTTGGAGTTCTCCTATATGGGCGTTGAGTTCCATCTCCAAAACCTTATCGAGGTCTTCAAGACGTTTTCGTTTTGAAGAGAGCCGGAAAATTTCTTTCAAAACCGAGGCAGTTCGGGATTTTCCTTCTTTTACCTTTTGTTCGATCTCGGAGAGAGAAGCCTCTGATTTGCAGAGAGAAAGAAACTCCTCTTCGCAAAGTTTTTGTCTGAAGGTGTAGAAGACAAACCGTTCTAACACATAGGCAAGCCCCAGAACTGACAGGATATAAAGAGGGTACATGAACACCCCGCCCATTCGGTGAAACTCAAGAAGTGTGTCCATGAAGCTCACTTTTGCTACCGTTTTTGAGGGAGCTTCCTGGGCGATAGTGGAGAGATTGGTTTCCTGAGCAAAGCCTGTGCTTACCACAGCCAAGAGTGTCCAGAGCCATTGTTTCATAATCATCCTCCTAAAATTCTATTCGCATACCACCAAGGATCATAAAGGAGAAATCCTTGATGGGGATTTTTTTGAGTTCATTGTTTACCACAGCATACTGATAATCAACGATATTTTCGTGGTTGTAAATATTGAGGAAGGCAATATAGGATGAGGATTCAAACTTGAGTCCAAAGACCTTGAGAAAATCAAAAGGACTGGAAGGGAAGGTGATCTTGAGGTCGAGACGATGATAGAGGGGTGTCCATTCGCTGTTATACTTTCCGGGGAAGAGATAGTATTGGGTACCTACCCCGGGTATATCCTGGACGATAAAATTGGTCACAGGGGTATAGGGGTGCCCACTCATCAACTGGAATTCCAGTCCGACTTTCCAGTTGTAGAGCCAGTCTATCCATTTGCTACCCGACTTGTAGCGGTTGATGAGTTCAAGTGTGAGGGAGAGGGTATGTTCTCTGAGGAAAGAGGGGGTATACCATTCATCAATTGGCACAGGAGAGGGATCATAAGGGTTTACGGGCCCCATATTGGTGACTTTTTCATCAGCGTGGACATAGGTGTAGGTAATCCAGCCGCTCCACCAGTCGTTTTTCTCTTTTTTCTTCTGGAGGAAGAAAGCTCCTCCGTAGGCGACACGTTCTTTGTCGTTGTTGAAATTCTTCTCTGTATCTTCTGCGATGAGGTCTTCGTACCACTTGCCGAAGCCTTCGACACGGAATACCCATCGAGAAGAGGTGTACTCAGTTCCTCCTATGAGATGGCGTGCCTTTTGCGAGATGAGATCAGGATTTCCATATTCTTCGTTGAGGTAGGTGCCAAACCATGGGAACATGCCATAATATCCCCCACGGACGTAAAAAGAGAGGTTTTCTGTGGCTTCCCATTTGAGTCCTCCAGCAGGGGTGAAAAGAGATTCCTGGGTTTGATCGAAGTACTCCCCACGCCCTCCAACTTCCAGGATCCAGGAGGAAAGAAATTCCCAGTTGTCCTGAAGGTAGGCCTGAACATAGGGGTAGCGACTATTGCTTATGTTTATATCGTAGGAGGCATAGTTGGTCCAGTTGCCCAAGGCATCCACTCTATAGAAATAGGCCTTGTAGAGGGTCTCAGGCATCCATGAGTAGAGGCTCATTCCGCCTAACTGGATCTTGTGTCTTTTGATAGAATTGATATAGAGATTTCCTGCTCCCTGAAGATAGACTACCTTTTGAGTCCATGTTTGTTCCGAGACAGGGGCCGCATAGAGTCTTCCATTATTCTGGAGGTAAACGGTACCAAAGAGAAGATCAAACGCATCTTTTTCGTTGAAGCTATGGTCGTATTTCACGAGGCCAATGGCCTGGAAAATACCATAGGTAAAATCTCCCGCCATGGGTTCTCCGTTCTGGGGATCACCGGTGAGTTTCCATTTCATACCCTCGTCTCCGGCGTAGAGAAGAAGGCTCAATTTGTCAGAGGAAGTGGGACGCCATACCCATTTGAGGATACCGTCGGTGGTATAGGGAAATTGTTGCCCAGCTCTGTCTGGCATAAAAAGGGGAGCCGTGAGGTCATAAAAGGTTCGCCTGATATTGAAGTAGAAGGTCTGATTGCTGGTGAGAGGACCATCCAGTCCTACTTCCATGGTGGCACTGGACATATCCCAGAAGCCGTGGAGTTTTTCTTTGTTGCCTTCTTTCACTTTTACCACCACCTGGCCGGAAAGTCCCTGGGCATAGGAGGCAGGGTAACCTGCGGTGTACAGATCAATGGTTTCTATCCAGTTTGGATTGAACATGCTGATGCGGCCGTTCCAGCGCTGTGATTGGAGGATGAAAAGCCCATCAAGGTAGTTCATCTGTTCGAATTGGTCTCCTCCCTGGATGTACATAGCGGCGTCGAACATAGAGCCACTACTTCCTACCCCGGGCATGGTCTGGAGAACTTTCGTGGCGTCGTTATAGAAGCTCTGCGAAACGCTTTTCACTTCTTCCTGAGAAATAACCTTGGCGGTGGGGACTTTCCCCTGTTCTCGTTTCCCCTCAACCGTGATTTCTCCCCCTGAGAGATGAATGCGGGAGAGAGAGACAGTTCGTGTCATCCCACTTGCAGGAAGAATGAGCTGGCTGGTGTGTTTTTCGTAGCCTGGTTTGGCTATGATGAGGGTATAAGCCCCCTCTTCAAGAGAAAAAGTGACCCGACCGGATTCATCAGTGGTTTCCTGAAGACCTTTTTCTTTGATCAGTACCATCGCGTCGGCGACAGGTTTGCCCTTGTCGGTGATCACAATGGTGAGGGTTGCCCCCTGAAAGGTACTGGCCAATAACCAGAAAATGATGAGGTATTTTTTCATAGTGCCCTCCGTACTCTCTTTCATCTGAAAATACTATACTCTCGGTATAGTGTTTTTTCAAGTGAGAAGACAGGAAGAACGAGGGGAAGTGTAAAAATTTGACTTTCCCCCCTGTTTGTGTCATAATCATTTGCCTTGAAAAGGGATGGGGTATGAGAGAAACAGAAAGTAAAAGGGATTTTCTTGTGATTGGGCTTGGACGATTTGGGACCCATTTGGCGGAGAACCTCATTGCACAGGGGGTTCCTGTAGTTCTCTTAGACAAAGAGGAAAAGAATCTCCGGGCTTTTCGAGAGAAACCGAATTGTTCTCTCAAGATCTGTGATGCCACCAAGGAAGAGGAATTGGCCAATGTGATAGAGGATAGCCAGATTCAATCGGCGGTTGTCTGTATTGGAGAGGATATTACTGCCAGTGTCCTTATAGCCCTGATTCTCAAAAATCATAATGTGCTTAATATCTATGCCAGGGCCAATACCCGTGAACATGCAGAGATTTTCAGGCTTTTGGGGGTGACCGAGATTATAGAGCCCGAAAAAGAGACCGCTCAAAAATGGGCACGCACCCTGGTCAATCAGGGGGAACTTATTGTTTCTTATCAGGAACTGAGCAATGAGTATGTGGTTGTTGAAGTAGCGGCCACCACTCCTATTATGTATATGACTATTGAGGAACTGGATCTTCGGCAGAAATTTCACCTCAATATTGTGGGGATACGCCATCGGTATGGAGAACTTGATGAACATTTTTCTCCCCGGTTTTCTGAGGTGTTGTCTGTTCCTCCTGATCCAAAGTATGCGATTCAGGAGGGGGATCGCCTGATTGTGGCCGGGAAGGATGAACACATTCAGCGTTTCAAGGACTTCTTGTTGGGGAAGTCTTCATGATGGTGGACAAGAGGAAAAAACCTTTGTCGCTTTCGGGTGAGTTTCGCTGGATCGATCGTATTCGAAACACCATCGGAGGAACACCTGAAGGGGGTATAGGAATAGGGGATGATGCCGCCGTCATACCGGAAGGTCTTCTCTGGACCACAGATGCGATGGTGGAGGGGGTGCATTTTCTTTCCTCGTGGCCTATGGATGGGGTGGGATACAAGAGTCTTGCCAGTAGTGCCAGTGATATTGTGGCTATGGGAGGAAAACCCCTTTATGCTCTTCTCACCGTTGGGCTACCTCTTTCCTTTAGCGATGTGATGTACGAGGCTTTTCTTGCTGGCTTTGAGAAGGCGATGGGAGATTTTGGGATTGTTCTCCTGGGAGGGGATACGGTGAGGTCGGGGACACTTTTTTTTTCTCTTACTGTCCTTGGCAGACCCTTTGAGAAGCCGGTCCTCCGTTCTGGGGCTCAGGTAGGAGATAGTATTTATGTCACTGGGACTTTGGGGGAAAGTGCTTTAGGACTTGAGGTATTGTTGGGGAAAGAGATCCATGGCGAGAAAAAAGAGGAATGGGCACGCAGGCATCTCTATCCCCCATGTCGGGTATCCCTTATGCAGGTGCTGGTTTCTTCCTACCATCTAACGGCAGCGATTGATTGTAGCGATGGTTTTGTGGCTGATCTTGACCATATTGCCGACGAAAGTGGGGTAGGATATGAGGTGCATATAGAAAGAATGCCTGTACCGGAAAGAGAAAGGGGGAATTCTCCTTTTGAACTTCCCTGGTCGTATGCTTTAGGAGGGGGGGAGGATTACGAGATTATTTTTACCTCACCGGAAAAGATTCCCCCGGTAGTAGCCGGGGTTTCCGTGACGTGTGTGGGGAAAATTGTAGAGAGGGAGAGGCAACTTTTCTGGTATGGAGAGAGGGTGGAGAGAGAAAATATTCGTAGAGGATATACACATTTTTGAGGAGAAAGGGATGAAACGAATTGTCTGGTTGTTTTTTCTTTTCGCAGGCATGATGTATGCAGATCATCAGATTCTGAGTAACGGGAAGATCATGGCGGGGCTTTATGATGATACCTCTTTTGGGCTTTCGTTTTCTCTTGATGGGGTGGGTGTGTTTCTTAAACCAAATCGTCCGCCGACATCCCTTCTTATGATGTCTATTGATGGAAAAATAATTCCTGTGGGTTCGGCGGTGGGATTTTTTCATCAGAGACCGGTGTTCACCAATGGGGGGATTTTTGTCTCCTGGGAGGCAAGGGGGCTGAAGTGGGATATTTTTCTCTCCCCTTTGAAAAAAGAAGATCTTGGTGATGGGGTTTTGGTGGTTTTGGCCATTACCAATGTCGAAAAAAGGGCAGCTTCTTTTGGCGTGCAACTTCTTTTTGATGTGGTGGCTCCTTTTGCCTCTCCTCTTGTGGTAGGCAATGGGAGTGTGAAAATTACTCAGGAAACCCTTCTTCAGGGCAGGACACTGATCACTCAGTGGGCGGTGTATAGTCAGGAAACCAATCTCCCGGGTTTTACCATAGTGGCTCAGAATCCTCTCTGGCAGAGGGGGGCCTTTGCGGAATGGAAGCAGTTTTATGATTATCCAGGCGAAACCCCTGTGAGGAGAGTGCCTCTCTTTGGACTTTTGCCAGCCACAGGAGTGACGATGTTTTATCCCGTGCAAAAGCTTGAGGCAGGGGCTTCTCGTGTGATCACCTACTGGATGGGGGTATCGCTTCCTCCAGAAGGGGTGGTGAAGACGAAAGAAGTACCAAAGCCTTCTTTGCGGGAGGAAAAAGCCGTTTACTCAAATGCTGTGGCTGAACATCTCCCAACGAACGGGATGGTGACGAATGTGCCCCCTCTAAAGGCAGTGGTACAGGAAACTCCAAAAGAAGAACAGAAAAAAGGAGAAATCACAGAGTGGCGTGTGGTGATAGATGAGTTTGCTTTTGCTTCAGCCATACTCACTGAGGCTCATCAACAAAAGCTTGAAGAGTGGTTTGCCTCTCTCGAAAATCCTTCCTCCGTTGTTTTTGAAGTGATTGGCCATGCGGATGAGATTGGTTCTCTTACGGTAAATCAGAAAATGGGGAAAGAACGGGCAGATACGGTAGCCAAATGGTTGAAAGCTCGTGGAATTCCCGGGCAAAATATCGTGATAATCTCCAAGGGGGAAACCGAACCAATAAGCGAAGAGAGGGCAAAGAATCGACGGGTGGAGATTAGAGCAAAAAGAAAAAAATAGCAAAAGAGAGAAGACTGCTTGAAATTTTTTGAAAACCCTGTATAATGTAAAGAAGAAAGTTCCAAGGAGGGCGTCATGCTTGGCAACAAAAAAGATGAACTGGAGAGGCTCAGGGCAGAAAATGAGGCATTGAAGAAGAAAGTTGAAGAGTATCAAAAGATTATTGAGATGTATGAGAAGGTTTCTTCTCTCACCCGTCAGGAACTTATAGAGAGGGATCAGCTTCTTGAGGCCCATGAGATTGTAGAAAACCTTTCTCGCAAGGAACAGCTTGAACAGAACAAAGTAGTCAGGGCTATGGAATCCACGGTTGAGTTGGCCAATCAGGAAAAAAAGGAGAGGGACGCCATTATTGATGCCTATCAGAAGGCGGTGGATCTTTCCACAAGGGAACTCATTGAGGCCAGGATGGAAATTCGCGCCCATGAAATAGTAGAGGAACTTGCCAGACAGGAACTCATTCAGCAGGAACAGATCAACAAGGCCCATGAGATTGTAGAAGGAATGGCTCGACAGGAGATAGCCTCTCTCAAAACCCAGGTGAAGGATCAGGTGGGACTTTCAGATTATCTCAAACTTCTCGATGCCTATGAAAAGATAGAGGAACTCTATCGCAAGGAAAAGGTAGAAGATGACAGGATCCTTCGGGCGTATGAGATTATTGATGAGCTGAAAAGGCGCCAGATGGTGGACTTGTTCAAGATTATCAAGGCCTATGAGATGGTGGAGGAACTTGCCCGTCGGGAGAGGCTTGATGCGGACAAAACAATCACGGCCTATGAGAATCTTGAAAACCTCATCCAGCAGGAGCTCAAGGATAGGGACAAGATCAATGAGGCCCATGAGGCGGTTGAAGAACTTTTCCGCAAGCAGCTGATTGATGAAGACCAGATGAACAAGGCGCATGAGATTGTTGAGGAATTGGCCCGGAAGGAACTTGCCGAGAGGGACAAGATTATTAACGCTTTTGAGATTGTGAACGAACTGAGTCGCAAGGCCCTGATTGAGGAAGAGAAGATCATTCAGGCGTATGATGTGGTTAACGAACTCATGCAAAGTGAAATGAAAGAAAAGGACATGATTAACAAAGCCCATGAGATTGTGGAAGAACTGATGCGTCGCGAGATCATTGAACGGGACAAGATCAATATGGCCCATGAGGCGGTTGAGGCTATGGCTCGTGAGGAACTTCTCAAGGCCCAGGCGGAGAAGAAGTGTTAGGAGGACTAAGCCAAGCCGCGTCCTACCTGGCCGACGGCTTTGGCCAAGGTTTCATCGGCTGTCTGGATGCTTTTCTGGTTCGCTTCATAGAGACGGTTGATTTCAATCATACGTACCATTTCCACCACGGGATCAACATTGGATTTTTCAAGTGCCCCTTGAATTACCTTGGGGCGTTTGTTCTCAGGGACGATGGTCGCTGGTCCCGAAAAGTCGGTCTCCCTGTACCAGGTATACCCCTCTTTGGCAAGGTATCGTCTCTCAGGAAAGTCCACAATTTTGAGCCTATCAATAAGCGTCATGTTTTTCCATTCGTTGCCCGCTTTGTCCACAAAATCCTCAGGGGAATAATCAAGGTTCACATAGACGTTGCCTTCCTGGTCAATCTTGAAGTTGTTTCTTGCAATACGGATGAAGCCTTTTTCTCCCATGACACGGTTACCATGTTTATCCACAAGGTAACCATCTACTGAGATATTAAAGTTTCCGTTTCTTGTATAGCGTTCTCCCTGTTCTGTCATGACGGTAAAAAAGCCGTCTCCTTCGAGGGCAAGATCAAAGTCATTTTCGGTTTCGAGGAGGCTTCCCTGTTCAAAACGGATATAACTTTCGTTGAACTCAACCCCTGTGCCTAATTTGCCTACCACTGGGGCAAGGTCATAGCTTCCCAAGGGGAATTTGACCACCCCATCGTCATTGATGCGGCGAATGAGCATTTCGGGAAAGGCTTTGGTGACACTGGTTTCTCTCTTGTAGCCATCGGTGTTGACATTGGCGAGATTATTTGCCACGGTGTTCATTTCTTCCATCGTGACCATCATCCCGGATGCGCCGGTGAAAATCGACCTGACCATAGGTTCCTCCTTTTTCCCCTTTTGTGTATCGGCCAAAAAACGGTTTGCTTGAGAAGAGAAAGAAGTGGAAATTTTTGTTTTTTTTTCGTATAATAGGCGGCATGAAAATAGCCATTATTTCTGATATTCATATTTCTGCTTCTCTTCCCTGGACCCAGAAGGTGTGGGAGGCCTTTCTGTCTCGTGTTGAGGCGGAGGCTATTCCTCTTGTGGTGATAGGCGGGGATCTTTTCGAGAGTATTGATGATGCCCACGAGCTTCGGGGGTGGTTTTCTCGTACCCTTGAGAAAACAAAAATCTCCCGTGTTCTCTGGGTGGCGGGTAACCATGACCTCACCAACCCTTCAACAGGCACCCAATTGTATGAACTTTCTGATATGCACTTTGGGGAGAAGGTTGAGGTATGCCTTGTGCCGGATCTTTATGTAGAAGAGGATGTGGAGATTTTGGCCTATCCTTTTCCCCTTGCGCGTACCGAAGAAGAGGGAGAGCGTTTTTCTCCCAGCAGGCTTCTTGCTCATTTTCCTCCACCTGAGAAGAGAAGAATAGCGGTGGTTCATGCAGGACTTGCTTCCTGGATTCCTCAGATGTCGGAGGAGGCTGAGGTTGTTCCCAAAGCCTTTGCGAAGATGTTTCAGTGTGAAAGGGTATTTATGGGGCATATTCACCAGCGTAAGGAGGAAGGTGTCTATCGGACCATAGGTTCAGCGCGGGTCTGGAGAAAGGGGGAGGAAGGAGATCATGGCTATCTTGTCTATGATACCGAGGGGCATACTGAACGTTTTGAGGTTTTGCCCGAGGGGAGGGTTTTTCAAGAAAAAGAGGTTTTTGTGTTTTATGACCAGGTGGAGGAAAGAGGCACACAGGAGTTTGCTTCTCATACATGGCTTCATCTTGATCTCTATGGGGTAGTTCAGAGTGATACCCAGAAAGAGGCCATCAAAGAGAGATTTCGAAAAAAATACGCGACATTAGCGGAACTCACTTTTGATGAGGAAGGGCTTTTTCTTTCCTCGACATTAGCCAACCACCCCATCTGGCAGGTCTTCTTGACCAAGTGGCAAAAACGCTATGAAATGAGCGTCGAGGAAGAAAAAACCATCTGGCTTTTAGCCCGTGAGATGTTTGTCAAAGAGTTTCTAAAACAGGGAGGGAAAAAAGGGTGATCAAACGGATGAAACTCACCTCTTTTGGGAAATTTCGTCATGCCTCCTTTGAGTTTGGAAAAACTACACTTTTTGTTGGTCCCAATGAGTCCGGGAAAACCACGCTTTTTGATGCCATTGCCTTAGGTCTCTGTCAAAAAGGAAGAGGCGGGGTATGGGAGGAGATTCAGAACCGTTATAAACAAAACGAGAAAAAAGCCCCCCTTCCTGAAATGGAACTTGAAGAGATGGTTGCACTGGACTACAATCAGTTTTTCAATTTTTTTGCGGTGAGAACTGGCCAGAGTGAAATAGCCTTTGAAGCCAACAAAAACTGGGTTTCAGAGATGCGTTCTCGGCTTCTCTTTGGTGGCTATGATATCACCGCCCTTACGAAGCGGTTTCAAGAACTGGCGGCTTCGAAAAAAAATGAAGCGTATCCCAAGCAGATAGAGGGGCTTTCTCAGGCTATTATAAAGGCAGAGGATGAATTGAGGGGTCTGGAGAATGAGGCAAGGAACTATCAAAAGGTTTTGGAAGATTTTCAAAAGGTCCAGGGGGAGCTTCATACCTGCAAACACCAGGAAGAGGTTTTGCGAAAACAGAGGGAGAAATGCCGGTTAGAGATGGAAGAAATAGAAAAATCTCTTGAGGCTGTTCGTTTAACTCAATGGCTTACCCAGTATGAGGGGTATGTGGAGAAGAAAGAGGAACTCTCTCGCCGGTATGCAGCCCTGAATGAGAAGGAGATTACGGAGATAGAGCACAAGATAGGTCAGGTTCGTGAGTGGAAAGAGAGAGTGAAATCTCAGGAAGAGGAGATCACTCGCTTTCAAAGCAGTTTTGAGGGGCTTCGGTTTCGGATGAGTTCTCTCCAAAGTCAAAGAGAAAAGACCGATGAAGCCTATCGGAAGACAAAACAGAAAGCGCTCGTCTGGAAGATAGCAGGCGTGAGTCTTGCGGTCATCTCAGCTGGATGTCTTGCAGGGATGGTCCTTTTCCCATCGGTTCCGTGGTATCTCTGGTTGGGTGGCGGGCTTTTTGGGCTTGTGTTTTCCGGGCTTTCTCTTGTGGTGGGGATTCTTTTGGGGATGCGAAGGGAAGAAGACTCTCTCAGACAGGAAATGAACTCTCTCTATGCTGAGGCCCAGAGACTGGGGTTTCTTTCTCTGCGTCCGGCAAGCTGGGAGGCCTTTGTAGCGGAGATGGCAAGACGGGAGAATATGTTAGCTGAACAAAAGCGAAAGATAGAAGAAGAAAAAGATCACCTTGCCAGAGAAGAAAAGGCTATAAAGAAAAGGGAGGAAGATTTTCTTGTTTCTCACCACGTGGCTTCCATAGCGGTGGCACGGGATCTTCTCTCCGAAAAAAAGGCCAAAGAGGCCGAACTTCAGGGACTTCAGAAGGGGCTTGAGTCTTTTGATGCGCTGGACCGGACGCTTTCTCTTGAGGAAAATGCCAGAAAATTGAGATCAAGGCTTTCAATGTTATCTATGCCACTTGATAAAGAAGCGAGTGTACTCAAAGAGAAACGGGAAGAACTCAAGAAGAAGCTTTCTCAAATAGAGAGGGATATAGAAATACTTCGAAGCAAGATTGAGGAAAACTCAAGAAAAGAGGTGGAATGGTTTGCCACTCTCCAGAGGTTAGAAGAAAATATGCATAAATATGCCCGTTTGAAACAGGAGGAAAAGCAACTTGAAGAGAAAAGAGAGCGTCTCGAAAAAGAAAAAATGGCCTGTGAGAGACTGGTTTCCCTTTTTGAGGAAATGGAAATGGAGCAGGCTTCTGTTTTTGAGCTTTTGTCTTCACAGGTGAAAGAGGAATTTGGGGATATCTATCCAGCGTTTCAGGATATTCAGCTCAAGAGTTTTGAGAGAGAAGGGATTCTCTTTTCTGATGCCCTTGGAGAAAAGAGACCTGTGAAGTTTCTCTCGCGGGGAACACAGGATCTCTTCTATCTTGCTCTCAGGCTTTTTTTGGGACAGAGGATGTGGGAGAATCCCAAAACTCCTGGGGTATTTGTCTTTGATGAACCGTTTGCTTCTCTTGATGAAGAAAGAAAACGAGTGGCTCTCAGGCTTTTGCAAAAGTTTCAGAAGAGGTATGGCTGGCAGTATGTGATTTTCACCAAGGATGAGGATTTGCCCCTTCTTATGGAAAAAGAATCCTGGGAGATAGTTGTTCACCGGCTCACAAGAGAGAAAAAAGCGTGAGGGAGAACTTTTCTCCGTACAACATCCCTTTTCTACTTGATTTTTTCCAAGAATTGTGCTATAATAATAAGCACAAGAGCACTCCCCTGTAGCTCAGCAGGCAGAGCAGCTGGCTGTTAACCAGCGGGCCGTAGGTTCGAGCCCTACCGGGGGAGCAGAGCCACCCAGAACCGGGTGGCTTTTTCTTTTTTGGAGAGGTTTTGCTAAATTTGAGTCTTTGTGCTATAATACCTTTACTCTTTTCGCACAGGAGAGTTTTATGAAAGACTATATTCTTGGTATTGCGAAGCAGGCAAGAGAGGTTTTTTATCGGGTTGGGATAGCCAGCACAGAACAGAAAAACAAGGCCCTGAAGGCCATCGCCAACCATCTTCGACAAAAGGCGTCCCATATTCTTGCCGCCAATGCAAGAGACATCGAAGCGTTTGACCAGACGGGTAAATCAAAGGCTTTGCGGGATAGGCTTCTTCTCACAGAGGCGAGGATTGAGGCTATGGCAAAAGGTATTGAGGAGATTGTGGCCTTGCCTGATCCTGTGGGGAGTGGAAACTATATCACCAAACGTCCCAATGGTCTTCGGATTGAGAGGGTGCGTGTTCCTATTGGGGTGATTGCGATGATTTATGAGGCCCGCCCTAATGTTACGGCGGATGCCGCCGCCCTTTGTCTTAAATCGGGGAATGTCGCTATCCTGCGAGGGGGGAGAGAAGCCCTTCACTCCAATTTAGCGATTATGGAGGCCATTCATGAGGGTTTGCGGGAGGCGGATTTTCCTGTTTTTGCGGTGCAGTACATCGATCGGGTGGAACATGAGGTGGTAGATGAGATGCTTCAGCTTTCTGGACTCATTGATCTGGTCATTCCCCGTGGAGGTGAGTCGCTCATTCGCTCGGTGACAGAAAAATCTAAGATCCCTGTGATCAAACATGATAAGGGTGTCTGTCACGTGTATGTGGATGCGTCGGCAGAGAGATCAAAGGCTGAGGCTATTGTGATCAATGCCAAATGTCAGCGACCTTCGGTCTGTAATGCAGCGGAGACACTTCTTCTTCACAGGGATTATCCCTATCGGAAAGAGATGATTCAGGCTCTCTTAGAGAATGGAGTCAAGGTTATTGCCGATGAGGTTATTCGTCAGGATTTTCCTGACCTTCAGGCAGCGACCGAAGAGGACTGGTATACGGAATACCTTGATTATGTGATTTCGGCGAAGGTGGTGGCTTCTTTAGAGGAGGCCATCTCTCATATCAACACCTACGGTTCTCATCATTCTGATGCGATTGTCAGTGAGAGTTACGGCGCCATCCAGAAATTTCTCTCTGAGGTGGATTCCGCCGCGGTGTATGCCAATGCCTCTACCCGTTTTACGGATGGAGGGGAGTTCGGTCTTGGAGCAGAGATTGGTATCTCTACTCAAAAGCTCCACGCCCGTGGTCCAATGGGACTTGAGAGCCTGACCACAGAGAAGTGGCTTGTATACGGAGATGGGCATATTCGTTAAAAGGTCCCAGAAAAGGGCAAAAGTTCAAGAGAGAAGCTTCCCAACCACAACCAGAATCCTACACTCATCCAGGTAACAAAGGGGATGCGAGGGTTTGTTTCTTTTTCGAGAACTTTTATTCCCACCTGTATCCAGGCAGGTACAAGGGAAAAGAGAAGCCACCATCCGAGGTGAAAAATGCCAACGTACCACCCGTAGAAAAAAGCGACAAGAACATCTCCCCACCCGGCCTTTTTCCGGAGAGCCCCGGCGAGAAGAACTGTAGCCGGGAGAAGCCCACCCCCGATTTTTTCCACCCACCAGAAAGAGAGAGGTGAGGTTGTGAGAAAAGAGAGAACCATGAGTATGCCACCCATGGCAAGGGAAAGGGGAAGGGAAATATAACGGGAAGTAAAATCCTGCCAGGCAAGAATAAGCGAAAGGATACCAAGGGTTATCCAGAGAAGGATTGAAAAAGTCATGGTTTTTTCCTTATTCTACTTCTTTGACCGGGATGTGGGCAAAGGCTCTGAAAAATGTGGAAGAGATATAATTTTCCCGGGAGAGATTTTCACCACGATTTATTCTGAGATAGGAGTTGATAACCTTGAGAGAGCCATCTTTCATACGAAAGGCATAGGTCTGAGGATAGCGAAGGTTGAGATAGTCTAGTCCTACCCCTTTTCTTGGGCTATGGTGAATATAGGTGATGGTCCCGTGCTTGTCCACATCGATGACGATGGCGACATGGGAAAGGGGATCGTCCCACCTTCCGTTTCGATTCACATCATAGGTATTGTCAAAAAAGATCAGATCCCCTTTTGATACGGGCAGGATATTGGTATAGACAAAGCGTCTTTTGAGAAGGCCATCATAGAGAGAGCTTACCCCGCCTCTTCCGTTGCCATATACTTCTACGAGATCAATACCAGAGAGATAATAAACATATCGCACAAAACCAATACAATCGGAAGTGAAGCGTTTCCCATCTCTTGCGGGAAAGCTATACCTTCCCTGAAGAGAAAGGGCGTTGGAGACAACCAGATCGTAAAATCGTTCGCTTCCCCCATAAAGCGAACTTGCCAGCAGAAAAAAGACAAAGACTTTTTTCACCTTTTTTTTATCGGCACTTGTTTGCAGAAATAAAGTCGAGCAGAAGAAGAGAAAATGCTTTTTGCACTTTTTGTATGGGCAAAAATATGCATATTGTCTATGAAATCGATTGCATTCAAATTTTCTTATTTTTTCATATTTTTATGTAAAATATATGGTTAGAGAATGAAACGGCTTTCATTTTATTTTGGCACGATTTTTGCAAATATTAAAGCAAAGACTTTTATACAAAAAGGAGGTCTGTATGAAGCGTTTCTGGTTTCTGATGGTGGGGCTTCTGGTGGGAGGCTCAATGTTTGCTGGTGTGATGATGCAGGGCTTCTACTGGGATGTTCCCGCAGGTGGCACATGGTGGGATACCATGAAGAGCAAGGCGTATGAGCTGCGCTATATGGCTGGCGGTTATGGTATCAATCGTATCTGGTTTCCTCCTGCTTCCAAAGCCCAGGGAGGCGGGTATTCCATGGGGTATGACCCTCATGACTACTATGACCTGGGGCAATACTATCAGGATGGAACAACAGAAACACGGTTTGGTTCTCAAGCAGAGCTCAAAGCGGCCATTGCGGAGTTCAAGAAGTATGGTATCTCCTGTATGGCTGATATTGTGCTCAACCATCGTTCAGGTGGTGGAAGCGAGTACAACCCCTATACAGGTGGGAATACCTGGACAGATTTTAGTAATGTCAAAAGTGGTATGGCAAAATGGCATTATGATGCCTTTCACCCTAATGGCTATCATAGTTATGATGAAGGGTCTTTTGCTGGTTTTCCTGATGTGTGTCACCATTCTGGTCCAGCCTACAATGATTTCAAGGCATGGTTAAACTGGCTCAAAAATAGTGCGAATGCAGGATTTGATAGCTGGAGGTATGACTATGTAAAGGGTTTTGGCCCATGGGTGGTCAAGGATATGAATGCGGCTTCGTCTCCTACCTTCAGCGTGGGTGAGTACTGGGATGCCAATACCTCCACCCTTGACTGGTGGGCTAATGCAGCCAACTCCTCTGTGTTTGACTTTGCTCTTTACTATACTCTGAGAGATATTTGTAACAATACCTCTGGTGGCGGATATCTCCCCAATGTGTTTGACTATAGCAAGAGCTTTGCTGCGAAGAATCCATGGCGTGCCGTGACCTTTGTAGGTAACCATGATACCGATGAGATTACCAGTGACAAGATGATGGCTTATGCCTTTATCCTCACCTATCAGGGATATCCATGTATCTGGTGGAAGGACTACTATAACTATGGCCTTGCCACTGGCGGTGGTGCTGGTTCGGGTTGGGGAAATGGTATCAAACAGCTTGTATGGGTACGTGAGAAACTCGGTGGTGGTGGTCCTCAGATTGAGATCCTCAAGAGTAACGACGGGGACTTCATCATCTACGGAAGCAAGGGATATTCCACCTCAAGCCCAGGATATATTGTGATCATCAATGACCATCCCACTCAGTGGAAGGGTGCATGGGTCCAGACAGGCAATAGCTACCTCAAGGGCAAGACCCTCAAGGCCTATGCGTGGTCTTCGACAGTGAGCGGGCAGAACTATCAGCCTCAGAACAAGTACTGCGATGCCAACGGTTGGGTTGAGGTCTGGGCCGCTCCTCGTGGATACGCTGTGTACTCGGTGGATGGACTGTAAAGAAGGCTCTATCCTCAGGCTGTCCGGGGAACCGGGCAGCCTTTTTCTTTTTCCTTGCGGTTTTTTAGAAGGTGTGGTATACTGGTAAAGAAAAGGAGGTCCCTATATGAAAAGAACTGTAGTTCTTATGGTGGTTTTTTCGACCTTTCTTGGTTGTAGTCAGCAGGTGGTGTATGAAGGACGTCTTCGTACAGACACGCATGACTATCAGGCCAAAGTGATCGTTTCTCCTGCTAAAGAAGAGGCGGTTCTTCATCTGAAAATGACGGCGCTTGTCTCTCAGGAAACAAGCCTGATGGGGAATACGATCGATCTCATGGCGCCTTCGGGGGCTCAGAGTATTCCTGTAGAAAAAACCTTTTTGAGTCGTTTTCTTCTGTCGAAGGGGCAAACGGCCACTATTCGGACAAAATGGAGACTTATCAATGATCCGGCTTTTTATCAGCTTTATGGACTGGCCGGCGATACTCTCCCGGAGGAATATACCCTGAATATTGGTGGACTTCTCGGACAAACCGCACTTCTGATTTCTGTGCGTGCGGCTGAGGGAGAACTTCAACGCTACCAGAAGACGCGAAAACCTATTCTGAGGCATTATAAACTTGAAGTTCCTGAGAATTTTGAGTCGGTGCAGAGACAACATCTTGAGACAAAAGGGTGGATTATTCAGGATGAACATGATGACCACGAAGAGCATAAAGAGGAATCTATCTCTTCTCAGCCATTTTTTGTTGTGGGAGATTATACTATCCTGATGGATGGGCGGTACTATGTCGGTTTTTATGGATTCTCTCGAAGGGATCAGGTGACCCTGCGGGTTATTTTTGTGAATAGAGAGGCGGAACTTCTGTATTTTGTGCCGCAGAATTTAGCTTTGGAGGTTGGAGGTAAGACCATAAAGCCCAAGGTGAAAAAGTCGCTTTTCCAGAAACAGGAGAGGAAGGGTTTTCCGCTCTATCGGAATCAGAGGGGAGAATGGCTTTTGGAATATCGAGTTGAAAATCCACCGGAGAAACTGGTTCTCTTGGTGGAGAAGGCTTTTGTTAGCCCTAACGGAAATCCTCTCTTTGCGGTGGAAAGTCTCTGGCTTCAGGCGGATGAGAGAAAATAAGAAGAAAGAGAAAATCTTTTGGGAGTATGGTGATGAGCCATGCTCCCAAAAGTTAGAAAAGCAAAAAGATACCGGGATATTTTTCAGATGAAGAAGAGGCTTCCATCCTGGAAAAGAAAAGCACCGGGAGAAGTTTTCTTTGGCCAAAGAATCTGACACAAGAAAAAACAAGAAGTTCTGTCTTGGGTAAATCATCACGGTTATAGTCTTGGTCAAATCTTTTTGGAGAAGAGGGGGTTACTTTGAGGTTTTGTCTTTTTTTGATGAGGAAGATTTCCAGAAGGAGAGAAAGAAAAGGAATCCTATTGCGAAGACGAGAAAGGAAATCAGAGCGGGGTGAACTGGGTCGCCAAAGATATTGCCCAAGAAAAGATCATACAGGGCAAAAAAGAGAGAAAGGGCAAGGAATAAACCAAAAACAATGCGCATGATTAGTACCCACTCTTTTTCAGGATATCGGTGAGCTTTTGTCTGTCATAGAGATCAAGGGGTCTATTCTCTGCGTAGCGGAGAGCTTGTGGTGTGAATTTCCCCGTGGTGATGTATACGCCACGGGTGGCATGGAGGTTTTTCATCTTTTCAGTGAGTTTGGCGACAAGATCTTCTGGGACATCTTCATTGTCTCTTGAGAAGATGACAAGAACCCTTCCCCCGCGGACATTTCGCCATTTTACAGACTTCTCTATGCAGACGATCTCAAGATTATCCCCATCGAGGGCTTTGACTTCGAGGGGTTCGTAGCCAATAGCCTTGAGCATATTTTGAGCGATAATCTCAAAGGTGGTTGGCGTGGCCGTCAGGAGGTCTTTGAGTCTATCATCAACGCGCAGATCTTCATAGAGGGCGAGTTTGGTCTGAACATCCTGAAAATTAGGTCGAAGCTGGGCCACCTTTTCCCATTGTTCGACGGCTTCTACCAGTCGTCTTTCTCTCTCATAAATGAGGCCGAGGGTATAACGAATGGCGATGGTGACGTTATTCTCTTCGTTTGAGTATTTCAGGGCGCGCTCAAAATCGGCTTTGGCCCCTTCGTTGTCTCCGACTTCCATTTTGCAGAGACCTTTCTGAAAGATAGCCTTGACCTTGAGTTGATTGTCCTTGGCCTGTTCAGCGACATCAAACTCCTGAACAGCCTTGCCATAACTATTCATGGATTTGAGAATCATGCCTATGTAGTAGTGGGCTTCCATGTTTTTTGGTTCGAGTTTGACACAGTTGGTGAAATAGTTGAGGGCTTCTGCGGCTTTGTTCATCTCGTAGAGAATCTTTCCCATGATGAAGTAGATCTGAGGAGAGGCTTTGCCTGATTTGATGGCTCTATCGAGATAACTGAAGGCATGTTCTTTCATCCCACGCTGGTAAAAGATGTTTCCAATCTGAAAAAGGTATTCGGCATTTTGTGGTTCCATTTGCGAGAGGACAAGATATTCCTTCTGGGCTTCTTCTAACTGGTTGAAACGAAGATAGATATCAGCCAATCGTCGATGGATACTCTTTTCTGTGGCGGTATTGGCAAACTTTCCTGAAGAGAGGGCCTGTTTGTATTCAATCAGGGCCATTTCAAAGTTACCTGAAAGATAGCAAGCTTCGGCTAAATAGAGATGGGCGAGGGGATTTCGGTCGTCTTTTTTGAGAATGGCATTGAGGGCATTGATGGCCTGTTCATACTTCTGGTTGTCGATGAGGGTTTTGATGGAGTCTAAACGATGGGGTGCTACCAGCGTGTTCATCACATACAGAAAAGTCAGAAAGCCAACGCCCACAATCAATAAGACGATAATAATCAGATCCCACGTCATACCCGCTCCTTTCTAAAAATCACCCTTTATATTTTACAGTTGACTCAAATAATAGTCAACCTTCGACATATTTTTGTATGTTGGAAATCTATTCTTTATCTCTAAAAGGGTGGCTTTGGCTTTTTCGTTGTCTTTGATCTGGAGGTAGCTTTCGGCGAGTTTGAGATAGACATCGGCATTTCGCTGGGAGAGTTTGATGTACTTTTCATAAGAAGAGGCGGCGCTGGTATAGTCTTTGGTTCGGGTGTAGATGTCGCCCAAACTCTCAAGGACATCGACATCGGTGGGGTTGATTTCGAGGGCTTTTTTGTAAGCGGTAATGGCGTCTTCGTAGATTTCTGCCTTGGCATAGGCATCACCAATGCCTTTGTACGCGATAAAGCTTC
Organism: Longinema margulisiae; assembly: GCF_025266855.1. Classification (GTDB taxonomy): domain Bacteria; phylum Spirochaetota; class Brevinematia; order Brevinematales; family Thermospiraceae; genus Thermospira. The sequence goes on from NZ_CP053071.1 coordinate 1,283,717, forward strand.
GTGGCTGGAGATCGGCGGCCTTTTTGAACGCTGAGAGGGCCTTTTCATAGTCCTGGCGAGTGAGATACATGGTGCCAAGCCCTAAGTATGGTTCGGGATCGTACTTGTCAAGCTGGATGGCTTTCTGGTAGTTTTCTTCCGCTTTGGCGTATTCTTTGATCTGGAAGTAGGCGTTTGCCATGTTGTAGTACGCGGGGGCATAATCATTCTTTTGCTGGATGGATTCAGCATAATACTTGAGGGCTTCGGCGTATCTTTCTGTATAGGCGAGCATACGGGCGTAGTTGAAAGAAGAGAGGTAGTTTTTGGGGTTTGCCTGGTAGGCCTTTTGATAGGCGGTGAGAGCCCGGGTGTACTGTTTGAGTTCTTCGTAGGTGTTTCCGAGTTTGATGAGGGCACGGTCGTTGGATGGTTCTATTTCCACTGCACGGGCAAAGAATTTTTCTGCCTGAGAGAATTGCTTGGCGTTGTAGTAGATGGTACCCACGTTGACCATGGTTTTGGCGTTGTTCGGTTCAAGCTGGAGGTTCTGGTCAAAGGCTTTGAGGGCGTTATTGTTGTCGTTGAGGGCTACATAGGTGAGTCCGAGGTTATAGTAGGCCTTGGCATGCCTGGGATCAAGGGAAATAGCCTTTTGAAAGGCGGTTCTGGCGTCGTTGTAGAGTTTTTTCATGTAGTAGATAACTCCCATGGAGTAGTACATGTCGGCATTCTCATAGTCCCCTTCGACGGCTTTTTTGAAGGAAGCCAGGGCTTCGTCGGAGAGATCCTTGTCGTAGAGGAGTTTCCCCATGGTGTAGTGGGCTGGTCCCTGCCGCGGATCCTTCTGAATCGCACTCTGAGCAAGGCTCTGGGCTTTGCCTGTGTCCTTTTTGCCATAGTAGGCCACGGACTCATAGGCATCCACTTCCGGGGTGTTTTCGATTTTTCTGGCTTTTTCAAACTCCTTGATGGCTTCATCAAAGTAGTTGTTGGCGAGGTATTTTTTGCCGTTTTCCATGTATTTTTTGTATTGTTCGGCGGCGCTTTCTTTGGAAGAGACCTGTTCGACTTGAGGTTTTTCTTTTTTCTCTACTTTGGTTTCTTTTTCTACAGGGGGTGTTTGCTGGACAACAACGGTGGGCTGGTTACTTTTTTTGAGGATGTTGGCAAGTTCTTCTTCTTTGAGTTTTTCTTTGTTTTTCTGGGCACGGATGATAGCATCTCTCAAATCTTTGATACGGGGATCGTTTGGGTCTATTTCAAAGGCCTTGTCAAGGTAATCAAGGGCTCTATCATAGGCTTCATTGTTGGCGTATTCCTGCGCAAGGGCAAGGTATTTGTCGAGTTGTTTGGCTTTGCTTCCCCCGGAGAGCCCTATCCACACAAGAGGCCCAAGAAGAAGGAGAAGAGCAAGGGCTCCTAACGCGATCCAGCGTTTCTTCTGGTTTTCAGATTGTGGTTTGGGGGCGGGAGTGGGTTTTTGTGAAGGAGATTTTTTGCGAGTGGATGAAGACTTTGTGGTGGTGGTTCTTTTTTTCTCAGGCATGGGGTTCCTCCTATTTTTCTATCTCTTCGAGAGAGGTATCTTCGGCTTTTTCTTTGTCTTCTGGTTTATAATCACCAAGGGCCCCTGTGATATCCACCAGGGGTTCGGTAACGGTTGGCTCTGTATTGGTTGAGCGGTCCATGGGGTTCTGGACAAGCCCATCGGGAAAGGTAAAGTTTGGGTCTCGAAGAAGTTCTAATGCCCGGCGAATATTCTCATTCTGGGGACCTGTGGGGTTCACGGTGAGATAGGTTTCCCACTCTCGAATGGTGTTGGTTTTGTCCCGGAGTTTGTAGTAGAGCATCCCCTTGTACCAGTAGGCATAGGTGAGGTTGGTGTCGTAGGCAAGGGCCTGGTCAAAGGTGGTGATGGCCTGGGGGTAGAGTTTTTTGAGCCCATAGGTGTAGGCAAGGTTGAAGTAGTAAACCCCATAGTAGGCCATGGGAAGAGCCCCCTGAAGGCCTTTTTGGTAGGTTTCTATGGCTTTGTCATAATCATCAATCCCAACGTAGCTATTGCCGAGGAGAAGAAAGAGTCTGGGATCTTTGTTTCCCATTTCCACGGCGTTTTTGAAGGCGCCAATGGCGAGAAGAAAGCGCTTCTGTTTATAAAAATCAAGGCCTTTCTCAAAGAAGTCTTCTCCTGCACTCATGAGAAATACACAGAGAAAGAAAAGAAACGCTCTTCTCTCTTTTTTCATGGGGCACTTCCTCTCTGGAGGGCTTGAAGAAGGCTATCCAGTTCGGCATTCATAGCGGCGATATCCTCCGCGCTTAAATTCACCTGCTGGTTTTTTTCCAGAAGCCAGTTGAGGAGTTCAAGCCGCTTTTCGATGATGGCTAATTTGCCTGAGGATGAGGTTGAACCTTGTTGTCTACTTTCTATGTCGATGAGCTGTTTCTGGAGTCTTTGTATCTGTTCCTCGTAGGTTGAGAGAAGAGAAGAAGATGTCTGGGCGTTACTTATGGTCACATAGTTGGTGATGATATTGGTAATAAATACAGTTGAAGGAAGAGAAGGGGTGGCTGATGGTATAACGGTGAGAGGTTCTTCTTTTGGTTGGGGAGTGATGGGGGGAGAAGTACTGGTAGAGGGGGAAAGTGTGGGGACAGGAGATGGAGTCGTCGGTGTGTTTTGTTGGCTTTTTTTCTGGGGGAGAGATGGTTTCTCCCCAAAGGGGTCATCAGAGGGGAACCATGAAAAAGAAGAGGACGAAGACGGCATATTCCTTGAGGGAGTGTTTGTCTGGGGAAAAGAAACACTTCCACCGGGCTGGGGGCTTAGGTTGGTGATGGCGGCAATGAGGTTTTCTAATCTTTCGATGAGAGCCTGCTGGAGCGCGAGATAGTTTGTGTCTCCTCTGGTGATAGAGATGGTGTTGGTGAGAACGATGATATTGGTTTTGGTTAGTGCGGGTTTCTGAGAAGTGGGCTGGTTTGAGGGTGTGGCCATAGAAGAAGGGAGTGTCAGAAAATCAAAAAGGGTGGTATTCCACTGGACGGGTGATGGGGGTTCGGTACTGAGGATGATCCCTCCTTCAAGGCATTCTCCTCCCCGAAGACGGTAACGGTACTCTACCATCATCGCTCCATCTCGTTTTCCCTGCCATCCATAGACAAAGTTGGCCTGTGGTTCAATGGTAACGGTGGCCAGGGAAGTTTTGAGACGGTGATAGTTGGCTAAATACACAGAGCGAGGGGAAAACCCATTGTACATGGGAAGAAGAAACAGTCCCGTTTTGCCATTGCCACTCGCGAGATACTGCCCGTACTGGTTCAAAGAGATTTCCATTTCAGAGGAGACGGTGGCGCCGTTTTCAAACCAGAAGAGGGGGTTTGAGGTGTTTTCCTGGAGGGTGGTATCCAGCAGAAAACGAAAACCGATCTCTCTTGCGTTTGGAGAGGTATTGGAAACATGGATGGCCAGAAGAAAAAATGATTTTGGCCCATTATTGGTCAAAAAGATAGCCGGGGTGTAAAGAATCTCCTTCCACTGGAAGCGACTGAAGAGAATGTGGTTGGTCTTTTTCCAGGGAACTTTTTGAGAAAGTTCTAAGGAAGTAGGAGCGAGAGGTTGAACCTCTCCTTCGTAGAAGGCTATGAAAAAGGAGGTAGGGGGATAGTCTTTGCCTTCAAAGTAGAGGAAATTGGTTTTTGGGGCTACAAGGGAAAAAGCCCCTGATTCGGTTTCTAACCAGAAAGAGGCGCTTTGCCCTTCGAGGGAAAGCCACTCTACGCCAAAAGCAGGGATGAGAAGAAGCCAGAAAAGAAGACGGTAGAGTGTTTTCATTGGATTCCCCCTATACCGAGAGCAGCCAGTTCTTCGTCTAAGGTTCGGGACTTGAGTTGAAGAAGTTTGGCTTTGACTTCGAGAAGAGAGAGGTATCGACTGTTTTCATCGGCAGAGGAGAGGGGTTGAGAAACGGTGTTGGTCACCTGATTAGTTGCCGTCAGGGTGATCCAGTTGGTGAGAATGATTCTATTGGTGGTGGTTTCCTGGACCAGTTGAGGCATGGCTAAGGGAACTTCATTGAGGGAAGGCTGGCTTGAGGTCGCTGGTGAAATCGAAGGGGAGGATGGTGGAATGGGAGGGGAAGAAACGTCTGAGAGAAGGGAAAGATAGGGACTCTCAGGATACTGATCGGCGAGCCATTTCTGATAGCGGGAGGCTTCGGTGGGATTGCCGCTAGCGAGAGCACAGACAGAGGCATAGTAGAGAACCGCAGGGTTGACGATGGGATCATCAAATTCACTGGCGTAGGTTTCAAAGAGTTTGGCGGCGTCCTGATAAGCCCCCATTTTGTAGGTGCATTTTGCCATGCCGAGAAGAGATTGACGAAGGAGATTTTTGTCTTTGGTTTTTTTGAAGGCCTGTTCAAAGAAGTAGCGCCCAAGGTGGTAGTTTTTTTCTTTGTAGGCGGATTCGCCGCCCAGAATGGCCACAGAGGCAAAGAAAGAAGAAAGAGGAAAACGGGTAAGATAGGTTCGTGTTTCTGTCATCACTTCTGTGTAGCGTTTTTTCTGATAGAGGGTATGGATATAGTTGGCTGTGGCCTCGTCAAGGGATATACTACTCTGGAAAAAGACAATCACAAGAATAAGCAAGAAAAGAGAGAATCTTAGTTTTGGCTTCATACCTTTCCATCCCAACCCTTTTCTTTTTTTTATCGGCAAAAAAGGGGAAAAAATAGAGTTTTTCATAGAGAGAAAGGGAGTTTTGTTGGGAGGAGGAGTATAATTCTCTCTGATGCGATTCATCGTTTTATTAATTGAGAGAAGGTTTCTGTGAGTTATGTAGGAAAAAGCTTTGACAAATGCAGGTGGATAGTTTATAATAAAAAAGGTATTGTGAGAGATATTTGAAAAAAACAGGTAACTAAAGGAGGAAGATGTATGCTTAGCTGGTTTCTTATGTTGGTGGGTTTTTTGTTTCTGATTTATGGTGCAAATATGTTAGTGGATGGTGCTTCATCACTTGCCAAGAAATTAGATATACCGGCTATAGTCATTGGACTTACTATTGTGGCTTTTGGAACGTCCACGCCAGAATTGGTGGTTAATATTTTTGCTTCTTTTTCGAAAAACTCAGATATTGCCCTTGGAAATATTATTGGAAGTAATATCTTTAATATTCTTGGAATTCTGGGTCTTTCGGCGGTTGTGTTTCCGCTTACAGTCAAGTCAAATACCACATGGATTGAGATTCCTTTGTGTATTTTGTCTGCTGTGATTGTTTTTATTGTTGCCAATGATGTTCTCATAACAAAAGTGGGTGTATCTCTGATAGACCGGATAGATGGAATTGTGTTGTTGTTCTTTTTTGTGATTTTCTTGGTGTATAATGTTCAGTTGATGAAAAGTGGGGGATTTGAGGAAGAGGTTTCTGTTAAGGAATACTCTCTTCTTGTGGCTATTTTGTTTATTTTCTTTGGATTGGGACTGCTTTTTATCGGGGGGAAAATGGTGGTTACCTATGCGGTCGAGGTTGCCCGTTCTTTTGGTATACCCCAGCGGATCATTGCTCTTACCATTGTCTCGATTGGGACGTCTCTACCGGAATTGATGACCTCAGTAGTAGCGGCCTTCAAGAAAAATACAGATATCGCTATTGGAAATATAGTTGGCTCGAATATTTTTAATGTATTTTTTATTCTTGGCCTGTCGGCGGTTATTTATCCTGTTGGCTTGCAGAAAGGCTCCAATATGGATATGGGGGTAAATATTTTAGCCAGCCTTTTGCTTTTTCTTTTTGTGTTTACAGGGCGTGGAAGAAAACTGGAGAGGTGGGAGGGTGGGGTTTTTCTTTTTCTCTACTTTTTGTATGTATCTCTCTTGATTGCTCTTAGAGCATGAAGAGAGGAAGGGAAAGAGAAACTTCCCCCAAACTTGTGACCAATGCCCATTGACATGGAGGAGGGACTATGGTAAAATAGGGGGCGAAAGAGAAAAAATTTCACGGGGGAAGCGGGGAAGAGTTGACAGGGTGGGGGGTGTGTGGTATAATTATAGGGAAAAAGGGTTTGAAGAATAAAAATTGAGTGGAGGTGTGGTATGAAGTACCATGAGTATGAAAGCGCACTGAAGCGGAAAGTGAAGAAGGTGGTAGCAGGGGTGGCGTTTGCCGGTCTTCTTGGGACTCTTGCGCATGGGCAAGAGTATCTTCGTTTAGATTCGATGGTCAAATCTTTTTCTTTGCCGGGTCGTAGTTTTCTTTCTGAGATGAAAGCGAAGGATGTGTATAGTTCTTTTCGTATGGAGGAGTCACAGGTATCGCTTGCGGTGTGGCGGGCGGAGAGTGCGGCGAAGGGGCGTGTCTATGGGGCGATAGGGTACACGGAAGCGAAGAGGTTTGAGGGGCGAGAGGATCCGCATCTTGTGAGGAAATACATGGAGAAGGGGGTGACGATACAGGAGGTGGTATCGGCGGTTCGGTCGCTGGTAACGTCGGCGAGGGAAGGTCGGACGGTGGAGACGAGGTTAGATGAGATAGTACGTCAGTGGCACGAGAAGAGATATCCGTGGGACACGATGCCGTGGGAGAACCGGTTACCGTTCAGTAAGCAGCATCCGATGGCGGGTTTTGTGCTTGTGGTGTTGCAGGAGGAGAAGAAAAAGAGGCGGAGTGAGGAGAGGGGGAGGCTAACGAGGCGGGAGAGGGAGCTTGTAGGTCGGAAGAGGGAACTTGAGAGGGAGAGGGAGGAAGTAACGGCGGAGTGGGAGGAGGCGATACTTGAGGAGGGGAGGCGACTTGAGGCGTATGAGGAAGCGAAGGGGAGACGGGAAAGAATAGAGAGGGAGCTTGAAGAGGGGGGCTTGTCTTCGGAGGAGAGGGAGAGGCTTGAGAAGGAGCTTGCAGTAGCGAAGGAAGAGGAGAAGAGGGCGAGGGAGGCGTATGAGGAAGCGAAGAAGAAGAGGGAGGAGATAGAGAGGCGGAAAAAGGAGATAGAGGAAGAGATAGGGAGGGTAGAAGAGGCGCTGAAACTGGTGGAGGAGAGGCTTGGGGAACTTGCGCCTGAGGATGTGAGGGAGGCGCTTGAGATGGAGCAGGAGGGGGAGGACATAGAAGGGCGAGGGGGGAAGAAAGAAGACACACCCTCCAAATCATCGTCGAGTAGTGAGAAGAGTTCTTCTTCTGGGAGTTCGAGTTCTTCATCTTCATCATCGGAGAAGAAGGGTATTTTGTCTTCGATAGCGGAAGGTGTTTCGAAGGCGGTGAATACGGTAGGGAATGCGATTGCGGGAGCGGTGAATTCGGTTGTGGATACGGCGAGCAAGATAGCGGCGTATGTAGGGCAGGAGGCGAAGAAGGTAGTGGAGGGTGTAACGGGAGGGAAGAAGGAGGGGGATACGGCGAAGCCGAAACCACCGAAGAGGCATGTGAATAGTGATGTATATAACCGGGCGTGGGAGATAGCGCGCAAGGAGTGGGCGAAGGAAGGGGGGAAGAAGCCTATTAGCGATTATGGGCAGAAGGCGGTGAATCAGGCGGATTATGAGAGGAAGATGGAGAAGGCGAGGAGGCTGTATGAGGAAGCGAAGGCGAGTGATCCAAATTTTTCCCATGGGCTTGATTATTTCAAGGATGAGGTGAGGTGGGAGATAGCGATAGAGGACAGGCTTGATAGGGCGATGGCTGGGATTGAGAGGGGGGACGAGGAAGCGATGAAGCGATTTCAGGAGGCTGTGGAGAGGACGATGAAAGAGATGGAAGGGTTTGATGAGCTTCAGAGGAGGGTTGGACTGATAGCCGGGGAGGTGCTGAATCGTGAGGAGGGAAGAAGAGAGGCCCGGCCGAGGATGATTGAGGAGAGGGAGGCGAGTAAACAAAAAGAGGTTTCTTCTGAGGCGAAGGTGTATACGGTGGAGAAGGGGGATACGCTTGTGAAGATATCCCAGAAGACGGGGATACCCCTGAAAAAGCTCTTAGAGATGAACCCGCATCTACGTGGGAGGGAGAATTATATAGAGGTTGGTGAGGGGATCAATCTTGACCCCGAGACCATCCCCGAGTGGGCGAACCGTCAGGCCACGGCGGAGGAGAAGGCTGTGAGCCGGCAGATTGGCTTGAAGTGGGAAATGGCACAAAGGCAGAAGGTATCTGGAGGAGGGGAATGGGAAAACCAGGCTGTGACGATTCCCCTCACAGGATGGGGAGTGAGATCAGCGAACTGGATCAATGGTACACCTGGCATGCAAAGGATGAGGGCGAGTGAGCGTTTTCTTCAAAAGCAGGTCATGCCGATGGCCTTTGACATAGGGGTGGGTTTTATACCTGTAGCCGGGGAGGTGAATGACGTGGTGGATACAGCACTTGCGGCGACGACGGGGAAGGATAAGTGGGGGCGTGTTGTCTCTAAGTGGATGATTCCTGTGATGGTAGCGGCCTGTCTTTTGCCTGTGGTGAGCACAGGGCTTATGAAGGTGGCGGGCAAAGCCACCGTGAAGGCGACCACAGAAGTGGTTGAGACGGTGGGGAGTGACACAATAAGCCGTATGGCGAAGAAATATACCCACGGTCGGGGGAAAGAACTCATACTTGGAGCGTATAGAGCCGAAGAAATAGGAGATGAGTTGAACTATATTGAATATGCCCAAAAATATGGAGGAAAATATTTTCAGATGCCGGAAGAGGTATACAACAGAATTGGTAGAAATTTAGCATGGGAGGTCAATAAAAAGGTCCTGGATAATGCCATGGAAAAGGGGTGGAAGATAAAATATGTGAGTTCGGATTATGAAGAAATTTTGGATGCTTATAGAGGAGGGGGAAACCCAAAGAGAGTTAGATATAGAGAGCTTTATTATTTGTGGGAGAAAGGGTATCCGAAACTTGAGATTATGGTGCAAAGAAAGTAAATTTTGATTGGAGAAAGTTTGTATGTGGATAGAAAATCATAAGGAGTTTTATGATATAATATTAAGCAAGTATCATTATTTGTTTGACAGTTATGGTTTCAGGATAGTTTTTGATGAGGTTTTTTATGATGGTATAGTGAGGGAGGTGCATTTGAAGAATGAGATTTGTGAAATTCATTTTGAATATGAAAGAGGAGGATATGGAATAGATTTTGTAAAAGAAAACAAAAGGTATGATTCTACATTGTTGATGTTTTTTTTTGAAGAAATAAAAGGTGTACCCATTGGTGCGGATTTGCTAAAGAGAAAAGAAGGAAGAGATGAGATTGGTGTTAGAGAGTTATTTTTAATTGAAGCTGTCCTTTTGCAACATTCCATAGACATTATTCTTGAGCACTTCAAGGATGAGAACTATGAGGAGTTCAAGAGGCGGTATGAGGAGTGGCGTAAGTCTTTACGGTGATGTGGATTGTCTTATAGTGGTTTTGATACAGCCTGCGGGGTGGCCTTTTGCTGAAACAAGGTGATAGCCATGGTGGTTTTTACCGGGGCTACGCTTGAGAGGGATTCTGGTTTGCTGAAATATGGTGATAGCTGATTGTGGTAGAAGTAGGGCCTGGGCGCACCGTGAGGCCACGACGGAGGAGAAGGCGATGAGCCAGAGGATAGGCCAGGAGTGGGAGAAGAGGCAAATAGAGAGCCTCTATGGGGATCAGAGCCGAAGATATGGAGGAGAAAGTAGCGTATTTCCATTTCCACTGGGATATGGGTATGGACCTATTAACATGGAGTTTGCCAGATGGCTTCAGGATCATCCTGAGAGCAGAAATTATGGGAAAAGATATCAAGGGACGGTGGAGACATTGAAGACAATGGGTGCTATTTCGGAGGATGTGGCAAAATGGTCAGCGATTGGTGGAGGAGTTTGCTTTGCTGGTGGTGTGGTGTGTACAGTTGTTCCAGGGGCACAACCTGCTGCGCCGGTTTTCTTTGCTGCGTCTGGATATTTGTTTACAGCTTCTACAGTATCTACATGGGCTTCAACAGCAATTTATGGTAGCGCATGGTTATCAGATTCAGAAGATAATGAGTCTTGGGAAGGGTTAACTAAAAACTTGACATTCACAATTGCGGATGTAGTATTGACTAAAGCTACCAAAGGTCTTTCTAAGGTAATATTCAAACCAGCGATTCAGAATGTAGACGATTTAGCAGGTATAGCATACAAAAACAACAGACCATATGTAAAAGCGGGATATGAAGGAGTTGCAAGCTGGTTTGGTTCTAAACCGGGGCAATATATTGGTAAGCGAGAGTTGCAGGCATATCTGGAGTATCAGAGGGAACTCTCCCAAATGGCGACGGAGATAACCCGTCAGGAATTTTTAAGAGGTGTTGAAGCCATTCAAAGCAGTATAATGATTGGAATAGATGAGTGGATGAGATACAAGCAAAACTCCAACTACAGCAATATCCAGATACCTGATATTAACACGAATATGATGGATAACTATAACAATTGGAAGAGAAGCCATGATTATTTAAGGTATTATGGATACGATATATCAAACTGGAAAAAGTAAATAGGGAGGTAAATGATGGGTTCTTTTTTTGAGAGATTGCAAGAGAGATGGGAAAATAGAGGAGAGATAGTAAATCTCATCTTTGGAGATGCTTTCAGGTTTTTAGAAGAAAATGGAATAAGTAGAGCTTGGCTTATACTATTTATAATACTTTGCATAGAGTTTATTTACTTTCTCTTTGAAACAAGTCCTATGTTTACAGGGGAAAAGCTAAGTCTCAAGGAGAGATGGAAATTATACTGGAAAGATTTTGATATAGTAAAGACAATGGCAGTTATACTAACCCCAATTATCTTTTTGTTTCTTTTTGCATTCTTTGGAATTATTATGATTATTCCGCACATTCTTGTAATTGGTTTATGGGTATTCCATTTCTTTTTAAGCACGGAGAAATATATTGATAAGAGGCAAAGATTTTCATTTAAGAATTTTCAGATAAGATGGATGATGTACTGGAAAGGGTTTGATTTCTTTAAAGGGGGGTTAAGTATTCTTATACCAATAGGAATGATTTATGTGGCTATAATTCATCAAATAGGAATAGCAAAGGGATTTAGATAGAGAAATAGAATAGAAAGGGGAGTAAACAAAATGGCTAAGGAGCAAAATACAAATCTAAAAGTAAATTTTACCGATAGTGCGAGCAATGTAAGTTATAGCAACTTTGCCCTCATCAACAACAGTAGCGAAGAGTTTTTATTTGACTTTGGGAACATAACGCCGGGCAGGGAAGGGATAGAGATATTCAGTCGTATTGCGTTAAGCCCGAGGAATGCGAAGCTGTTTTTTCTTGCGCTTGGTGAGCGTGTGAGGGAGTATGAGAGGGCGTTTGGGGAGATAGAGGTGGAGAGGTAGGGGGTATAACCCTATTTCAGCCACAAGCGGCGGTTTTGGCTGAAACATGGTGATAGCTGATTGTGGTAGAAGTAGGGCCTGGGCAAACCGTGAGGCCACGGCGGAGGAGAAGGCGATGAGTCAGAGGATAAGGCAGGAGTGGGAGAAGAGGCAACAGTTGGAATCTCCGTGGCAGAAGATAGCGTCGCAGATACCAGGGACAAAGGAGTGGGGGGAGAAAGAAAGACATCCTTGGTATATGGGAGGGAGGGATGGAGAATTGAGGCCTTATACCTGGAGAAGTTGGCCTGTGATTCAATTTACAGGGGGGATAGTCAAAGGTGCAGGAAATATGGTGAAAGGTATAGTTGATATGGTGACTCATCCGATACAAACAGGGAAGAATATGTGGCAGGCGATAACCCATCCGAAAGAAACGTTAGGGAAAATAGGAGACGATTTAAATTATAGCTTTGAACACGGTTTCCCTGCGGCATTGAGGAAGTTTTTTAAAACTTCCTCAGGGGTTGTTGATTGGGAGAAAGCGGGGGAGGATGTGTTTACTGTAGGGACGGGCTTGTTTTCTTTGGTAAAAGGACCACAATTAGTGAGGGGAATAAGATATGAAGCTGGGTGTAGATATAGGCATCAGGTTGGGCGACAATTTATCAATACACGAACGAAAGTGGTAATATCAGAGGAAGCTCTTCCCTGGCCCGATGGAGAGGGGTTTGTGGCTGGGACAGAGGGTGTTTTTCGATTAAGGGTGGGGACAGTTTTAACCCGATACACTACAACGCCGGGGCGTGGTTCATATTTTGCGCCGAAAGGAACACCATATGTGAATAGAGGAATTCCGAAGAAATATCCCTATTATGAGGAGTATGTGGTGATGAAAGAGTTTTCTGTGAAGTATGGTCAGATAGCTCCGGTAAAGGAATTTGGTGGGGCAGGAGGTGGCTGGCAGTATAAGCTGGAATCCGATTTACTAAATTTAGATCAGAAACTAAAACAAAAATTAATAGACAGGGGAATAATTCAATGGTTGATGGAAGAAAAGTATCTTGAAAGAGTAAAATTAAAGAAAATAGGGGATTAAAAATGAAGGTAATTAAGGATTATAGAGAGAATAACAATAATCCTGTTAGGTTTGCTATAAGGGCAGAACAATACAGATATGATGTTGGAGGAAAGGAAACGACAAAGAAGATGATTTTTGAAGATTTTATGATATCTGAATGGATGAGATATATTAATATGAGAAAATATGAAGAATTTTTTTTACCTATGTGTGACGAAGAATTTAGAGAGATAATCAGTATATTTGATTTTGAATTTACAGAAAAGAAAGGAAAAATTTTTGATTACGTTTCCAACAGGAGACCTGAAAGAGAGAGAAAAGGATAAAGAAGTTACCCCTGGCTCAAAAGATTTTTGTCAACTGTAGTATACAGGGAACATTTTAGATAAACAAGTTTTTTCTGGGGAAAGTACCCTTTTTAGGCCATAAAACAGGGCAATAAGTACGTACCATCCCTATGTTTTATATCACATCCTGCCAGTAGACACCATCGATAGCCTCATCACGATTATAGTAGTAATGCAAACGCACAGCAAGAACATTGGTTGCCCCTTCTCTTTTCCATACCCCTACATCCATTCTCTGGTTTATGGTTCGCATCACCCGTTCTGCCCTTGAGGTTGTTCCTGGCAAACCATCTTCACTGTCACAGGCGAACATGTCTTTTTGAGCACGAAGAAGATAATAAAAACAATGTTTGCGCCCTTTTTCGTGAAATAAGTCAAGAAGATTCTGAATATGCTGTCTGCGCTCGCTTTGATAACCAAGTCTTGTTTGCCAGTCATTTTTGTACCCCAAGAAACAGGCTTTCCCTGTTTCAGCGACAATATTTGTCCACTCAGAAGAACGATATCTCACTCTATCAAGACGAAGAAAATACTTCAATTGATAACTTACATGCCACAAACATCGTTGAAAAACGATACCGGGATGTTTGCCCTGGTTAATCCCTGTATCTCCATCGACAACAAGAAAAAACCGAGAAAAAGAGTGTTTTTCTTGAATGGGCTTAAGAAGTTTGTCCCAACCTGCATGGTAATTATCCACAAGAAGGCCTGCTATTCTTGTATTTTTTCCTGTCAATGGGGAGGCTTGTTGCCTCTCCTGCAAAAGAATTTTAGCTTCTTCTCCTTTTTTCTTGCCCTGAACAGGAATACCCGTCCCATCGGCTTCTCCACAGGGTTTTTCTTTTTCTGAGATACTGAAATGTATCTTTCTCCCAATATTTTGAAGGTTTTTCCAGAGGGTGCTAAGACCTATTTTATACCCTGTGAAGGAAAGAATACGAGCGGCCACTCGATAGGTGGTAAGAGCCCCGGCTAAAGCCACTCTGTAGATATCTTTCAGGATTTGCCTTTTTCGCTTTTCTACACCAAGAAGAGATCTTGTGAGAAAAAGTTTTCTTCCACACTTTTTGCATTGAATTTGGAGCTGAGGAAGAGTGATCTTTCCAAAGGGCATCAGAACAAAAACAGTGTTTTTTCCATGCTTTGTTTTCCATATGAAGTGATGTTTTTCTCCGCATGTACAGGTGATACGACCTTCTTTTATTTCTTTTTCTGCCACTTCTACAGAAATCTGATGAACAAATGACTCAAACACTCCTTTGATGGCCTGGAGAAAAACCACCACTAACGTCTCAAGTTTTGTGTCAGGGTAGTCGATAGTCAAAGTGAAGGTGAATTCTTTACGCATGGGTTCCTCCTTGTGTCCTATTATCGGCCAGGGAGGAACTTTTTTTTGCTTTTCCTCATCTTCCCACTGCAGGTCTCCTGAAAAAAACGTTACCAAGTTTTCGCTTGAAAATTTCAAGAGGAGGTGGAAGATGTACTGGAAAGGGTTTGATTTATTCAGAGGGGTTATATGTCTTCTGGGACCGATAATGTTATTTTTGGGTGCTATACTTCATCAGGTGATTCTTTTGCGTGATGGAGGGTTTTAGGTTATGTCAAAAGAACAAAAGCAGAGGACACAAAGTCTTGAAGTTCGGTTTACAGAGAATTGTGAGGTTGTGGCTTACTCCAACTTTGCGCTTATCAACAATAGTAGCGAGGAGTTTTTCTTTGACTTTGGGACTGTAGCCCCCGGCAAAGAGGGGGTAGAGATTTTCAGCCGGGTGGCACTCTCTCCCCGGAATGCGAAGCTGTTTTTTCTTGCGCTTGGTGAGCGGGTGAGGGAGTATGAGAAGGCTTTTGGGGAGATAGAGGTGGAGGGGAGGTTATAGGCTCCGGCATGAGAAAGGAGGCCAACGACGGATTGAGAGGATCCCGATGAGCATGAGTGCGGGTATTGAGGAAATCAGAACCAATTTTTATAAATAAGGAGGAAAAAGATGAAGAAGGTTCTGTGGTTGTTGGGTTTTGTGGTGTCTATGGTGTTGTCCGTGAGTGGTTGCAAACAGAGTCTCACGAGAGAAGCGTATCTCAAAGGGGAACCAGGTGGCCCATGGGGTTATCTGTATGGGACAAGAGAACTGGTCCGCAAAGGGGTAAGCTTCAACCTGATGATGAGTTTGCAGATTGAACCACTTGAAGCAAATGGGGAGAAGCCCTTTTCGATTGGAGCGACCTCGGCAGAGAAAGGGTACTATTTTTATCGGGTCAAGCCGGGAAAATATGCGATAAAAGAATGGGGCGTGAGTGGTGGTGATAGTGGAGCAAAATCTTATCCTGTGGGGCATGTGTTTGAGGTAAGGGAGAATACGATTACTTATCTTGGGTACACGCTTTTTCTTCAGGAAGGTTTCACAAGGGATGGGTATGACTGGATTAGTTATACCCTTACTTCCAGTGATACGATGAAAGAAGATATGGAGATGCTGTACAGAGATATTCCAGAAACGAAGGAATTAAAGGTTTTGAACAAAGCATGGAAGTTTAGTTCAGAGAAATAGGAAGTATTCCCCCGCAGGATATCCTGCGGGGGAATGATAATGAATTTATTGAAAAAGGAGAGATGCCATGAAGAAAGTAAGGATATGGACGCTGGTTTTTGTTCTGTTAGGTGGGTGTATTTGTATGTCCTGTGGGGTTTTACAGGTCTTTTGTTTGAGAGAAGTGGAGAGCAGGGGTGTTGGTGAGACATGGGAATAGCAAGAGGCGTGGGGGGGTGGATAGAGAGAGGTTAAACGTTTAACCAATGAGGTGTTTAGCTGAAACATCGCCATAGCCTCTTTTCCGCCCCTGTCTGCGGTGCTTTCTAACAGAAGCCACCAGGGGAACACGTGCCCCGCGGACCTGGTGGGAGAAGGCCCTCCCTGGAGAAGGAGGCCCGTTCTTTTTTTACCCCCCCTTTTTTTTTTCTGTACCCCACTTCGACTTCGCTCAGGAGGCTCACCGGGCCGCTTTTGCGGTTATGAAAAGGGCCCTTTGGTTTCCGACGGGAAAGTCCTTTCGACGGGAGGACACAGGAGGTGTCCGTGGCGACATCTTTTGTTGCTTTTCCCCAAAAGCCCACCGAAGCGAAGCCGCGGGGACCCCGCTTTGGCGGGGAATCGGCGAAGCAAGGTGGGCGTTCTTCTTCCGATGTCAGGAGGACGAGTGGAGGTCGCCCACGGAGGAAGGACTTGCCCTCCCAGGAGAAACGTCCCCCATGGCCCGCAAAAGCGGCCCACCATCCGTCCGAGGCGCATGCGTAGCATGCGACGAGGACAGGGCTTTTCTTGAGCCGGTGCAGGGGCGGGGGCGGGGGTTCACAGGGGGGGGCTGTGGCCATTCCGGCAGGAGGCTGAAACAGGGTGAGATGGATTTCCCTTTTTCCCGGAGAGAGCGGAGAAACAATACAAATTTTTCAAATATTTTTTCTTTTCTTCTTCTCTTTTACTTGACAGGAGGCATACTTTTGGTATATAATATTGTTCCTAAAATTTTTTGCCCATATAGCTCAGTAGGTAGAGCACTTCCATGGTAAGGAAGGGGTCGGCGGTTCAATCCCGCCTGTGGGCTTATACAGAAAGGAGCAAGGCATATGGCTGAAATTGTTACCTTGGAATGTGAGGCTTGTGGGGAGAGAAACTACTCCACAACCAAAACGAAAACCATGATCCAGCAGCGGGTGAAGTTACATCTCAAGAAGTATTGTCCTCGCTGTCGGAAGCATGTGGCGCACAAAGAGGTGAAGTAGGTTTTACAGGTCAGTAGCTCAAGTGGTAGAGTAGCGGTCTCCAAAACCGTTGGTTGGGGGTTCGAGTCCCTCCTGGCCTGAATGTATAAAAAAGGGGTTGTCATGACGGCGGCATTGATGGGTTGGATTATCTTGGCTATCGCAGCGGTGATTATCGGGATTATTGTCTTGGTTAATCGTTCTTTTGTGGTGGAGTCACTTCGGGAGCTTCGTAATGTGACCTGGCCCACAAAGGAATTTGCTATTCAGGGTGCCTGGGTGACGGTTGTCTTTATTTTAGTGCTTGCTACCTTTTTGGCCCTCATTGATTGGGGTGTCAATAGTCTTATGATCTGGTTGGTGAAATAGCCATGGCACGTGGATGGTATGTGATTCAGGTGAATACAGGCTTCGAGAAAAAGGTTTACAGGGATCTTGAAGCCAAGAAAAATCAGGATGTGTTGCGCAATGTTCTTTTGAATGTGCGGCTTCCTGAAGAAGAATATGTAGTCGAACGCAAAGGCAAAAAGATAGAAAAAAAGCGGCTCCTGTATCCAGGATATGTACTGGTGGAGCTGGATATTCCTGAGGATGAAGTTGAGTGGAAGGAAGTCTATACGGCGATCCGGAGCATCAATGGAGTGAATATGTTTCTCTCCTCAGGAGGTGGAAACAAACGCCCGAAGCCTCTCTCCTATGATGAGGTAAAACAGATCTTTGAACAGACAGGAGAGATCAAGTCGTTTGGTGGAAAACTGGAAAGTGTGTACTCGGTGGGTGATCGGGTGAAGGTGATGGATGGTGCTTTTGCTGGTTTTGAAGGCGAAGTGCTTGAAGTCATCTCTGACAAAAATATGCTGGCTGTCTCGGTAGAAATATTTGGGCGACTTGTTCGCCTGGAACTGGAGTATACCCAGGTCCAAAAAATCGGTTGAGATTAAGGTAAGGAGAATCGCATGGCTGCGCCAAAGAAAAAGAAAATCAAAGCAGTGGTCAAATTGCAGCTTCCTGCGGGTCAGGCGAATCCTGCTCCTCCGGTGGGTACCGCTTTAGGTCCTCACGGTGTGCCTCTCATGGATTTCTGTAAGCAGTTCAATGAGGCCACAAAAGACAAAGCAGGGTTTGTGATTCCGGTGATTGTCGAGGTGTATGAGGACAGAACATTCTCATTTGTGACCAAGACGCCTCCGGCTTCCAACCTGATCAAAAAGGAGCTTGGTATTGAGAGTGGGTCTGGTGCTCCCAACAAGCAAAAGGTAGGGAAACTCACCAAGGCTCAGCTTCAGAAGATTGCAGAGATCAAGATGCCCGACCTGAATGCCAAGAGCCTTGAGGCTGCCATGAGGATTATCGCTGGAACGGCACGGAATATGGGTGTTGAGGTGGAGGAATAGTATGAAGGTTTTGAAGAAAAACGGGATTGTTTATAAAGGGTTCAAGCGATATCTTTCGTTGGTTGAGAAATATGATCTGACCAAGTCGTATTCCGTGGAAGAGGCTTGTGCCCTGGTAAAAGAGTTGGCCACGGCCAAGTTTGATGAGCCGATTCGCTTGAGTTATCACCTCAACATCAAACAAAAGCACACCATCCGGGATGTGTTAGTGATGCCTCATTCCATTGGAAAGCAGGTGCGTGTTCTTGTGTTTGCGACGGGAGAAAAGGCTGCTGAGGCTCAGAAGGCTGGTGCTGATTACGTCGGGGCTGAGGATCTGGTCGAAAAGATTGCTGGTGGCTGGATGGAATTTGATGCCGTGCTTGCTACTCCTGATATGATGAAGATCCTTGGGAAGATTGCTCCTATCCTTGGTCGTGCCAAAATGATGCCCAACCCAAAAACCGGTACGGTGACTATGGACATTGAAAAGGGTGTCAAGGAGTTCAAGGCCGGTAAGGTAGAGGTTCGGGCTGACAAGACGGGTAACGTGCACGTGGTTGTTGGACGTAAATCTCTTGAGACATCCAAGCTTGTGGAAAATGTGTTGGCTGTGCATCATGTGATCATGAAGAACAAGCCAAGCGATCTCAAGGGTGATTACATTGCGACGATGGTGCTTTCGCCTACGATGGGCCCGGCGGTCAAGGTTGATTACAAAAAAATCTCCTAAGAGTGAAGGAAGGTGAGTATGCCAAAACAGTGGAAGGTCGATCTTGTTCAGGATATGGTGGAGAAGCTTGCCCAGATGGATGGGCTGGTGGTGCTCAACTTTTCCGGTGTCACTGTTCAGGAGATGGAGGAACTTCGTCGTCAGATTGAAAAGAATGGTGGCAGGGCAAAGGTGATGAAAAACCGCCTTCTTCAGAAGGTTCTTGAGGCAAGAAATGTGACCGGCATGAAAGACTATCTCAAAGGGATGTCTCTCGTGGTGTATGCTGATCAGGATATTCTTTCTGTCTTGAAGGTGGTGGTAGAGGCTGTCAAGGGCAATGAGAAGTTTTCTCTCAAGGCTGGATATCTTGATGGACAGGTTATGGATGCGAAGGGTGTGACCGAGATGTCCAAGGTGCCTTCGAGAAAGGAACTTCTCGCGATGATTGCTGGCGGTCTCAATGGTGTCATCGGAAGTTTTGCTGGTGCCTTGAATTCTATTCTCGTAACCTTTGTGGGAACTATCGAGGCACTTGAGAAAAAGCAAGAAGGAAAATAATCTATTAAGGAGAGAATATATGTCGGACAAGATTACTCAGGTGATTGATTTGATTTCGAATATGACGGTTCTTGAACTCAATGAGCTTCGCAAGGCTATTGAAGAGAAATTTGATGTGAAGGCTGCTGCTCCTGTGGCTTTTGCTGGTCCTATGCCCGCGGCTGCTGGTGGTGGTGCTGCCGCTGCTGCTGAAGAGCCTTCCACAGTTTCTATTTTCATCAAGGATCCTGGTGCGAAGAAGATTGAGGTTATCAAGGTGGTTCGTGAGCTCACCGGTCTTGGCCTCAAGGAAGCCAAGGATCTCGTTGAGAGTGGTGGCAAGACTCCTGTGAAGGAAAACGTAGAGAAGGCTGAGGGCGACAAGATCAAAGCCGCTCTGGAAGCTGCCGGTGCTGTGGTTGAGGTTAAGTAACTTTCTGTCTTGCGCTCAGGTTTGCTCGTTAGGTTTGTGAATATCCCCCTTCTTTTCTTCCGAGAAAAGAAGGGGATGTTGTATTTATACCATAAAATACAAAAATGGAGAAATCTATGTCGATAAAGCCACAGAGGGTGAGTTTCTCTCAGAGACGGGAATGGACAGATCTCCCCGATCTTTTAGAGATTCAACTCAAGGCCTATGAAGACTTTTTGCAGGCCAATGTTGATCCTGCAAAGAGGGAAAAGAAGGGACTCGAGTTAGTTTTCCGGACGTTTTTTCCTATTGAGCTTTCATCGCAGGGGCGTAAAGGGGGAGAGCCTGATATCGTTATTGATTATGTGCGATATGATCTTGACAAGCCTCGCTATACGGAAAGCGAGTGTTTCGATAAAAACCTCACCTATGCCCTTCCTCTCAAGGCTGTGTTCCGGGTAATCAATCGGAAGACCGGCGAAATCAAAGAAAAGGATATTTATATCGGTGATTTTCCTCTGATGACCCCTCGTGGGACGTTTATTATCAATGGGGCTGAGCGAGTGGTTATCAACCAGATCTACAAGTCTCCAGGTGTGCTTTTTGCCTATAAAAATAGAGAATTTTCTTCAAAGATTGTGCCTGAAAAGGGTGCGTGGCTTGAGTTTATTCTTGACAAACGCAAGGACCTCATGTATGTTCGGGTGGATGCTCGTCGCAAGATCTTGGTTTCTGTATTCCTCCGTGCCCTCGGGATGTCCACCAATGAGATGGTGAGTGCCTTTTTCAAGACAAGAAAGCTGGACCTCAACAAGGTGGAGAAAAACGATGCCATCACCAAACTGGTCGGAAAATATTTGGCCCAGGATGTGGTGGATGCAGACGGGAATATTCTCATCGGGGCGGTTGAAAAACTCACCCCCAACTACGTAAACCTTCTCTACCAGAAGGGTATTCAGTTTATTCATATCATTGATCCTCGCTCAGCATTGGAGAACAAGCCATTTCTCCTCACACTTGAGAAGGACGATGCCAAAGATAACTTCCAGAAGTCTATCAAAAAGGTGTACTCTGTGCTTCATCCAGGGGAAGCGGCTTCTGTGGATGCGATTGTCAAAGAGCTTCAGAATATGTTCTTCCATCCCAAGTTTTATGATTTAGGAGAGGTGGGACGCTACAAGATGGTGCTGAAGCTGTATCCTGAGCTTTCTCCGGAGGAGAAGCAGGCTCTGGTGGAACAGAGAACCCTTTCCTTTGAAGATATCAATCGAACCCTTCAGCATCTCTTGAAGGTGGCCACAGGCAAAGAACCCCTTGATGATGTGGATCATCTCGGGAACCGTCGTGTGCGAAATGTGAACGAGCTTTTGGTGAACCAGCTTCTGCAGGCTTTTGCCAAGGTGGAAAGGGCTATTCATGAGAAGTTTTTGAGTCGGGACAATGAGGATATTTCTCCCCAGAGTCTCATTGCGATCAAGCCTATTGTCTCAGCTATCAATGACTTCTTCGGGATGAGTCAGCTTTCTCAGTTTATGGACCAGACCAACCCCTTGTCTGAGCTTACCCACAAACGTCGTCTCTCTGCTCTTGGTCCTGGAGGACTTTCCAGGGATAGGGCGGGATTTGAGGTGCGAGACGTGCACAATACGCACTATGGAAGGGTTTGTCCTATTGAAACCCCAGAAGGTCCCAATATTGGTCTCATTGTGTCTCTCTCTACCTACGCACGGGTAAACCAATATGGGTTTATTGAAACCCCCTATGTGGTGGTCAAAAATGGCAAGGTGACGGGAGAGGTACACTATCTCTCGGCCACAGAAGAGGAAGTCTTTTATATCGCTCAGGCAAACACCGTGTTGACGGATGATTATACCATCAGAGACGAACTGGTGGAAGCCCGTTATAAAGGCGAATTTATGCTTGTGGAACGGGAGAAGATCCAGTACATGGATATTTCTCCCAAACAGATCCTTTCTGTTTCGGCAGCGCTTATTCCCTTCATTGAACATGATGACGCGAACCGAGCCCTCATGGGATCCAACATGCAGCGTCAGGCAGTACCTCTTCTCAGATTAGAACCTCCCATCGTGGGGACAGGGATGGAGTATTATGCCGCCCGTGATTCAAGGGCTATCGTGGTCTCCGGAGTGGACGGTGTGGTGAAGAAGGTAGATTCCACCATGGTGGTGGTAGAGGATAACAAAGGAAAGCTCCACGAGTATCCTTTGATGAAATTCCGAAGAACCAACCAGGATACGGCCTACAACCAGAAACCTGTGGTTAGTGCTGGAGACAAGGTCAAGGTTGGCGATCTCCTTGCAGATGGTTTTGCCACTTCCAATGGGGAACTTGCCCTTGGAAAGAACGTGGTGGTGGCCTTCATGCCCTGGAATGGGTATAACTACGAAGATGCTGTTCTCATCAGCCAGAGGCTTCTCAAGGATGATGAGTTTACTTCTATCTACATGACAGTTTTTGAGTGCAAGGCTGTGGAAACCAAATTGGGAAGTGAAATGATTACCATTGATATTCCCAATGTAGGAGAAGACGCTCTCAGAAATCTTGATGAGAATGGTATTATCCGTGTTGGGGCCTATGTGAAACCAGGAGACATCCTGGTGGGCAAGGTAACCCCGAAGAATGAACCAAGTGAGACACCTGAGTTCAGGCTTCTCCATGCTATCTTTGGAGAAAAGGCCAAGGAAGTGAAGGATACCTCTCTTCGTGTGCCCAATGGAGAGGGTGGCGTTGTGGTGGACGTCAAGGTCTTCTCATCTGAGGAAAAGGATGATCTTCCTCCCGGTGTTCTCAAGATGGTCAAGGTGTATATTGCCAAGAAACGCAAAATCAAACCTGGTGATAAAGTGGCCGGACGTCACGGAAACAAGGGTGTGATTTCCCGTGTTCTTCCAGAAGAGGATATGCCTTTCCTCCCTGATGGAACGCCGGTGGATATTGTGCTCAATCCTCTTGGTGTGCCGAGCCGTATGAATATTGGTCAGCTTTTTGAGACCATTCTTGGTCTTGCTGGTCTCAAACTTCATAGACACTATGAATGTGGGGTGTTTGAAGGGGCTACGCTTGAGCAGATTGAGCATGAGATAGAAGAGGCCAACAAAAAGATTCGAGAGGATCTTTACAAAGAACGCAAACAGTATGGTGAGACGGATGAAGAGATTGAGCGTTATTTTGAGATGGTCAAACTCCCCAAAACAGGAAAATACAGGCTCCGGGATGGACTCACCGGTGAGTATTTTGAAAATCCTGTATTTGTTGGGGTGATGTACATGCTTAAACTCCATCACATGGTTGATGACAAGATTCATGCTCGATCGGTTGGACCGTATGCCCTTGTCACCCAGCAGCCTCTTCGTGGAAAGGCTAACTTTGGTGGTCAGCGACTCGGAGAGATGGAAGTCTGGGCTCTTGAGGCGTATGGCGCCGCCAATCTGCTCCAGGAGATGCTCACCATCAAGTCAGATGATACTGAAGGACGCGTGAAGGTTTACGAGGGAATTATCAAGGCGAAGTATCTCAACTACATGGGTGTACCGGAGTCGTTCAATGTGCTGGTTCAGGAACTCAAGGGTCTTGCTCTGGATGTGCGCGTGTACGACCAGAAGGGCCAGCGCATCTATTTGAATGACCGTGAACGAGAGATTAACGATGCCACAAAATTCCATCTGGTATAATGTGGGGAAGGAGACGGGGATATGAAGATATCATCAGCATTTGGTTCGATTTCGATACAATTGGCCTCACCTGAGCTTATCAAAAAGACGGCCTATGGTGAGGTAAAGAAAGCCGATACCATCGGGTATAGAACCCAGAAACCTGATAGGGATGGGCTTTTCTGTGAGAGGATTTTTGGGCCTATCAAGGATTATGAATGTAATTGTGGGAAGTTCAAGTCCATCCGGTACAAGGGCGTGATATGTGACCGCTGTGGTGTGGAGATTACCGAATCCAAGGTCCGCCGTCAGAGAACAGGGTATATTGCTCTGGCTACACCGGTGGCGCATATCTGGTATTACCGGATTGTGCCAAGCAAATTGGCGTTGATTTTGGATATTTCTTCGGCCGATGTGCAGAGTATTCTCTATTTTGAGAAGTACATTGTGATTGATCCCGGTGAAACGGATCTTCTTCCGAAGCAAGTGCTCACCGATGATGAGTATGAAGATTACCGGGAAAAGTACCAGGAAACCTTTGTGGCTGATACCGGAGCTATTGCTATCAAAAAGATCCTGCAGAATATGGACTTAGATAGCGAGATTAGTCTCCTTCGCTCTGAGATTACAGGCAAGGCAAGTTCCAAGGTGGACAAGAAAGTCCTGAAGCGCCTCGAGCTTTTAGAGGAGATCCGTGCTTCTGGAAATAAGCTCGAGTGGATGATTCTCGATGTGATTCCTGTGATTCCGCCGGATCTTCGTCCTATGGTGGCTCTTGAGGGTGGGCGTTTCGCAAGTTCTGATATCAATGAACTCTACAGACAGCTCATCAACCGAAATAACCGACTGAAGAGGCTTTTGTCGCTTCACTCTCCTGATCTTATTGTGAAAAATGAGATGCGAATGGTTCAAGATGCGGTGGATTCGCTTTTTGACAACTCTCGTCGCTCTCATCCAAAGACCGGTTCTGGAGATAGACCTCTCAAGTCACTCTCTGATATCCTGAAAGGGAAACAGGGACGTTTTCGTCAGAACCTCCTGGGTAAACGTGTGGACTACTCTGGTCGTTCGGTGATTGTGGTAGGACCTAACCTCAAGCTTCACCAGTGTGGACTTCCCAAGCTGATGGCCCTTGAGCTTTTCAAACCGTTTGTGATGCGTGGGCTCACTGAGCAGGGATATGCCCATAATATCAAGGCAGCCAAGCGCATGATTGAGAGTGAGCATGAGGTGGTATGGGCTATTCTTGAGGAGGTGGTGAAGGATCATCCTGTGCTTCTCAACCGTGCTCCTACCCTTCACAGGCTTGGTATTCAGGCTTTTGAACCTGTGCTTATTGAAGAAAAGGCTATTCAGCTCCATCCGCTTGTTTGTCATGCGTACAACGCCGACTTCGATGGAGACCAGATGGCGGTTCATGTGCCACTCACACCTGAAGCCCAGATCGAGGCCTGGATGCTTATGCTCTCCTCTCGTAACCTCCTCAACCCTGCGAATGGAAAGCCCATTGTGTATCCTACCCAGGATATGGTGCTTGGTATTTATTATCTCACCAAGCCGGCTATTCGGGATGAGAAGGCTCCTCTCAAGGCCTTTGATAGTTATGAAGAGATTCTGTTGAATCTTGATCGCAAGATTATTCGTCTCAATGATACCATCCGCTATAAATTCAATGGAGAGTGGATAGAAACCACCGTTGGTCGGGTTATCTTCAACGAGATTGTGCCTGAGAAACTTCGCTTTGTGAATGATACCCTCACAGGAAAGAAGATTGAGGCTTTGATTGCCCAGTGTTATAGGCTGTATGGTATCAAAGAGACAGCGTTCTTCCTTGATGATCTCAAGGCGATTGGGTACAAGTATGCTACCCTTGGTGGTATGACCATCTCGCTTGCCGATGTGGAGATCCCAGAGGCCAAGTATGAGATTGTGAGCAAAACAGAAAAGGAAATTGAAAAGATTGAACAGAACGCCAAGAAAGGGCTTATTACCCCTGAAGAGCGTTATAACCAGGTGATTGACTACTGGGCAACGGCTAACGAAAAGATCAAAAAGATGGTGGAAGAGGCTCTCAAGAAGAGTCAGGGTGGATTTAACCCTCTGTATGTGATGATGGACTCGGGAGCTCGTGGTAGCCGTGAACAGATTCGTCAGCTTGCTGGTATGCGAGGTCTCATGGCAAAACCCAGTGGAGATATTATTGAACTCGCTATTAAATCGAACTTCAAAGAGGGTCTCTCGGTGCTTGAGTACTTTATTTCCAGCCATGGAGCTCGAAAAGGTCTCGCTGATACCGCTCTCAAAACAGCTGATGCTGGATACCTTACCCGAAAACTGGTGGATATTGCTCAGGATGTGGTGGTAACCGAACATGACTGTGGTACGGTACGCGGTCTTGATATTGGGGCTATTCGGGAAGGAGATGAGATTATTCAGCCACTCAAGGACCGTATCCTCGGCAAGGTGGCTCTCACCAATGTGTATGATCCTCGAACGGGAGAATTGATTGCCAAGGCCAATGAGGTTCTCGATGAGGACAAGGTCACTCGTATAGAAGAGGCAGGTATTGAAACAGTTCGTATCCGGAGTGTACTCACCTGTGAGGCTCAGCGTGGGGTATGTGCCCTCTGTTATGGATGGGATCTCTCGGTGAAACGGCTCGTGAATATTGGTGAGGCTGTGGGTATTATTGCGGCAGAGTCTATTGGACAGCCGGGTACCCAGCTTACCATGAGAACCTTCCATATTGGTGGTGTGGCGGCTGCTCAGCTTGAAGAGAATCAGCTCAAGCTTAACTATGATGCGGTCATTGTGAATATGCCTGAGAACCTGATTGAGCGTGAGTTTGAAAATAGACCCGCTCGCATCTGTGCCCGAAAGGGGTACATCAATGTTCGCAAGATTCTCAAGAGTTATTCGGTCAAAGATATTGCGCCTGGTGTTGATGTAGCTGCCCTTCATGGGAAAGAGTTCTTCAGTGAAACACCGCTCTTTACCCTTGTGGACGGAACAGAAGCCAAGTTTGGGCGAAAGGTAGTTGTCTACGTGAAGGATGATATGGTGTATATTACTGAGGCCAACACGTATGAGTATAATCTCAAGATAGGTTCCTTTATCTTCTACAAGGTTGGTGATGTGGTACAGAGAGGAACAGAGATTGCTCGTTTTGACCCCTACAATGACCTCTACATTGCCGAAAAAGGTGGCCGTGTGGCCTATGCTGTGGATGTGGTAGATGGTGTAGAGACGCCAAACAAGAACCTGATTCTCATTGTGAACGAGAATGGGGAGACAGTAGAACACTTCACCGTCATGGCAGGTACCCAGCTTGCCGTAGAAGAAGGGACAATAGTCAAACCCGGTGATGTGGTGGCTCGAAGACCTCTTGCAAAACGACGAACCAAAGATATTATTGGAGGTCTTCCTCGTGTGACGGAACTCTTTGAGTCCCGCAAGCCAAAAGTGGCTACCGTGATTGCCAAGGTACGTGGTGTGGTGGAAACTGTGGAACAGCGAAAAGGAAAATACGTGGTAGGTATTCGTGCGAAGAATGGCGAGATCTTCAACCATGTGATTCCATTGGGAAGAAATATCTACGTCCGTGTTGGGGACAAGGTCAATGCAGGAGAGCCCCTCTGTGATGGTGTGGTGAGCTCCCATGATATCCTGAGAGTCCTTGGATATACCGCGGTGAATGAATTCCTGCTTGATGAGATTCAGGAAGTGTACCGACTCCAGGGTGTGGATATCAGTGAGAAGCACATCAGTGTGGTCATCCGGCAGATGCTCCGAAAGGTAGAGGTAATAGAGCCAGGTGATACCAACTTCATTATGGGACAGCTGGTGGAAAAGAACCAGTTCTATGCCGAAAACGCCCGTGTGTTTGAGCAGGGTGGTCAGCCGGCAAAATCCCGTCCGGTCCTTCTTGGTCTTACCAAGGCTTCTTTGCTTACCACGAGCTTCCTCTCGGCGGCTTCGTTCCAGGAGACTCCCAAGGTGCTTTCCAGTGCAGCTCTCAGAAAGGCCGTGGACAAGCTGGAAGGACTCAAGGAGAACCTGGTGGTTGGACAGCTTGTTCCTGCAGGAACGGGTATCCGGGCCTATCAGAATATCAAGATCAAGATCAAAGAGAAGGCATAACCAAAACCCCCTGGCACAGGATGTCAGGGGGTTTTTTCATCAAACTCAGGAGATGGATAGCATAGGAGGCTCACTTTTTTCTAAAGGATAATTTGGATAAAAAACTTCTGATGCCTTCATGCCTTGACAAGGGGAGATAAATTTCTCCCAAGAAAATCGCTTGTTATTTCTTTGGGCAGAATATCCATGAAGATCTCGTCATAATATTTTCCATCGAGATAGATCGCTTTTCGTCTTCTTCCTATCTTTTTGAAGCCGGCCTTTTCATAGCAGCGGATGGCGTCTTTGTTGAATTCATACACAGAGAGCATGATATTGCCAAATCCCAAGACCCGAAAGCCATATTCGACGAGGAGTTGCACGGCCTCAGTCCCATACCCCTGGTGGCGTTCGCTTTTGTCACCAATGAGGATCCCGATTTCAGCACATCGGCGAGGCCAGTTGATGTTTTTGAAGGAGCAACTTCCGATGAGTTTTCCGCTTGCTTTTTTTCGTATGGCAAAGTGGTAACCACTCTGAGCCATGCTCTGGAGGATCTCTTTTTCGGCTATCTCTGTCCATACCTGTTTTGTGGCCCCGAGGGTGATGGTGGTGAGAAGATCATTCATCCAGAGGGTAAAAAGAGGAGCATCCTCCGGTTTGATGGGACCAAGAGCAATATGGTTTCCTTCAAGAAAGTATTCCATGGGGTTTCTCCTTTTTTATGGTTTTTCTTTTTCTATGATGAGGGGAAGAAGGGGAAGGGATATTTTGCCTTCGAGGGAGATGGTTTGTCCAGACAAGAGGTCCTTGCCATGGATGGGGAAAGGAAGATGAAACTCTCCCTGTTTGGTTTCTAAGTTGAAAAGGGCTGCATAGTTCTTTTTGCCCCAGCGTTCGATCCAGACGAGGCCTTCTCCAATGAGCTTGGCTGAAAATTCGGGGGCTTCTTGTTTGATATGCTGGGTGAGGGTAAAACATCTTTGAAAGAAGTCAAAAAAGGCGTGGTTGCCCTTCTCCCAGTTCACGGGAGTTTTTTCAAAGAGAGAGGGATACTCTTTAATGGCGTACTCCTGTCCCATATAAACAAAGGTGACACCGGGAAGCATCTGATAAAAGGCTGTCCATTGTTTGAGACGTTCTGTCTGTCCAAATCGCCAGGCGGCTCGTTTCTGATCATGATTCTCTAAAAATCTGGCCTTTGTGAGACCAGCGGGGTAAACGGTTTGCTGGGTATAGAGATAGTCCACAAAATCGTTGATGGGACGTTCTCCACCCCAGTAGGCTTCCAGTCGTTCAAAGCCATCGTAGTCGTAGGTGAGATCGAAAGCCTGGTGAAGTTCAGGCCCCCCATGACAGAGAAAGCCTTTTCTTCTCACGGCGAGGAGGAATTGGGGGTGGACCTGTTCGGCAAGCCAGAGGATGGGATAGGTGTCCTGTCCATTCTCTGGTCTATTCACTTTTTGTCTTGCTTCTTTCCAGAAGTCGATGGGGACAAGGGAAGCCACATCGCATCGAAAACCATCAACGCCTTCATCTCGCCACTGGATGAGGGTGTCGATAAGTTCCTCCCAGAGGGCTGGGGAGGAAGAAAAATCCAAATCAATGATATCACTCCAGTCGTCAAATTTTCTGGTGGTGTTTCCATGACGATCTCGAAGAAACCACTCAGGATGATTTTTGGCTAAGACGGAATCCGGGGAGGTATGGTTGTACACCACATCGATCATCACCTTCAGGCCAAGGTCGTGAGCGTGTTGAATAAATTGCCTGAAGTCGGAAAGTGTCCCCAGCTCAGGATTGATTTCACGATAATTTTTTATAGCATAAGGACTTCCCAAGCTACCTTTTCGTGCTACTTCTCCAATCGGATGGATGGGGGTGAGATAAATCCAGGAAAAGCCCATTTTTTTGATCGTTTCAAGACGGGGTATGGCGGCGGAAAAAGTGCCTTTGTCGGTAAAATGGCGAAGAAAGATCTGATAGATACTGGGGATTTCGTTGAGCATACGTTTGTCCTCTGGATTTTTTGTCATAGGGGTATTGTAAGGCAAAGCAAGGGAGAATGCAATTTTCTGAGAGTGTTGTGTATTCAGATAGCTTGTTAGTTTTTTTATTTACGAAAAATGTTTTTTTAACTGAGAGGGAATCTTCAAAAGGATAGTCTTTTTTTTATGTATAGCTTGTTGGCACTGTTCTAAAAGAAAGGTTTCTTTTAGCATTTCCTTAGGGCTGAGAGGAAGGCATGGTTTTTCCATACTCTGGAGAAAAACTTTCCACTCCTCGGTGTAGGGATTGAAGGGGGAGAAAGAAAATGTTTTTTCTCCGTGGGAGGAAAAAAGAAAAAGATGTGCATCCTTATCCTGGGGGGGATTGAATGGATATTCCATCTCTATCATGCCGTCTGAGCCGAAAATTCTGAGTCTCTGATAACGATACATTTCCATACATACGGTAAAAGTGGCTTGAAAATCAGGGTAAGAAAGTACTCCTGTGGTCAGAATATCTACCTCTGTGTCTTTATCCAAAAGGCTTGTACACGTAAGCGATAAAGGAAAAATTTCAAACAGAAAACTCAATGCAGAAAGAGCATAGCATCCTATGTCGTTGAGGACTCCTCCTCCAAGGGATTTATTAAAGCGAATGTTCGTTTTTTCTTTTGATTCATAACTGATGTGGATGGTGATCATTTGTATCTTCCCAATCAGATTTTGAGAGAGAATTTCCTTCAGTTTTTGCCATTGGGGATGAAAGCGATACATCCAGGCGGGCATGAGAATCTTTTGCTTTTGGGAGGCAAGATGAAGAAGGGGATAGAGTTCCTGGGTAGTCAGAACCAGGGGTTTTTCACAAAGAACGTGTTTGTCTTGAGAAAGGGCCTTTTTTATCCAGGGGGCGTGCAGGGCAGGGGGAGTAGAAATATAGACACCATCTATATCGGGGTTTTCTAAGAGATCCTCATAACGGGTGTAGGT